>MHBL01000211.1 GCA_001803235.1 Lentisphaerae bacterium RIFOXYA12_64_32
AGGGCCGCCCGCGGTACTGTCGGAAGGTGACAGGACTCGATCCGCTGCTTGCACAGGTCGGATACTTTCGCCCCAGACGATCCACGGAAGAAGGAGCCGTCATATGCCGAAGCAACACCGTCACAACCGTAACTGGACTCTCACGGGTGTCGCCGTCGTCGTTTCAGGTCTTCTCGCCATCTGGGGCTGTGCGACCGGCAAGCCCGGTTCGTCAGGTGTCGCTGCGAAGTCCGCCACCGACGCGGTTGTGCGGCCCGCGTCCGGTGAGTTCACCTTTGCCGAGGCATTCGCCACGCCGCCCGGGCCGGCCGTTGCGCCGTCGCGCGAGCAGTGGAAATGCGGCTTTGGCTGGGAGTGCCGCGACAACGCGCTGCGCCACGAACTCGGCGAAAAAGACTTCGCCGTGCTGCAGTCCAGCCCGTACGGCCGGACGATCCGCGTCGAAGCTGTTCTGACCGTCAGCGACAAAACGCGGACCGACTGGAAGATTGCCGGCGTCGCGGTGCACTCCGACAGCCGCAACTACTGGCACCTGGCCCTGGTCGAGTCGCCCGACGAGAACGAGCGCAAACACTTCGTCGAGTTGAGCGAAATGCGGACCGGCACTTGGCTGGCGCAGGCGCAGGACAAGCTCAAGCCCATGGAGTTCCCGGGACTGCCGCCCTTCCAGTGGGAGTACAACCACCCGTACCGACTCCGCATCGAGATGAGCGCCACAGGCATTGCCGGCACGATCGAGGAGACCGACGGCACGCCGCGCTGGAAAGGCGGCTGGCAGTTCTCCGGCCCGGCCGTCACCAGCGGCCGCCCGGCCCTGGACAACGGTGGGCTCAAGAGCGCCTTCCGCGATGTCCGCACCTCCGTGCGCGAGTTCGTCGACGCGCCGCCAACCGCGGCACAGAAGGTCTTCCCGCCCTACGTACCGCCGTCCGCGGCCAGTGACGCGGTCAAGGGCAAAGCCACCGGCTACTTCCACACCGAGAAGAAGCGCGGCGTATGGTGGGTTATCGACCCGGCGGGCAAGCCGTTCTATGCCGTGTCCACGGATCACGTGAGTTACACCGCGCACTGGTGTCAGAAGCTCGGGTACGCACCGTACCACAAGAACGTCGAGAAGAAGTACGGTTCCGAAGCCGCCTGGGCCGACAGCGCCACGACGCGACTCAAAGCCTGGGGCTTCAACACGCTCGGCGCCGGCTGTCACGAACCCACCTTCCACAAGGGCCTGGCCCACACCGAGTTCGCCAGCATGGGCGGCAACTTCTGCGCCCTCGGGCCGGACTTCCGCATCACCTACCCGGACAACGAGAAACCCACGCCGTGCTCGTACTTCCCGAACGTCTTCCACCCGCGTTTCGCCGAATTCTGCGAACGCAAAGCCGAGGACCTCTGCGCCCCGAACCGGAACGACCCGTGGCTGTTCGGTTACTTCATCGACAACGAACTCGCCTGGTGGGGCAAGAGCTGGGCGGTGCGCTACGGCTTGTTCGACGAGTGCATGAAGCGGCCCGCAACGCACACCGCGAAGCAGGCCCTGATCGCCTGGCTCCGAGAACGGTACGGCACCGCGGACCGACTCAACAAGGCGTGGGGCGCCACCGTCGAGTCGTTCGATAAGCTCGCAGAAGTGGACACGTTCACCGGGACGAATACGGCGTGTGTCGAGGCGGACAAGACCGAATTCGTCGGGCTGATCGCGGACCGCTACTTCGCGGTCACAACGGCAGCGATCCGCAAGGCGGACCCGAATCACATGATCATCGGTTGCCGCTTCGCCGGCCTCGCTTCCCCCTCCTACGATCCGGCGTGGGGCCCGTGCGGCAAGTACTGCGACATTGTCACAACCAACGTCTACGAGCGGGTCGACCTGGAGACCGGCGCGACCTGGGGCACACTCAACGGGCAACGCACGCCGCTGGTCGAGATGTTCGAACGCGTTCACAAGCTGGCGCACGACAAGCCGTTCATGGTCACCGAGTGGTCGTACCCCTCCTACGACAGCGGCCTGCCCTGCAAGCACGGCGCCGGTCAGCGCGTCGACACGCAGGCGGAGCGGACGTTCGCGTTTGAGTGCTTCCAGAAGCTGCTGTTCAAGCTGCCGTTCATGGTCGGCTCGAGCTTCTTCATGTGGGCGGACGAGCCGGCGCTGGGCATCTCGGAATGGTTCCCGGAAGACTCGAACTACGGCCTGGTCAACGAACAGGACGAGCCCTACGAACTCCTGACCAAGGCATGCACACGCCTGAACCCGCGCGCCAGCGAAGTCCACGCCAACAGGACCGCGGAGGTCCGCGTCTCAGCCGGCAAGATCTGGGGCGACTTCGTTCTCGCCAACACCGGCAAGGTCAAGGCCGACTGCAGTGTCAGCCTGTGGACGGACGGAACGCTGAGGGAATCGACGGTGAGCGTGGCGCCGGGCCGCACCGCCACGGTGGCTGCCGACGCAAGTCAGGCGCTGAGCCCCGGCGGACACTACCTGTTCTGCACCGCCCAAGTCACGGGTGACGTGGTCGAGTACGACGTCAGCGACAACCGCGCCGAACAGACCCTCTGCATGCCCGGCCTGCAACTGCCCGGTGCAACCGCCGCCGTGCGGCGCATCCCGGTGGTGGTGACCAACACGTCCGCCGCCGCCACGCAGCCGACACCGCTGGTGCTCAAGACGTCAGACCTGGCCGCAGACCTCGACTGGACCGCTTTCCAGGACAAGGTCCAGGTCGCCGAACTGGCGGGCGGCCAGTTGCGGCCCGTGCCGTTCCAGCTTGACGCACTCCCCGAGGGCGCTGAGCTCGCCGTGCAGGTGCCGGCGATTCCGCCCCGGTCCGTCAAGACGCTGCTGGTTTCCGTCTGCGCGCACTCCGTGCCGGCGTCGGGCACGGTGCAGGTCCAGTGGACGGCGGCCGAGCACGGGTTCACAATCGGCAACGGCCGCCTGAAGCTCACCAAGAGCGAGACGGACGGCGACCTGTTCGACCGCGTCGAGCTGGACGGAGTCGAGCTCGGCCGCTACTACCCGCTCGTGCACCAGGCACTGCCGCAGAACATGTGGGTCGGAACAGACCGCCTCGACAATGTCCGCGTCGTGAACGGCCCGGTACGGTTGCTCCTGACCGCCGACATGAGCCGTGGCGAGGGACCGGCAGCCGGCGGCGAGGTGAAAACCGCCGTCGACCAGGACGGCAAGCCGGCGGCCGCGCAGCAGCAGCCAGCAAACTTTCGCACCACCTGCCGCGTCTGCGTCTACCCGAACCAGCCGTGGTTTACGGTCCAGGGCCTGTCGGTGACCAATACCGACCCGCGCGCCTGGACGCTGGTCTCTTACTTCCACTACGCACCGTCGGCTATCGCCGGCAATGCGGCGGACGACGAAGAGGCTGGCACGGCATGGTTCGACGCCACGGCCGGACTGTTCTATGGCGCCATCGATCCGGCGGGCAAGTTCCAAATCCATTTCTGGAAGGACAAGGCGGGCGGCGAACACCCGGATGCGCGGATCGAGGTGGATGCCTCCTTGGCCCCCGCCGCGACTCAGGCCCTGCCCGCCGCAACCTTGTACTTCGGCGGCACGAAAGGCAACGATCCGAACGCCTGGAAAGCCGCCGCCGACGGCATTCTCTCCCAAGGCCGGATCGCGTACCACGTCTATCCCGCCGTGCCGTAGTGGCGGGACATGCGGCAGCGGCGTTGCGGAACACCGGGACGCGCCAGGCTTGTAGTCCCGCGTTTACGCGGTCCGGGTTCGACACCGCCATGCGAAACCGCACCGACGCGACGAATCGACGTGTTTCCCGGACCGCCTGAAGGCGGGACTACGAACCTGGAAAACGCGCGGCTTACGGGGCCGCGCTCAGGCTGCCCGGATTCGGCAGGAGAGGAGTTTGCTCATGCCCCCTCGAGATCAGCAGTTCGTCGACGCGGCGTTGAACACCAGCACACGCCAGGCCCTGGTCTCGCGCCTGCGCCTGACACGGACCTGTTCGTACCTGGCGTGCGGCGCATTTTTCCTGGCGGCGGTCGTGTGTCTGGCGGCGGAGCAATCGGGCCTGTGCGCGCTGTTCGCGGCACTGAGCGCCATCGACTTCGTGCTGGCCACCGGCGCCGACGTGAAGATCAAACTGGCACTGCTGGCAGAACGGCTCGCGCCAACGGCGGGCAAGGCAGATCCGGTTCCGCCATCGCCGGGAAGCCCAACCGCAGGTGACGCGTCGTGAGGGCGATCGACCGGCCAGGAGCACAGTGGCGCGGGACCGACACCAAGAGGGAATCGACATGCTGACGATGAACACGACTGTCTGGCAGGAATCGGGTGCGAATCTGCTGCGCGAGACATTGCGGCAGGAGGCGCGAAAATGGCACCAGGCGCACCAGCCGCCCGTGACGCTCGCGGCCTGGAAGACGCAGCGTGAACACGTTCTGGCCGCCCTGCACAAGGCTGCCGGAACGGTCCCGGACGCCGTGCCGCTCGACGTGTGCGTGCACGGCGAACTGCGGCAGGACGGGTACCGTATCCGGAAGCTCACGTACCAGAGCCGGCCCGGTTTCCGCGTCACGGCGAACCTGTACCTTCCGGACGGCAAGGGCCCGTTCCCCGGCGTGCTCGGCGTGCACGGGCACTGGTCGCAGGGAAAGATTGCCGCCCGCGTCGCTGCCCGCGGCCATCTGCTGGCCAAGTCGGGCTTTGTCGCGTTGCTGGTCGACGCGTTCGGGTCCGGCGAGCGCGGCACGAAACCGGGCGAGTTCGAGTACCACGGCGGCAAGCTCGGAATTTCCCTGCTCTCGTTGGGCGAAACGCTGCTCGGCATGCAGGTGGTCGACAACATGCGCGGCATCGACCTGCTGCAGTCGCTGGACGTCGTGAACCCGGACCGGATCGGCGTCACGGGCGCCAGCGGCGGCGGGAACCAGACCATGTGGGTGGCGGCGCTGGATCCGCGCGTCAAGGCCGCCGTGCCGGTTGTGTCGGTCGGCACCTTCGAATCGTACGTGACCAACTGCAACTGCGTGTGCGAGGTGCTGCCGGGCGGGCTGCCGATCGCCGAGGAGTGGGCCATCCTGGGCCTGTGCGCGCCCAACGCGCTGCTGATCCTGAACTCGCTCCTGGACGGCCCGACCTTCGTCGCACAAGAGATGATCCGCTCGTTCAATGCCGCCCGCGAGGTCTACCGCCTCCACGGCTGCATCGACAAAATCGCCTACCAGGCCATCCAACTCCCGCACGGGTACTGGCCCGAAATGCAGCGCTACATGCTCGGCTGGTTCAAGCTCTGGCTCAAGGACGAGGGCAATGGCCTACCGTGCGAGACGCCCGCAATCCCGGAACTTCCGGAACGCGACCTGATGTGCTTCCCTGACGGCAAGCGCCCAGCCGATGTGCCGTCGATCGTCGAGTACCTCGCGGCTCAGTCACCGTCACTGCGCAAGCGCGCACTCGCCCCGGCGGTGAAGCTCGAGCGCAAGACAGAACTCACCGCGCTGCGCGAATTGCTGAAGGTGCGCGACAACGGCCGCTGCGTCCGTCGCGGCCCGGCCGTCGTCGGAGAAACGCAAGGTGTGACGTTCCGCAAGTTCTCCGTCGAGACGGAACCCGGCGTGCTGCTGCCGTGCGTTCTGCTCGAACCGAAGGGTGCGCGCGGCAGCACGACCGTCCTGGCGCTGCATCCACAAGGCAAGGACGCCGCGGCCAAGACACAGACTGTCGAAACCCTACTCAGCGAAGGAAAGCGCGTCTGCCTCGTCGACCTGCGCAACCAGGGCGAGACACGCTGGGACACGTCCACTATCCACCCGGACCACGATGCCGCGCGGGCGGCGCTCTGGCTCGGGCACACCATGCTCGGCGACACCGTCCAAGACATCCTCGCCGTCAAAGACGCTCTGGCCGACGGACGCCGTGGTCAGTTGTTCGAGCTCCTGGCCTGGGGCGAGCCGGGCCTTGCCGCACTGGCGGCCGCCGCCGCGCTGACTACGGAGTTCGCGAAGGTCACCGTCAGCGGCCTGCTCAGCACCTACGTGGTCACCGACTCGGTGCCGCTGCAGGGCATGAGTATTGCCGTACCCGGCATACTGCACTGGGGCGATGTGGGGCTTCTCGCGGCGCTGGTCCCCTGCCCCGTTGCGGTGTTCGCACCGGTGTCTCCGGCGGGAAAGGCCCTCACCAAACCCGAGTTGGCGGCATGGCAGAAGGAAGCCCGCGCGTTGGCCAAACGCCTCGGAACGCCAGGCCAGATCGAGACGCGCCCGGACGTATTGGCGTAGTCCCCGGCGGCGAAGCGCAACTCGGACCGCGTGAACGGCGTGTCGATTTAACCACCCCAGATGCGCAACCACGCCCAAAGTGGCCGGACCGGCTCGGTCCGGCATGCGGGAGCGAGCTTAAATCGACACGCCCTGAACGCGGGACTACGAGCCTCGCGCTACCCGCTCCGTGGTATCAGAAGGCCAGCGGCCACGGATCCCCCTCCTCGCAGGGCATGCCGCCATCAACTACAGACGCCGGCGTCTGTAGGCGCCATGTATCGACCCTCCGACGAAGTAGTGCAAGGCTCCAGCCTTGCTGTGTCGGCCGCGGTCCGCGCCAGGGCGTCTCCCCCGGCGCGGGGAACTGCAAGGCGGGAGCCTTGCTCTACTGCCTCAGAACGTTGATCTGCGGTAACGACAGACGCCGGCATCGTTAGCTTGACAGACATGCCGTTGCCTCCTCCCCCCAGGGACGCTTGTGCCCTCTGGGTTCCCGTTCGACGATTGCGCACCGCGCGCCGCCCGAGCGGCGCGCGGTGCGCAATCGTCATCGGGATTCCAAAGGGACAATGTCCCTTTGGCGGGGCGTGGGGCAGAGCCCCACTCTCACATTCACTTCTCCGGCATCAGGTTCAGGATCATGTCGATCATTTCGAGGCGTACGGTTTCCAGGTCGCGGTCCGGGCCGAGCGTGTCGAGGTACTTCTCGGCGGCCACGGCGAGCTCCGCGTTGGCGCCACCCGCCGCTTTGCGATGCGCGATGCACGTCTTGAGCAGCGTGCCGTAGCGGATATCGTCGATCGCTTCGCGGTACCCTTCGATGGCCAGCGTCGCGATCACACCGTCCACGGTCGGGTACGAGAACACGTGGTCGCGGTACGTGACGTCGTCAAAGTCGTTATAGATGTCGCCGAACGAGTGCTGGTAGGCATAGGTCATGGCGCCATCGTATTCCGCCTTCCACAGGAGCAGCCCGAAATTGCGCCGGAACTCCTCCGGATTCTCCGGACCGGTCTGCGGGTTGGCGTAACAGAACACGCGGTGGTTCGCCGAGTGCCACTTCCGCGCCTCATCGAGCACCGGCATCCCGGCCTGGACCTGCACATCGAGCAGGTCGCCGATCTTCTCGAAGTGCCCCTTGTAGCCAGCCACGAACACCTTACCGCCCGCCTCGTGCACGGTCTTCCACGCCTCGCGTTGCGCAATGAGCGCCTCGCCCTGCGCTTCGTCGATGCCGTACACGTAGACCTCCTCGACACCGTAACTGCGCGCCACAGCGCGCAAGGCCTTCACGCGCTCCTGCAGCGACTTGAGCTCAGCCTCGCCCTTGGGGCTGCCGGTCCCGACTCCGAGCGAGAGAAGCGGCAAACCATTCATGCCAAGCTCGTTGCGGATGCGAAGGTACGTTCCAAGACTCCCGAAGCCTTGGTACGACGTCGGGTTCAGGATGTTGTGCGACACCATGTCCTGGAGTTCCGCGCGGAGTTGGATCTCGTTCTTGTACTCGGAGGACACACTGCCGTCCGGATAGAGCCAGCCCGCGCCGCCGCCATACCCGCCGGCGCCCGCGTCCTTGCGCTTGGGACCGCCCAACACGCCGCGGTAGTAGACCGAGCTGATGAAGTCCTTCGTCGTGTCGTAGTACGTCTTCGGTGAGGGCAACGCGAAAGGCAGGACACGCAACCACAGCACGATCTTGCCCAGTTCCGCACCGTTCCCGGAGATCTTCAGTGTCGCCGTGTAGAACCCGTCAACCGCGTCATCCGGAACGCGCACCGTGATCCAGTACTGCTTGTTCGTATTCGCCGGCAGGTCCAGTGGCAGCAACTGCTTGGCGTCACGGACCGGGCACTCCTGCGGTTGCCAGATCTTGCAGCCCTTGGTGTCCGCGTCGGGATTGCTGACCCAGACATCCTTGACACCGTCCGGGAAGTTGAGCCTGAGGTAGTTCTTCTCCTCAGCCGTGTCCACGCGGACCAGTCCGTCATCCTTGAGCAGCAGTTCCGGGGTCAGTTTCCGGATCGTCTTGCTCTGCGCGATTCCGGTCCAGGCCGTGCCCGCCTGGTACCAACACTTGACCGCGTGAATATCGATCTCGTCCGCCGGAATGGTCGCGTCACCGCTGTCGTGCCGCAGGTCACCCGCCTCAATGTTCAGCCCCTGGATGTCTTTCAGCGCCTGAACCACGACGCTGGCCGACTCGTATTCGCCCTTGGCGGCCGCCATGCGGATTTCCGCTGCCGCCAACTTCCCCGGCAGCAACTTGTCCGTCGGCAGGATTGGCGTCCGGATCATGGGGTTGTCCAGCACCGAGGGCAGGATATCCTGGAACGCTATCCCCTGCGCACCGACGTCCTTCAGGCTGTCCGCGGCCGCGACGAGGACCCGGAACCCCTCGGCGAGATCCGCGTGCTCATCGCGGTTCATGTAACCGCGCGCCTCGGCGGCGGTCAGTTTGGCCTCCAGGCCGGACAACCGCTCATCCAGGGCGGCGACGATCGTAACCAGCGACGGCGCGACACCCTGCATCGCCTTGAACTTCTCGCGCGTTTCCGTCGCACCCTTCCGGTGCGCAGCGAACGGTTCCTTCATCCGCTCCTGCGCCGCGGCCCAGCGCTTCTGCACGGTCTGCTGGTAGGCCGGCTCGGCCGGGACCTCGCCGTCCAGGCGCACGTCGTCCAGGTAGAGCACGACGCGTTTCCCCGCCCCGCCCCGGAGGAAAATGCCGATCCGGTCCATCACCCGCCCCACGTCGGCGCCGGTTACAAACGCCATCTGGGAGGACGACACACCGCCGGCTGTTTCCTCGGCTCTGGCGACCACGTCGCCCGCGACCGTCCGCCACTCGCCGTTCGTGGTGGCGAGGTCCAGGAAGTCGCCACACCCCGTGTGCTGGGTGGGCGGCAGGACGATGTTCACGCCCAGACCCGCCGAGCCGGTGGTCTCCTTGCCCAGCAGCACTTTGGCCGAGAACTTCAGCGAACCCTCCGCCGGGAACCGGACCGGAATGCACCAGTAGTAGTAACCGCCCTCCTTGAACGTGACATCCAGCTTGAACGCCTTCTTTCCGGACACGGCCATCTCGTCGGTCACGCCCTTGAACGCCACGTCGTAGTTCGATCTGGTCACCCAGAACTCAACCGGGTCCTGCGTCTCAAAGTCCTCGCGCCACTCGACGCGCTGCCGGTCCTGCACCGCAACGGCCGCGGCAGGCGCCTTGGCGTCCTCTGCCGTGGCGACCCGTGAGGTAAGAACGACCAGGCACCCCGTACACAACGCCGTCGCCAGAGCTCTATTCATGCCCATACGTGTGTCTCCCCTTCCTCGCCTCAGATGTTTCCCGGTCGCTAATCTTGCCGTGCGGCGGATTAGTACCACTTCCAAGCGGACACCGCAAGTCACGGCCCGTCCACCAGCACGGCCTGACGCCACTTCCGCACCGAGTTGATCAGGTACAGTCCCGTCGCGCGGCGCACCTCGTCAACCGTGACGACGCGCTCCCGGATCTCGCCTCGCGCCAGCAGTTCGGCACGGAACGTCCCCGCCAGCAGCCCGCAGGCGACCGGCGGCGTCCACTTGCCGCCATCCTGCTCGATGACGACATTCGCGTAGCACGATTCCGTGACCTCGCCGCGCGTGTTCCAGAGCAGCACGTCGCCACACCCCGAACAGGCTTTCAGCATTCGCTCGTACACTGCCCGGTGCGTGGTCTTGTTGTACAGGAACGGGTCGTCCGGATCCACGGGCTGCGGCGCCAGTCGTACCCGAACCGGTTCGTCGCCCGACGCCGGCAGCTCCTGCGCTTCCGTGCGGACACCGGTGTCCGGGCCGACGAGAAGCCGGACTTTCCAGCGCCCACGCGGGTGCTGCTGCCGGACCGCCTCCAGCGCCTGGCGCACGGCGCCGTCCTCCACACGGAACCGGAAGAGAACCGCCGAGCTGCGCAACCGTTCGAGGTGGCGATCGAGGAGAAAGTACTCGCCGTCGGCCAGCAGCAGCGACTCGAGCAGGTCGAACCGGGGCCGTCCCTCGGTCAGGAACCGTGCTTTCAGCAGACATTCATCGTATTCACCGGCTTCCGTGGAGTCGTGGGTCACACCGCCGCCAACCCCGAACACGGCCTCGTGCGTCTCGGAGTCCAGCAGCACCGTACGGATGACCACGTTAAACACCGCATCGCCACCGGGCCGGAGGTAGCCGATGGCGCCGGTGTAGACCTGCCGGGAGAACGGCTCCAGTTCGCGGATGATCTCCATAGTCCGAATCTTGGGTGCGCCCGTGATAGACCCGCACGGAAACAGCGCCCGAACCACGTCCGTGAACCCCAAGCCGGCGCGGCTCTTGGCCTCCACGGTCGACGTCATCTGCAGGACTGTTTCCAAGCGCTCCACCTCAAACAGGCGCGGAACACGCACCGACCCTGGCGCTGCCACGCGACCCAGGTCGTTGCGCAGCAGATCGACAATCATCAGGTTCTCGGCGCGGTTCTTCGGACACGACGCCAGTTCGTGCCGGAACGCCTCGTCCTCTGCCAGCCACCGACCGCGACGCCACGTGCCCTTCATGGGCCGAGTCACGACCCGGTCTCCGTGCCGCTCGAAGAACAGTTCCGGCGACAGGCACAGAATCTTGAAACGACCCAGGTCCAGGTACGCCGAATACGCGGCACGCTGCGAACGGTGCAAGTCGAGGAACCACGCCTTCTCGTCGCCCGTGAACCGGGCCTGAAGCGGGAATGTGTAGTTAACCTGGTAGGTGTGCCCCGCCTCGATGTACGCGTGAATGCGCCGGATGGCCTCAGCGTACTCGGCGCGGGTGACGCGCGGCGCCCAATCCCCAACCTGGTACGGCCCCGGGCTGCCCCATGCGGACTCCGCATGCGCCTGGTCAAACACCGCCGCCCAGGCCAAGGGCAGATCTGTGGAAGGGCGCGTAATAAAGGCCGAGTCAAATGCCGGGGCCGCCTCGTAACTCAGCATGACCGCAACCCACTTGCCGGCCTGGGCCGCCTGCTCCGCCGACTGCAGCACCTGCTGAACCTCGTCGAGCGAACGGGCCGTGTGAACCGCGCACGGACGTTCGAGGGCGACGGACCATCCCGAAACCGTGGGATCGAAGGACTGAAAGATGGCCGTCGGCTGTCCCACGTCTCTGTTCCATGGCACGGTTCGAGGTTCAGGGGTTATTGGGTATTGTTCCACTTGACTCAACGACTCCCCATGGATCGTGGCTGCGACTTCTCCCTGCGCCACCTGCCAGCTCGTCTGGCAGGAGCGAGCGTTCCGTGGCTACCGTCGTACGGAGGCCATTTCATCTTCCTCCGCCCGGCCGCCTGCCGCAGGCGGCCGGGCGGAGGCGGGAGAAAGGCGTGCATCGTCGTTAGCCGTTGAACCTGTTCACCTGCCGCGCGAGGCGGCAGGGGTCTGTGCCCCGACAGATTGTGGTGGGTAGAATCAAGTGGATACGCCCCATTGTCGGACAAAGGCGTGGGCTCAACGAACCGTGAACCTTTGAACGGTGAACCTGTCAACCATGCCCTAGTTCAGGGAGGGATTGTCAGGGAAGTTGGAGTACATCGGATCGTGCTTGCCGCGCTCCCGAACCGCATCGGTCCACATCCGGTTGGCCGGGGTTTCGAGGACCAGCGTGCGCGTCGCCAGGACGCTCAGCCACGAGTCCGCCTCGAACTCCGCGGCGAGTTGGCCCTCGCCCCAACCGGAGTAACCCAGAAAAAACCGGCACACACCCGGATCCAGCACGCCCATCGAAAACTGCTTGCGCATCAACTCAAAATCCCCACCCACCCAAACGCCGGGAATGACCTCCACCGCGTTTCCTACGTCCTTGCCGAACGGATGCACAATCTGCAACGCCTGCGGCTGCACAGGTCCGCCCTGGTACAGGTGATCTTTGATAAAAGGATATTCCCCCAAAGCGTCTTCCGGCACTTCGAGCGGACGGTTCAGAATCAGACCGTACGAACCTTCCTTGCGATGTTCGCACAGCAACACCACCGACTGCTGGAAGTTGGGGTCCAGCAGAGATTTGGAGGCAACCAGCAGGTCGCCCTTGCGGATTTTCTCTCGTACAGCCACGGCCTAACCTCGTCAGTACTCCTGTCGCACTGCCCGTAATCTAGATGGAGCCACGCCGAACTTCCAGCCGGAGACCACGATGCGGGTAATGCGTCAGTCGCGGGTGGACGGTTGGGCGGTAGATGGCCAAAGTGGCGGGACCGGCTCGCTCCCGCGGGTGTCGGAGCGAGCCGCTCCGACCACTTTAGACGCCAGCCCCGGTCAACCTTCGACCCTATCTCCACCCGCGACTCCCATGTTACTCGCGGCCCGCTCCGCGCCGCCACCGAGCTCGTCCGGGCGGGATGCCGGGTGCGGTGACCGGCTGGCCGGCGGCGATGCGGCTGGCGACGTCGAGCTTCAGCGCGAGCAGTTGCGCCAGCAGGTCGGACTTGGGGTCGAACCCGTAGGCGTCGAGCACGGCGGCATCGAGTGCGGCATGCGCATCCTTGAGCGGGTTCTTGCCCGGCAGTTCGAGCGTGCGGTAGAGCGCGCGGAGTCCGCCCTTGATCTTGGGCAACGCGTCCGCCCGGATCCGGCGCACTTCGCAACCCGCCGCAGCGACCGCTTCGATCTTGGCGTCGGACGATGGTACTCCGCTGGTCCGGTGTCAACAGGAACCCCGCATGGCCGAGCATCTGACCGTTGAAGCATCGCTGCGGAGTTCCTGCAGGCGCCGGAGTGTCTTGGCCTCTTCGATCTGCTCGCGCCACGGCTCGACAATGGTCGGACCGACGATCTTCATGATGTCGACCGGGTGCGTGAATGGAAACGTCGTCCGAGAGACAAAGACTTGAGACGAAGACCGTAGACAAAGACCCGGAGAGTCCCCCTGACCCCAGACGGTGGTCTTTGTCTCAAGTCTTAATCTCTTTGGTCTTTGTCTCTCAGGGAAGGGCGAACGGCGCATGTCAGATCCGGAGGGTGTGTCGCCGGAGAACCGCGGCGGCTCACTTGCGCAGTGGCTCGGCGCGTCCCGCGCCAGAGTGGCGTACACGCGGTCGGGCCCCGGCTGCGTCCTTCGGGCCGGGACGGCCCGAAGAGCACTCTACTGCGGCCCGGGACGGGCCGCGCCACTGGGGCCGCGTAGGGGTATTGCCACCTGGCACACTGAATGCCGGATTACCGGGCTGGGCTGGCCTCGAGCAGCAGCCCCTGGCCGGGGGTCAGCTCCAGCGTGACACCCTGGGTGCGCAAGGTGGGGCCGTCCAGCGTGCCCAAGTCCTTTTCACTCAGGCACTCGCGCACGCGGTAGCGGCCGGCCGCAGCCTGCGGGAAGAGCACGGCCAGCGCCTTGGTCGTCTTCACGGACTCCGGTACGTTCCCGCCCTTGAGCGCGCCGAGGTCGGCGTGGTTGATGAAGCGCCGCCCCAGCACGTAGAGCGTCTCGCCTTTGCGCAACGGCGAGGTGAGCAGCTCCGGGTCTTCCGCCGGCGCGGCCCCGGGCGGGCGGCCGCAGCCCCAGTCGTCGGTGCGACGTGCCAGGCCCGGGCACGCCAGCCAGTCGACCACACCGCACAGGAACAGAACCTTGCCCTTGCCGTGCGAAACCACGAACGCGGCCGGCGTCCCGTCCGCATACCGCGCCGCCACCTCGGCGCCCTCCGGCGGCGCCCCGGTCAACGCGTAGCGGCGGAAGTAGGCGCGCGGAATGTTCTGAATCCACGGCGTCGGCTGGTCATTGATGGGCGGCTTGAACTGGTGCACCCGGAACGCGAGCGGGACACCGTCGAGTACCGACCCGGGCTGGACGGTCGCGGTGACCGCATCGCCGGGTTCCGCGGCGTCGGCCTTGGGTGCGCACTCCGCAAGTCCGAGGCGGGCGCCGAGCACGTTCTTCTCCTCGGCGCCGACGCGCCAGAAGCCGCTGGTCGGCTCCAGAATCAGTCGCCCGCCCTGCTGCACGTAGTCGCACAGCGCCTGGGCCTGCACGGTATCGAGCACGTCGGCGCAGTAGGGCAGATACACGTACGGACGGCGCCGGAGCTCGCCGGGTGTGAGGCGCGTCTCGTTCAGCTCGTCCACGCGCAGCTTTTCGGCGCCGATGCGGCACCGGTACGGCTTCACCCAGTCCTCGGCGCGGGGTATGAACGTGTGCTGCGCATTCAGTAGCAGCGATGCAATGGACCACACCTGCAGGCCGCGGCCTTGGGATGCCGCGGCGCACGGCTCGGCGCCGGCGAGCCGGTCCACGACGCGGAACCACTGCTGCAGCCGCAGTTCTGCCTCGCGCTCCGTGTCCTTCAGCGTCTTCAGGCGCCACTCGGGGAACCAGTAGTTGAACAGACCCTCATGGCCAGGCTCATGGAACAGCAGGTTGGTCATGCCCACATCAACCAACGGCGCGGTGCGCGCGATCTTGCCGTGCGGTTCGCGGCGGACCGGGACCGGCCAGGGCTCGGGCGGATACTGGTCCTCCATGGACCCGGTCGGGATAAACGACTTCAGCGCCGCGTAATCGTCCAGGCAGAACTGCGTGTCGGGCGCGGCGTAGGAACCCACGGCGCAACCCGGGTCACCGCGCCGCAGGGCCCGCACCGCGTCGAGCCGGAAACCGCAGAGCAGGTCCACCTTGAACCGAGCCCAGTCGAGCCAGAGCGCGTCGGTGCGCGGCCGGAGTCGGCCGAGTTCGTCGAACGCCGGAGTCGGGTGCGGCAGGCTGACGTCCTCCCAGGTCTGGTACGGGACTTGATGCGCGGCGGCCGCGGCCCGCAGGTCGTCATGGTACTTGCCGCGCAGGTGCGCGACAAAGGCGCGGCGCATGGTTTCGGAGTAGTCCACGTACTGTGCGAGCCACGGCATGTCGTGCCACCCATGGTCGAAGAACAGGTTCTCGACCGTGTACCCCATCACCTGCGGGTTGTCGCGGAAGTGCGCGCCCAGGTTCTCCAGGAACCGGTCCAGGCCGCCGGTCATGGCGGACGAGGCTGCCGTGTAGGTCAGGTTCGAGCCGCCGCTCCACAGCCCGTGCACGAGCCGGTTCTCGTCCTCCTGGTACTCGCGCGGCACCCAGCCCGGGACCTGGCCGGGAATCGGGTGCACGCGGAACACAACGTACAGCCCGCGCGCCTTCGCTTCGTCCACGAGCCGGTCGAGGTACTGGAACTGGTACACGCCCGGCAGCGGTTCGAGGTCGAACCATGGCGCGGAGAACTCGACCTGGTTGTAGCCGATCTCACGCGCCTCGTCGAGCCAGCCCTGGAACTGCGTCAGGCGCAGGGTCGCCTGTGTCGCGACCGGCGTACCGCCCTCGTGCCAGTCACCCTTGGTGCGCGGAATGGCGTTGGCGAACGGCGCAACCTTGGCATCCGGCGCGGCGGCAGCACTCGGCGGCAACACCGGCTTGGCGCGGAACCCGACGACGCGCCGGGCGACCTCCAGTTCCTGGCCGCCGCTCAGCAACCGGGCCGTGATCCACAACACCGTTTCGCGCGCCGCGAACTCCGCCAGCGCAATGACCGCGGGCTGATTGGCCGCTGCCTCGCCCTTCGCGAGTTCGCGGCCATCCGTCGATTCGACCTGCCAGCGGATAACGGTGTCCGTGCCTGCCGTGGCCGCCGTTGCGGAGTCCGCAGCGCATGAGACGGTGACCGCCGCCGTGGCGGCGGCCTCTGGTGCGAACACATTCCCCGGTGTCGGGGCAGCACTGAACCTCAGCCGCGGCGCTGGCCCCCAGCGGTCCGCCGTCGAGGGACCCCGCGAATTCCGCACCACCAGGTAGTGCATGAGGAACTCGCGCAGAGGCTGCGACTTTCCCGGGCGCACGCAGAGCCGGAGCCGATACGTGCCGTTGGCGAGCAACGGGAACTCAATGGCGCCGCTGCCGTCCGCCGCGACCGCAAGCACACCCGAACCCGCGCGTTCGACGGTCCATTCATCCATACCGAGGATTTCCCACGAGTAGGGGAACTCGCCCTGGCTCAGGCCCAGATCCGCTGCGCGCAGGTGCGGGCCAGGTTCGCCGGGTCCCCAACCGAACTGCCCCGTGTCGCCCAGATTGAGTCGGACCTTCCAAAGCCCCTCGGAGCCGAGGCACCAGTACGGGTCGGGGAGCTGCCCGCGGCTCAACACGGTAAGATCGCGGACCTCGAACGACACCTTCTTCACCGCCGGCACGATGACACGGAACCCGGCCAGGGCCAGGGGCGGCTGCGGCGGGTCGTACTCGTCGAACCGCGCCGGGGCCAGCGCCATCATCACCCACGGGTCAATGCGGCCAGCCTCGGACGCGTCCCACGGAAACGTCTCAATGCGTTCCACGCCCTTGGTCCACGGCAGCGCGCCGAGCCCGCGCAACCGCGTGTTCACGGCCCACAGCCCGCCGCGCGCGTCGCGGACCAGCACTCGGAGACTGGCGGGCGGATGCTGGTTCTTCTCGTAGCTATTGACGACGCCGAGTGAGAGCTTAACGCACTCGACCGGGAGCGGCACGGCGTCGGGCAGCAGCAGGTCGAACACGGCCGCGTCCAGGTACCAGTTCTCGGCGTAGCGCCCGGTCGCGGTCACCTCGGCGGCAAGCGTCAGCCCGGAGGCGTCAGCGGTCAGTTGCGCCGTGCCTTGACCAATGGCCGCCTGGGCCGTCACCGCCGTCCCGACGGGAACACGCAACGCGCCTGAGTCCGTGGCGCCGGCGAAGGCCGCACCGGCCACGACGCCGCAGAACAGCGGCAGTGCCCGGGCCATACCCGAAACCAGGCCCGTGCCCAGCAGCCCGTTCGCAGGCAGAAGCATCGTCATGATGAGAATCTCCCCTGGATGGGATGGACCTGTTGACTCAGTGACTCAGTGACACGGGGACATGGTTCACGTCGCCGAAGATATCGAAGACCCCGAAGATCCCGAAGAAGCCGACGGTACGGTGACACTACTGCGCCCACGGGTTGAACCCGGGCGACCAGACGTCCTCCGTGCTGCCGTCCGAGTATGGGGCCGAGTTCAGCCGCGACGCCGTGAGCCAGAACGAGACGTGGCCGTCGCACCAGACAATGTTGTTCCCGCGCCGGCCGTGCCAGTTGCCGCCGATCGGGTAGGTCAGCCAGTATCCATCGAGTTGCTGAATCCCCTGTCCGGTGTCCGTGACCCCGCCTTCGGTGACCAGCATACCGCGTTCCGGCGGGTTCACGGCACGCAGCTTGCGCCAGTAGGGGCGGTTGTTGTTCGGCCCGAGCGTCCACGTCATGCCGTAGCAGGCCCACTGGTTCGACTTCAGCATCCCAGTGGCAACCTTGCTCGGGCAGGTCAGATTCTGAATGCCGAAGACCGCGCCTACAAGGTTCCAGCCGGCGGTGTTGCCGCCGCCGAGGTAGCCAGCCAGATGGTATTGCCAGTACGCCTTGTAGCTGTCCCCTGCACCGCACCAGTCGCCGCGGCACACAACCGGGTAGTACTCGTCAAAGTCGTCGGCGTAGAGCGTCGTCGCGGTGTGAATCTGCCGGAGATGGTTCGCGCACGAGGTCTGGGATGCCTTCTCCTTCGCACCGGCCAGCGCGGGCAGTAACATGCTCGCCAGTACGGCAATGATGGCAATGACCACGAGCAGCTCAATCAGTGTGAACGAGTGAGATCTGAACCCGTCGAACGGCTCGACGCCCACGAAGACTTGGGAACAACGGTGCGTTGTCATGCGCAAATTCTCCTGTCCTTCCGTGCCACGGCGACCGCCAGCGGCGGCAGGTACACCCGTTCGTCGGCCAGCGTCGGGTCGAGGACCCGGGCCAGCAGCATGCTCACGGCACGGTCCGCCAGCGCATCGATGTCCACCTCGATCCGCGTCACGGGCAGCGCAAAATCCAGCGGCGCCTGATGGTTGGCGTGCGTCACGATCACCGGCCGATAGTCGGAGGCCTCCCGCAACCCGGCACACAGGCCGGTGCAGATCCGGTCGTCGACCACCATCAGCCCGTCCGGACGCTGGCGCGGGCTGAGCGCCAAGAGCTGCGCCGCCACCTGACGCCCGCCCTGCGGCCCCTGGCCACTACAGACGGGCCGGTCCGGCCGTATGCTCAAGCCGTTCTCCTTCATCGCCGCCGTGAAACCACCCCAGAAGCGGTGAAACTCCGCGGTCGGCGGCGCGGCGCTGACCAGCCCGATGCGCCGGCACCCCCGCGCCGCCAGCAGTTCCACTCCGTTCACGACCAGTTCCCGATAGTCAATGCACGCTCCGCACGGCGCCTCTTCCCAGCTCCCGGCGTAGCACACCGGCACGCCCGGATCCCACGCCTCGGTGGCTGACTCGCCATCCACCGAGAACCGCGACATCAGCCCGTCCACAACCCCGGATTCCAGGTCTGCCGTCAGGCCAGGAAAGTCCGGACGCCGGTCGCCAGGAACGGCAGGCCGCAGGCCGGGCGTGTGGAAGTAGATGCACGGCACACAGAGCCGACGGCCGATGTGCGCCTGAAGGTAGTGAAGCAACTGGCTGTCGAACGGGGAGACGAACTCCTCCCACGGCGACGAGGTCAGAATCCCGATCCGCCACAGCCCCGGCGGGGTGGCGCCAGGGTCGGCCACCGTCGTGCCCACACGCCGACGACGCTGCAGGAAACCCAACTCGACCAGCCGGTTCATGGCCGCGGACAGGGAGTCGTTGCTGAACCCAAGCAACGCGCGCAACTGCGCCTGGTTCGGCAACTGCGCGCCAGGCCCGAGCCGCCGCGCCTGCACGAGCCGGACCAGGGCCTTCTGCGCCCGGACCGTCTGCGGCCCGTCGCCGCCGCCGTTGCGTTGCACACTCCGTACCATGGTGTCCGCCAATTCCATTTATACCGATCAACCGGTATAATAGTGCCATCGCCGCCGCGTGTCAAGTGCGGTACCGGCGCACGGGGTAATGCGTCAGAAGCTGTGAAAAAATCGCCAGTGGCCTGAACGTGGCCTTGTGGCCC
>MHBL01000212.1 GCA_001803235.1 Lentisphaerae bacterium RIFOXYA12_64_32
GGCGGCGCGAACCGGCACGAGTAACACCAACCTATGATCGGCCGGTCCGCCGGCCGGGGGCGCTGACGCATTACGTTGTCCCACGGTGTTGGCATACTATAATAGGAGTTTCTCACGTAAGCATGGGTGTGTGACCAGAAAGAAAGCGCAGACAACGTTCAACATAGGAGGCGGTAACGCGATGAGAACGACGACAGCACGGCATGGTCTGAGACGCTTCGCGACGTTCGGGATCCTGGCACTGGTCGCGATGGCAGGCAGTCAGCTCCGGGCGGACGTGCGGTTGGCGGCGATCTTCGGCAGCTCCATGGTGCTGCAGCGCGACGTTGCAGTGCCGGTCTGGGGCTGGGCCGACGCCGGCGAAGAGGTTTCGGTGCAGGTCGACGAGCAGGCGGCGGTCACGGCCACGGCCGGCAATGACGGCAAGTGGCGCGTACAGCTCCCGGCCATGCCGGCGGGCGGCCCGCACAAGCTCACGGTCAAGGGCAAGAATGAGATTACTCTCGAAGACGTTCTGGTCGGTGAGGTCTGGCTGTGCAGCGGCCAGTCCAACATGCAGTGGGTGGTGCGCAACAGCCTGAACCCGGAGGAGGAAGCGGCCGCCGCCAACTACCCGCAGATCCGGCAGTACACCGTGCCAAACGTGCCGGCGCCGCTACCGAAGGATGACGTCAAGGCCTCGTGGATGGTGTGCTCGCCGGAGACCGCGCCGAACTTCACCGCCTGCGGGTACTTCATGGGGCGCGACCTGTACAAAGAACTCAACATTCCGATCGGACTGTTGAACTCGTCCTGGGGCGGGACGCGCATCGAGCCGTGGACGCCGCCCGAAGGCTTTGCCGCCGTGCCGGCGCTGGAAGGCATCTACAAGCAGGTGCGGTTGCGCGACCCGCGCACCCCCGAGTACAAACAGGCGCTGCAGGACTACCTCGGCAAGGTTGACGACTGGACGCAGAAAGCCAAGGAAACCATGGCGGCGGAAGCGATTCTCGACCCCTGCCCCGCGTACCCCGGCGAACTCCAGTCGCCGACCCTGAGCACCGCGCCGCAACAGCAGCCGTGCACGCTGTACTACGGCATGATCAGCCACTTCGTCGGGTACCCGATCCGCGGCGCCATCTGGTACCAGGGCGAGTCAAACCACGGCGAAGGTATGCTCTACACCGAGAAGACCAAGGCGCTGGTCAACGGCTGGCGTCAGCTCTGGGGCATTGGCGACTTCCCGTTCTTCTACGTGCAGATCGCGCCGTACATGTACGGCAACGAGGACCCGTTCGTCATGGCCCGGTTCTGGGAGGCCCAGAGCGCGGCGCTGGAAATTCCCAACACCGGGATGGTCGTGACCACCGACATCGGCGACGTCAACAACATTCACCCGAAGAACAAGCAGGAAGTCGGGCGGCGCTTGTGCCTGCTGGCAATGGCCAAGTGCTACGGCAAGACCGACCTGGTCTGCTCGGGGCCGACGTTCAAGGCCATGGCTATCGAGGGCGACAAGCTCCGCGTCACGTTCGACAGCGTCGGCAAGGGGCTGGCCTCACGCGATGGCAAGCCGCTGACGTGGTTCGAGATCTCCGGCGAGGACACGGGCTTCGTCACCGCCGATGCGGCGATCGAGGGCGCGTCCGTGCTGCTCTCCTCGCCCAAAGTGCCAAAGCCGCTCGCCATGCGCTTCTGCTGGCACAAGACCGCCGAGCCGAACCTGATGAACTCCGAAGGGCTGCCCGCGTCGGCCTTCCGCGCCGGTGAAGTGCCGGTGCGCGACTTCCTGGTCGCGGACGTCGGCGAGTCGAAGGAGTACCAACTGGTCTACACGCTGGACCTGGCGAAGCTCGGCCCCAACCCGACGTACGAAGTAGACCGGCGCGCCGAACTGATCACGCCGTTCGACCGCGTCGCGTACTTCCTCGAACTGCAGAAAACCGACGGCGACCCGGTCCAGTACGTCTACGTGTCCGTGGACGCGTTCACGACCGAGTTGAGTAAGATCGGCGTGCCGACGGTGGCGTCCGGCGCGTTCTTCCAGACGCGAGTCAAGAACATGACCGTCGTCTCCAACGTGCAGGGCATTGCGACCGGCTCGGGGCTGAATGGCGGCGTCATCGAGTTCTGGCCGAACAACTACGGTCCGCCGAACGCCGGCGGCGTCCCCAATGCCTCCAACGACGTGTACGACTTCGGCGACCAACCGAGCGACCCGAAGGACGGTTACGGCTCGATGCAGGTCGGGAACTTCGAGGCGAAGCAGACGATCTTCGCCGTCAACAACTGGAAGAACGGCGGCGACATCGGCATCGGCAACAGCGAAGGCAAGACGCGCGACTGGACGTTCACCGGCAACGCCGGCAGCTACGCCACCAGGAAGCTCCGCATCCTCGTCCACCCGAAGAAGTGATGCCGGGCGCCTGCGCCGCACTACCCACGCTCAGCCCCCCGGGCGAAGTAGTGCAAGGCTCCAGCCTTGCACTACCGGGCGAGCGCCGATTCGGGCTGGGGTGCCAGCGCCCGGTCCACCTCGCCCTGTGAACAAACCCGGCCCGTCTCGCAGAAGTACCGCAGGACATCCGGACAGAGGTCATACCCGTTCGGGAAGGTGATCGTGCCGTTCTCCACCCGAACACCCTGGAAGGTCGCCGTGTCCCTGAGTTCCTGAACCAAAGGTCCGGGTGCCAAGTCGAACAACGGCACCAAGTCGATGGTTCCCACGTAGCCGTCAGAGAACGCCACTCGCAGTTCGTAACCGCGAAGGACGCGAGCGGATTTGACTTGGTTGTTCCACTTCATGCCCGACGCCTCTCAGTCCAAGGGATCGATCCTGAAGGGCGACTTGCCCGAACGGACCAGTTCCCAGTCCTCGCTCAGTTCCAGACGATGTTCGCACACCCATTCAGCCAGCAAACGGACGGCATGGGGCGGCAACCGCCCCTGCAATATCTCGCCCGATGCGATGCCGACCATTGCGCGCGCCTCACCGTATGCCGCATGTACGTGCGGCGGGGCATGGTCGTTGAAATTGATGGTGATAACGATTCCGTAGAACCTCCGATATCCCGCGGAAGTGAAGCCGGGCAGCATCAACAGTGACATCGTGCTGAACCTTGACTTCGCGCCGTTGTTCCTCGAACTTGCCGGCGTGCCGGCTCCCGCGGAGCTGCAGGGCCGGAGTTTCCGGCCGCTGCTGCAGGGCCAAACCCCGTCCGACTGGCGCCAGTCGATGTACTACCGCTACTGGATGCACAAGTCACACCACAACGTCTACGCGCACTACGGCATCCGCACGAAGACTCACAAGCTGATCTATTACTACTCCGACGCGCTCGGACAGATGGGGGCCGTGGACGAAACCTATGAGCCGGAGTGGGAGCTCTTTGACCTGGAACGCGATCCCTGCGAAATGAAGAACCTGGCCGGTGATCCGCAACACGCCGCGGTGTTCGGCGAACTGAAACGCGAGCTGCACCGTCTCCAGGCGGAGGTCGGCGACCAGCGCTACGTCAAAGACGTCGACTGACGGAGAGCTGCCCCAAATGCTGCTGAGGTCCTCCTGTTCCGCGTGTCCGTCGCAGGCGTAGGCAAACGCGCCGATCTCGAGGCGAATCGTGGCCATCGGCAGCGACCTGTGGAGTGCGGCGGCAGAGGGCGAGTGAGCGCCCGGCGACACCGCTTTGGCTGAAGTTCGTTGCGCGGGCAGTGCGCCTCAGCCAAAGTGGTGTCGCGCCGCCCGAAGCGGCAGAAGCAGGGCAGCCGAAATGAGAACGGCGGCACAACAAACGTTCAGGCAGGCTTTCATGCGGCAGGCTCTCCCCATATCTGAACACAAACCGCTGTCACGCCAGACGCCGGCCCGAGGCAAGACGCGCGGTGTCTCGTGCCGAGGCGGGGTGCACCGGCCGGTCCCCGGCCGAGGACCTCGGTCCGGGACGGACCCGAGCACCCTGCCGCGGTCCCGGAGGTCCCGCGCCACGGCCCGAACCAAACCGCAGCCTCAGCCTCACTGCATCGGGAACACGGCCACGCTGCCTTTCAAGGTGGCGATGGCGACGCTCTGGTTTCCGTCCTGGGTGGTGAGAAGCAGAGCCTTTGCCGGGCGGCCTTCGATGCGCCCCTTGCCGACCGGCGTGCCGTGGGCATCGAGGACCGCGACCGTGCCGTCCTCGCACCCGGCCAGGACGCGCACCTCGCCGGTCGGCGTGCGGCCGGCGCGCACCACCGTGGGCGGGCTGGTCAGACGCCGCGCCCAGACTTTGTTGCAGGCGGCGTCCAACGCGACGAGCAGGCTGTCCCAACTGGCCACCAGGATTTCCTTCTTGCCGTTCCCGTCCAAGTCGGCAAGGTCGAAGTCGCGCAGGTAGACGCGGAACCCGCTCGAAGCGCCCGGGCCAAACTGCGCATTCGCGAGTGCCTTCCCGTCGAGCGTGAACACCGTCACGCGGTTCCAGATGCCATTCGTCGGCGCCACCACTTCCTTCTTGCCGTCGCCGTCCAGGTCATCGACCGCGATGCCGACGCGGTTCTGGGCGCTCCAGCCACCCACGAACGTCTGGCCGCTCGGGACTGAGTAGTACCGGCGCGAGAGTGTCAGGTCCGTGTTCTTGAGCACCGCGATCTGATCCGAGCCATTCGGCCACTGCGCGATCAGCAGTTCGCGGCTGCCGTCCGGGCCGTCGACCAGTTCGAACAGCTTGCAGGGACCCCAGAACACCGGCAGACGTTTCACCAGTTTGCCGTCGCCATCGATGATCTCCAGCGTGCAGGCGCTGCCGACAAAGCACTGCGACTTGCCGTCAAGGAACTCGCCCGTGTACAGGCCGTGAATGCCCTCGTGCCCCGGCGCACTCTTGAACCAGTACTGCTTCGCCGCCTGGTAGACTGCCGGGTCCATTTCGGACGTGAACACCCACTTGCGCGCGCCGCTGTCATCGAAGGCGATCACCTTTTCGTCGACGCAACCGGCCAGGAGCAGGCGGTGCTCCGCCCACCAGCGCAGCACGCGGATGTTCGCATCCGCCTGCAGACTCCGCACCGCCGTGCCGTCCGGCTTGACGATTTGAACCGTCTTGCCGACGGCCGCGCACAGCCAGGTGCCGTCCGTGCCGGGCACGGCGATGAAGTCGGTCACCGCGCCGTCGAGCGACGCAGCGCCCAACGGTTTGACCTCCGGAACGCCGGCCAGCGGGTCCGGGCTCGCCGCGACTGCGGCGACGGCCTGCGCCCGCTGCGCCGCGGCCGCCTGCAGCATGGCCGCCAGCTTGTCGCGCAGCGCCGTCACGGCCGGTTCAGGCGGCCGGCAGTTCTCCAGCACGTGCCGGCCGGTCGGCAGGGCGATTGCCAGCAACCCGGTCTCGACGGCGCCGCCCGCAGCTTTGCCGTCCAGCGTGACCGTATCCGGGGCCGCCACCGCAAGGCGCACAGTCCCGGCCTGCGGCGCGTCCAGTTCCGCACGGCCGGCAGTAAAGTCCCAGTCCACGTGGACTGGGCTGTCGGCGCGCAGGAACGGCGCGCCGACGTCGGCCTGGGTCAGTGCCCAGCCGTGCAGGTGATCTTCAGCCAGGAGTGCGAACTCCGCACGCAGTCCCTCGCCCTCACCCACCGTCGCGAGGGCCGGCTGCGGCAAGCGCAGCACGGCCGTGCGCTCGCCGACTCGCAGACACTCGGGTGCCGGGCCGGTCCCGTCAGCACGGGCAATGAGGTTGAAGAAAACCCCGTGTTCGTCCTTTCGGACCGGGCCAGTCCATTTCATACTCAGGCCATTCTGCAACTGGACCCGCGGCACGTCTGCCGGGAGCAGTGCGAACCCCGCACTCGCCGTGACGTGCGCCGCCGCGTCCGGCCGGATCAGGACTGAGCGCAACCCCACAAAGCACCTCGTGCCCCCGGACGCCTGACCGGTGGCTTCGACGCGCAGCCGGTGCGGCCCGGCAGCCAGTTCACGGCGCCCGAGCGATATCCGCTCCGGGATAGCAGCCTCGGAGTAAAGGTTGACATCCTTCGCCACCTCCACGTCATCCAGAAGCACGCGAGCCATGCCGCGGTCTGCGTACTTGAGGAAGTCGGCGTACACCTCGCCCGCCGTCGGTTGCTCCAGCTTGAAGGTCATCTCGAGTGCCGGCCCGGGCTGCTCGGCACGGAGCAGAACGATGTCTATGTCCTGTAGTGGCTTGACCATGTCCGGGTTGTCCGGAACAGCACGGCACTCGCTCTTCAACGCGGCGAAGCCGGTCCAGCCAGCCGGCACCGCCTGGGCCGGCGCGAACAGTGCCGCGTTCTGGCCCTTGGCCCACTGCGCGCCGGACGTCGCCCAGAGTGTTGTGACCTCCATGTTCTCGCTGTCGCCCCGGTAGGTCAGGTCGTCCACGACGAGTGCGAACCGGCCCACGCGCTGGGCCAGGATCCGGCGCCAGTTGCAGAACGCGGCTCTGGGTACCTCGCCCACCACGATGGCTGTCCGGCCCAGCACGTTGGAGTAGACCAACCCCGAGTCCATGGCAACGGCCGGCTCGACCATGCCGTCAGCCTTGGTAAGGACTTGGTTGAGGTAGCCTTCCAGCAAGGTCGTGCCGTCGATCCGCAGGTTGAGGAGAGCGAACGTGTGGTAGGGATTACGCGAGGCGCCGTCGTAACCGTCAAGCAGGATCAGATCTCCGGTCTCGTCGACGGCGGACCGGAAGCTGGCGAACTGGAACGCCTGCGCCTCGGGAAGCCCGCTGCCGCGCGACTTCCACATGGGCGTGGGCATGCGGTGGACGCCCCAGCGGTTGCACAGGTCACTCGGCGGTACAGACTTCAGTTCCGGCGGCGGCCAGAACGACTGGCCCAGCCGGAAGATGTCGATGTTCTGCCCCTGGCGCTCACGGTAATAAATCCAGCGCCCGTCCCCGGTCAGGTAGGCGTTCATGTGCAGGAACGACAGTGCGGCGCTATTGAGGTGCGAATCCCCGCGCTTCCCGGACAGCAGTACCTCCTGGCCGAAGAGCAGCGTCTGGAGCACCCCGTTCGTGACCGGCTCCTTATCCCCGGACAGGACCAGGAAGGTCACCGTGGGCCCGAGCCCGGTGCTGTACCAGAACAGGTTGTCGCTTTCGCCCGAGACCCAGGGCACGCGATGGAGCGCCGCGAACGAGAGCGTCCCCGCCTTGACGCACTGGTCCCAGACCGGAGCCGGGTAGTACTTCTGGAAGTAGCGCCCGAGGCAGTACAGGCAGACGGCGGACCACTGGCTGTGCCGGTCCGCGACCGCGCCCGGTTCGGTACGGAGGCGGTAGACATGCTTCCGCGCATAGTCGTCGTGGGCCAGTTGCCGCGCCAGGGCGTTGGTGATGCGCAGTCGTTGCTCGTCGGTGAAGAACGGGCTCTCCTCGATCAGGTCCCAGTACAAGACCATGAGGTGACAGTTGTAGTGGTACGCGCCGGCGAGCGGGTCGTTCTTGTTCTCGAGTCGCTCCTCATCGATGGCGTCGATCTCTTTGAGCGCCGCTGCGTCGGGGAAGGCCAGGCGTACGAACTCCTTCGCCTGCGTCTCGTCGCCGGCCATGAAGTACATGGCCATGCGTTTGCTCAGACTGTTCCACCCGAAGTACCCAATCGAGCGGTACCCGACCGATGCGTCCCAGGTCTCGAAGTCCTGCAACCGCTCCGGGAGCTTGACGCCGTTGCCGAGGCGCGTCTCCATGACCCAGCCGACAGAGAGTTCGCCCGCGCCGTGCTTCGCCTTCTGAAACAGCGCCGCCATGGCCTGGGCGCCGGCCTCGACACCGGTCGTGTCGCTGCCACCGACGAACAGCACGTTCTTCCCGTTCGCGAACGGGTTGTGCAGACTCCGCAACGCGTAGCCTTCCGGCCCGGGATACTTCAGGTCGAGCAGCGTGTAGTACAGGTCATACAGGGCACTGATCGTGCGGTTCGTCGAGCGATTGCCGAGAACGATCAGGTGCTCCGTCATTGGCACGGCGGCGCGCGGATCGGCATCGGACACAATCGGCACGGTCGCACCGGTCAGGTCCCGAATCGCCGCCTGGAGTTGCCCGGCAGCCTTCGCATAGATGCCGGATTCCGCCGCCACAATGACGGCACTCGGCGCGCCGCCGCGGACAACGGGTGTCTCGACGCAGAGGTCCTTCAGCGTTGCCTGAACGGGAGGGACCAACTCAGGAATCGGCGCTTCCTCCGGACGCGGCGGGACGCCGCCGACGAGCTTCACGTTGTCGAGCAGCATCCGCGCGGTGGCGTCCCGGTGGGTATAGAGGTAGATGCGGATCGCGGTGGTCCCGTCCGGTGCCGGACCGCGCGCGGCAAACGCCTCGAACCGGTCGGTCGCGGCCGGTGCCACGTCCGTCTGCGCGAACTGGTTGGAGGGCAGGAACCGCAGTTGCAGGAAGACGTTCCCGGGCGAGGTCGTCTCCTGGGTCGTCGCCGCCTGCACGGTGACCTCGTAGGTGACGCCGCCCTTCGCCGGGACCAGTTGCTCCAGCCCCATTTCCTCCTGCGTCTCAGTGTCCTCGAAGAGCAACGCGCCGCCTTGGCCGAACGCCGGTTTGATCAACGAGATGCGCTGTTGTTCGCCGAGCGCGCCGTAGCGGTTCCAGCCGGCGGGGACGCCATCCGGCCCTGCGCCATCCTCAAACGACGCGTTCTTCAGCGGCACGTCAAAGGGCTGCGCCCGGCCCGGCAGGCTCGCCGCCAGACTGGCCAGCACGCAGATCGCGCCAAACCGCAAGTGCAGACAACCGCCGAGTCCTGTCATCATCGCTAATCCCTCCATTGTCGCTCGGGGCGGCCACGCTCATCCAGACCGCGTGAACGCGGGACTACAAACCTAACACCGCGCGGACATGCCGCGGCTTTTCTCCGCTGCCGGACGGACGGAACGGAGTGCGGCGGCGGACGGCTCGGTCGCGGGAAACCGCAGGGCGGGTTGCGGCCCTGCAGTTTCCCGCGACCCAACATCGAGGGGTTCCAAGGGGAGTCAATGACGCCCCTTGGCCGGGGGTGCGGGGGCGGGACGCCCCCGCATCCGGCCCCTCACGCCTCGCGCCCGTCCCACAGGGCTCGGGCTACACGCATACAGTTGTCACCCAAAATCTTGCGGATGTCGTCATCCTTGTAACCGCGTTGGACCAGGCCGACCGTGAACAGCGGGAAGTTCGTCCAAGCCAGGGTGAGCGGCGCGGCCTTGGGCGCCTCTTTGGGCAACCCCAGACTGCCTTCCGGCCAGAGCGAGCGCCAGTGCTCACGGCTGCGCGGCCGTGGCGTCATGGCGGCGTACTCGGCGGCCTGCGCCTCGGGCACGTACGCAACGTCCGTCCCGATTGCCACGTGGTCGACGCCAAACGTGCGAACCACGTGGTCGATGTGATCAAGCAGGGCGCGGATATCCCAAGTGCGGCCAAGGAACTTGCACACGCAGCAGATGCCGATCCAGCCGCCCGTGTCGGCAATGGCGCGGATCACCTCGTCGGTCTTGGCGCGGCAATGCGTCCGCAGCGCGTGACACATGGAATGACTGGCGACCATGGGACGCATCGAACACTTGGCCGCGTCCAGGCCGGTCTTCAGCCCGCTGTGCGCGATGTCCACGACTATTCCGACCCGATTCATCTCCGCGACCACGGCGCGGCCGAAGTCGGTCAAGCCGCCATCATTCGGTTCGCCGCAACCGCAGCCGATCAGGTTGGCGCGGTTGTAGGTCAGGTGCGCCATACGCGTGCCGAGTTGGAACAGCGGCCGGATGAAACTCAATTCGTCCGGAACACACTGGAACCGTTGCGGCAACGGCACGCCGTTCGCGGTCGGGTAGATCGAGTGGCGTCCTTCACGCTTCGCCCGCTC
Organism: Lentisphaerae bacterium RIFOXYA12_64_32; assembly: GCA_001803235.1. Lineage (GTDB taxonomy): Bacteria > Verrucomicrobiota > Lentisphaeria > Oligosphaerales > YB12-FULL-65-16 > YB12-FULL-65-16. The sequence goes on from MHBL01000212.1 coordinate 9,826, forward strand.
GATGTCGTCCGGACGGTAGGCGCGGGGGCAGAACTCACGGCGCAATTCGGCGGCGTACAGCCGGCGCCCCAGGCGCTTGAACATCGTCTGAATCTCGCTGCTCTCCTCGCCGGCATTGATCCAGACACAGTCCACGCCCGCCGCGTCCCACGCCTCGCGCGCCTCGGCGAAGAGGGTCTCGTCGGTGGCCCACGAGGTCATCTGCTGATCCTCACACGCGTCCTGGATCTCAATCGCCGCGGCGCCCTTTTCGACCAGCGCGTTCACCGTATCAGCCCGGAGGACCCCGCTGACGCCGAAGCCGTAGGCGTCGATGACCAGACACTCGCGATGCAGGTTTGTTCCGTAGTCAAGGTCGCGCGCGGACGGCTGCAGGGCATCGAGTGCCGCCTGACGCGCCGTGCGGATGGTGTCGTTCATGAACCGTGCTCCTTCGGCAGGGCGCGGAAGACCGCCCACGGAGCACTATACAGCCTCGGCCAGAAAACAACCAACCGGTTGGAGAAATGGCAACTCGGGACGGGGGCCGCGGGTCGAGTGTCGTGGGCAGAGCTCACGGTTCCCCGCATGACGCGCCCGACGTCCGCACCCACGCACCCACACACTCACATACCCACACACGCTGCCCCGACTCGCGCGTTGCCTCCCCCCCCGCCCGGCGCAGGCTACTTCAGCGTCATGAGGCTGAGCCGGGTCAGTCCCACGCCCTTGCAGAGGTCGAGCACCGCCACCAATTCCTCGGTCTTCGCCATCACGTGCGACTTGATGATGACCGCCTGCTCAGGGTCGAACCGCGCCAGGGTGGCGAGGTCGGCCCTGATCGTCGACAAGGACCGGGGCACGCCTTGGAGAAGGACCTGGCCGGGACGGACCTGCAGCTCGAGAAACGGTTGAGGTACGAACGGCGGCGGACGAGTGGGACGGTCGGGCGACGGCAGAGTCACCGCCAGGTGCGCTTCAAGCATCTGTTGCGTCTGCGTGAGCACGAAGTAGACGAGCAGCAGGAACACGACGTCGATCAAGGCCGACATGGGGATGTCCAGCAATTCCGCGGTGACTGGCTCGCGCGTTCTCATCGTGTGTGCCCTCCTGTGCGTGGGGGATTCGGGGTGCTGCGTCGAGTCCGCTCCGCGGGTCGCACACCCGGCGGTCCCGCGGCGCCTTCTTCGACTCCACTCATTACGACGTGCCCGCCAGGCGGTTTTTCAAAGCCGCGTCCGGCAAGCTTGCTCCTATGCATTGCCGCCGGTGCTGCGTCAGTCACGGTTGGAGATAAGGCCGACGTTTGACCTGGGCTGGCGCCTAGAGTGGTCGGAGCGGCTCGCTCCGACACCCGCGGGAGCGAGCCGCTCCCG
>MHBL01000213.1 GCA_001803235.1 Lentisphaerae bacterium RIFOXYA12_64_32
GGAGGCGTGGCCTTTCGAGACGCGGCGCCGGATCTTGAAACAGCCCTGGTCGGCACTCAGGACGGCTGGTCGGGTGGCGTGGCGCCGGTGTCGTCCATCGTTTCAATGCGTTTCACGGCACGCAGGATGGCCCAGGCCAGCACTCCGAGCACCAGGGCCATGGCCACGCCCAGCGTGAGGCGGTTCTCGAGGAGACCCGACAGTCCTGTGATCCTGCCATAGCCAGGGTTCTCCTGCATCGGCCCTGCCGCTAACTCGACCGGGTCGATGCCGCTCTGTCGCTGCAGTCGGCCCAAGACCTGTGCCGCATCGTAGACCGGCGCCTGCGCCCGGTCGTTGCCGAAGTACAGTCCGCAGGCCGTGCCGGGCGAAGCCAGGAACAGCACACGGTAAACGTTGCCGAGGCCGGTGACCCCGGTCAGATCCAGCGGCGGACTGTCGCCATCCTGGATGAGCAACCGGTACTCCCGTGCCCGCGTCTCGGGGAAGCGCACGGTGAGTTCCGAGCGGTTGACGCTTCGGAACGCCAGGACTTCGATCGTGCCGGCGCCGACGTCGGCCCAGGTTTCGACAACGCCATCGGTGGGCCGCAGGGCCTGCACCCGCACGGCGCGGCTGAAGTTGCGGCTGGTCGTGGCCAGCGTGAACCCGCACAGCGGTTCGCGCGCCGTGGTGACCGCGACCTCGGTCCACTTCTTCGCGGCATTGGCCTGCACTTTGAAGCCTGACACCGGATAGTCGGCTTCGATGTCCGTCACCTCGCCCTCGCTGGTGCGGCGGCCGAGGAAGACCAGGCGGTCGATGCGGAAATCGCGACGACTGATCACGCCCCGTGCTTCGTCGGATACCGGTTCGCCGCCGCGGACCTGCCGGGTCAGCTCGACGAACACGGACGACTGCAGGTCGGTCACGTTGTCGAGCACCACGCGGTACATGGGCAGGTCGGTGTCGGGCATCTCCACGCGGTTGCCGCGCACGTCCATGTAGCGCGAGTAGTCAAAGATCGTCTGGCCTTGCACGACGGGTGCCCAGTGCACCCCGTCGCGGCTGCCGAACACGGCGACCTGCTTTTCGTAGTCCCGCAGCGGCGTCTCGACGCGAATCGCGCTGACGGGCAATGGAATCGCGGTCGCCGACAATGTCTGCCGCGTGACGCGCACCGTGATCTCGATCCTGTTCCCCTCCAGTTCCTTCAGCCCCGCCACTTCAGTCGGGATGACCTCATCCGTGAAGCGGGTCCGCTGCCGTTGCTGCTTTTCCAGGACAAAGGGCAACTCCGGCCCGTCGCCCTGGCGCAGTCGGATGTCCGCCAGGTCGGCGCGCGAGTGCAGGTACACCTCCGGATCAAGCTTGACGGCGGCCAGGTCCTCGCGGGACACGCGTGCGGTATCGACCGGCTTCAGAAAATGCCAGGCGCGAAACTCCGCCTCCGCGGCGCCGGCGCACCACGCGGCCAACGCCATCAGGACTCCTGTCATCACGCGAGTTTTCATGGGAATTGACTCCCTGCGGAAAGTGCCTGAACCCTGAACGCCGGACACTGCCGTACGCACCTGCACGCCTGGTGACGGTTTGGCCCGCGAGACGCGGGCGCTCCAGGGTGCACCGTTCCTCCTGATCACTGAACCGTGAACCGTGATCACTGGTCTCTAGCCGCCCCCTCCGCGTCCGTCCGGACGGTGAACCGTTGCCGGTTTTTCAGGTACAGGAGCGACCCTGCGAGCACCAGCACGCCGAGGACGAGGAATGCCACGATACGGTACAGTGCGTCGAGGTGTGCCAGGTCGGAGAAGAGGATCTTCCATCCGACGACGGTGAAGAGGACCAGCGCCGTGAGTCTGAGTCCCATGCTGCCGTTCCGGATGCCGGCGATGAGCAGCGACAGGGCGAACGCCGACCACAGGATGCTGACCCCGCCGGCGCGGAATCCCGGCACGAACCAACCGAGTGCGGTGTTGACTTCCAGTGTGAGGTAAACGAACAGGACCATCAGGCCCAGAACGCCGAACAGCCGTGTCGGCAATCGGTCCTCGTCCCCGCCCCGGAGTTTCCAGGCCAGCGCGCTCAGCAACCCGACGATGAGTCCGAAATCCAGCAATCGCATCAACCCTGCAGTGCTCGAGTACGCGAGGCCGCGGTCCCCGTAACGCATCCAGTCGATCTGGACATCCCAGAAAGACATGTCCACGACGACCAGTTTGAACAGCATGCCGGTGACGAACAGCGTCAGCAGCGCCAGCACGCCTCTTGAGCGGCCTTGTGCGTACAGTGTTGCGAGGATGGCGCACATGGCCGCCCAGAGTCCGGTCAGCACCGGCAGTCGGACCGGTGCGTACACGCAAAGGAACGTCCGGTTCAGCTCCAGGTGCAGGTACAGGAACGCGAAGAGCAGGCCAACCCAGAAGAACACTCCCATGGCGGTACCTTCCGGCACTCCGGTCCGGATGTCGTTGGCCTCCTCGACCGCCATGGCCGCCGGGGCGATGGACTGCCGGTTCAGCAGGTATGCCCCGAACAGGCTGGCAATGGGAATCCCGAACAGCATCAGTCGCGTGACCAACTCGTGTCCGTACTCGGCGAGGGCCGGTGTGCCGCCCGCATGGCCGCCGTGGAACTGTCGGCTCAGATCCAGGAAGCCCAGGCGCCAGAGCAGGATCATGTACAGCAGGTACGCCAATTGGCAGATGAAGCGGCTGTTCAGTTTTCGCCCCACCCAGAGCACGAAGAACGCCTGGACTGCCCAACTGACCGTCAGCCACTCCGCGGACACCAGCAGCGGCATGGTCACGGTGACGAAGAACCCGCTCAGGGCGGTCAGGGACAGCAGCAGCGCCCGGTCCGCGATGCGTCGGTGCAGGAACACCAGCACCTGCAGCATGTAGAACGTGGCCAGGGCGATCGTTACGGCGGCCACCCAGCGTCGCCCGTAGGCTTCGTTCACGAGATGGTAACTCGTCGCGAAGAACACCCCGGCGTTCAGCATCAACCCGAGCAGTTCGATGAGGGTTGACTTCCGGCGGTTCCGGAGGTTGAAGATGTAGATGACGGCCGAGTAGAGGACGAAGAAGGCAATCAGGAAGGGGAACACCGTCCAGAACTCCGTCACGCGGTAGAATCGGTCCATGGCGGCGAAGAACAGTGCGTAGGCGCCTGCGAACCCGAGCCAGTTCAGCAGTATCCAGTCCCGGTAGAGGGCAATCCCCAGGATGCCCAGCCCCAGGAGCAGTTCGTAGCTGAACAGGCCCACGAAGTTCGCCTGTCCCGTGCTCAGCAGCACGGGCGTGAGGTAGCCGCCGACAATGCCCATGATGGCGATCAGAACGGACTCGAATCGTACCGCGATAATCCCGGCCCCCAGGGTCACGACGGCCATCATCGCGAACGCCGGCACTGGCGTCAGCAGGTGGTACAGGGTGGACGCGGCGAAGAAACTGAAGTACAGCACGGCCAACCCGCCGCCGATCAGTCCCTGCCCGAAGAGATGGTACTGCCTGCCCAGCATGCGGATGCCGGCAAACAGCATGGCCACGCCGGTCAGAATGCTGATGCTTACGCGCCCGACCGGGCCGATCAGGTTCCGTTCGACCGAATACTTCAGGAAGAAGCCCATGCCCAAGACCACAAACAGAATGCCCACGCGCAGCAGCCAGGTGGTGGCCACGGCGTATTCGACCGACACCCCCTGTGCCCGGTGTTCTTCCCCGACGACGATCCAGTTCCAGGTCCGCCGCAGGATGTCCACCGCGGCGTTCTCCATCGTGGGCGCCGGGGCGGGGGCTGGGGCCGAGACCTTCGCGGAATCCGCCACGGGCGGCGGCGCTCCGGGCGGGGTCGGCGCGAACAGGGGGCGTGGCGGAGGAATAGCAGACACTGGCTCGGGCGGCAGTGCGGACACCGTAGCGACGGGCTCCTGCGAGGCCGGCGTGGCGGGTAACGGCGGCGGCGTGATCGCCGGGGGAATGGCCGGGGCTGCAGGGGCCGAGGCCGGCGCGGTCGTCACGGCGGGGGCAGAATCATGGCCCGTTGCGGCACGTTGGTCTGTGGCGGGCGGTTCGGCCATCTTTGCCGGTTCGCCGGTCTTGAGCAGGTTCCGGAGGCTGTCCACGTCCCGGCGCAACCGCTCCAAGGCGCTGAGAATAGCGTCTTGCGTGCGCAGGATCCGCAGCGTGGTCCCGATGCGCCAGACGGCCAACCCCACCAGTGCGATTCCCGCCACGAAGGCGGCCAGCAGGAGAATGGCGATGATGGATCCATCTGACATGGTGCACCTGCAGTTCGATTCTTGGTTCTCATGGTTCCGCGGCGGTTGATTCCCACGTACCAGTGACCCCGCCGCCTGTCGGTTTGTTGGTAATGCATTCCGGCTGCCAAACGTGAACTTTGCGTCGCAGCATATTGCCTGTTATGGTGTTATGTCGCATATCCAAGTTTCGATCCAGTTGTTTCTTCGTGAGGGGGTAGCAGCCAGCGTACAACCACTATTCAACTGGCGAACAGGATTGGGGGCGTCGCAAGAAGCAACCTGTGCAATAAGCGGAACAGGGACACGACACCTTCTGGCTGTACCGCGGGCGGCCCCCCGCCCGCTTCCCGGTCCGCACGTAGCCCAAGGCTCGGATGGCGGGCGGATGGCCGCCCGCAGTACTGTCTGTTGGGCGGGGCCGGCGCTGCGAGCTTCCCGGCTTTGCCCCGCCTATTGCACAGGTCGCAAGAGAACGCACCCCTCCTGTTGGCGTCAACCCTCCCAGGCAACGTGCTGACCAAGTCTTACTGTCCGGCGGCTTTTTGCGGGGTGGGGACGGACAGCCAAGGTGGCTGCAGCGGCCTGAAAGGTCCATCCTTTCCCGGTTCCTGTCGCACCACCAGGACTTGCACCATCCGTTCTTTCTGCACCGCTGGATCGAGCCGGACGCGGAATGAGACGGCTGGAACCGTTTCTGACGTGGCGCGGTTTCCCCCCAGAAGCTGGCCGTTCAGATAGACCTGCGCGTGACCCGTGACTCCGCGGAAGACCAGGAAGACTTCGCCTTCGGGTACGTCCTCGGCGACCAGCGTCCGTGCGTACCAAGTGAGACAGCGGGGCAGTTCCGGCCGTTTGGCCGGCGCGGTATCCGGGGCCGGTTTCTGTTCGTCTGCCGTCGGCGGGTCGTTTTCGCTCGGCACAGCGTCCCACTTCTCAATGTCCCCTGCGCCTGCAGCGTACCATTTCTGGCTCATCCCCGCGTTCTCGGGATCCGTCTTCATCCGCCACTGCCCGGAGAGCCGCCGCGACGGGCGGGCCGCGGCAAAGAGCTCCGCCCATGTGGTTCCCGTTGTGTCGCCGCAGCGTCGTTCCTGGGCCTCCAGGCTCGGGAGCCCGTCGCACAGGTACCGCCGGAAGTCGTGTCGGAACGCCGATAGCCGGCGTGCGGTTGCCACGGCCACTTCTGCTGCGTGGGCACTGTCGCCCGCGGTGTTCAGGTTCTGGATCGCGAGGAAGAGCATTTCCGCGTGTTCGTGGCGCAGCAGGAATTCCTCGAGCCGCCGGCGCTCGACGGGCGACAGCTCTCGGGTGAGGCCCTCGTGCAGGAAGGCGACACTATGGCGGAAATCGTCAAGCGAGTAGTACCGTTCCAGGCTCCGGTACAAACCCAGTACCCAATCGCCTTGCCCCTGTGAGGACACCTTGGCGTACGCCGGTTGCAGCTTCTTTTCCCAGTGGTTGCGCCAGTAGCGCAGGTACTGCTTGACGTCAAACGCGGCGGCGCCGAACGGCGCGCAGTACTCGGCTTCGCACACGGCGAAGTCGGTTCCGGGGTGCGCGAGGGCGCGGGCCACGGCGTAGCAGGCCAGGCTCTGCGGCCACCCGGTGTCCGGCGCCACCTCCCAGCACACTCCGGCTACACCCGCATGCGTGGCTGCCGCGACCAGGTCGAAGGCCCATAGCTCGCGGCCCATGGGCAGCCCCGTCTGCGTTGCCAACCCGGCGAAGCCAAACACGGGTGGCGTCTTGGCGGTCCTTCGCAGTCGTGCCAACTCCGTGCCTACGGCCTTGGGGGTGATTCCCGTATCGATGGCGGCCACATTGTCCGTCGACGGGCCGGTGGCCTCGTGTCGCCCCAGCCGTTGCCGTCGGCACCAGAGCTGGAATTCCCATCCCCGAGCGGCGGCATCTACCCGGCTGACTCGGGCATCCGGCGGCAGTCCCGCCTGGGTTTGGCTCAGGATTTCCCAAGCCAGTGCGGGTGCCTGCAACTCCCGGCGGGCCAGCGCTGGTTTCCATGCGTGTCGGCCCGATCGCAGGGCAAGCTGCTGCACGTGGGGCGCCACCGTACCGGCGGCGCCCGGCGCCACCCAGCGGACGCCGCACTCGCGATCGAGGAATTCGTACACGGCGAACAGCGTGCCGGTGCAGTTCTCCGGATGGGCCACGACTTCCCGGCGGAAATCCGGGTCCGGCGTCGCGATCCGGTCGTCACCGTAGAAGTACGTTGCGACCTCGTCGATCTCATACCGGCCTTCCTCCGGGGCGAGCGGCGGGCGGGTGGAGTCACGGCATGCCCCGACGTGGAACAGGTACGCTCCGGCGGGCGGTGAGTTGTTGCCCTGCAGAACACGCACCGGATTTCCGGTCACCAACTCCAAGTGCCGGCTGAGTTCCTCGGCGGCGAATCTCGCCACACTGGAGGCCTGCAGGGGAACGACGATCACGGCGTGGTCGGGCGCTACCTGGAGTGCGGTGCGGGGCCGCAGCACGGCACACCCGCTCAGGGCGAGGGAGATCAGGAGCAGGGGCACGCCTCGGGTGGTCCTGGGGACGTGAACCTGCGTCGTGAGGATGTTGTGCATGGCTGCGAGTCCCGTGCTTGGGTCGAGTTCAGTCCCGTGACGCGGGCAGTCCCTTGCCCGCGGGCTTTGAATCCCCATGACATCGGCGAAGGGACTCACCGAGCCACTGGCCTGCCGCTAATGTCCAGCCGTCCGGATCCCGCGCTCGTCGAGGGCCTTCAGCAACGCCGTCACGCTTTCCTTCGGTGCACCGGTGAGTCGTACTCGCTGCCGCTGGTTCTGCGGCACGGCGATTTTCACCACGCGCGTCGGCGAACCGTTCAACCCGGTCTCCGCCGCGCTCAGCTTCAGCATGGCCGCGTCGGCGGCGTTCGGTTTGCCGCGGAACGCCCGGATGCGGCCGGAGAGGGTCGGCAGTCGCGGCTCATTCGCCTCTTTCAGTACGGTCAACATGGCCGGCAGGGCGACCTTGACCACAGCCGTGCCGTGTTCGAGCATTCGTTCCACGCGCAGGTGTCGGTCGCCCGCCGGCGCGATGCGCGTCACGTAGGTGACCTGAGGGATGTTCAGGAACGTGGCGATGCCGGGGCCGACCTGGGCCGTGTCACCGTCAATCGCCTGCTTGCCGCACAGAACCAGATCGAACGGCCCGTACGCCTCGATCGCCCTGGCCAGAGTCAGGGAGGTGGCCCAGGTGTCGGCGCCCGCGAACTTGCGGTCGCTGACCAGCACGGTCTCGTCCGCGCCCATGGCCACGGCTTTGTGCAGCACCTGGCTCGCCTGAGGTGGCCCCATGGTGAAGGCGGTAACTGAGCCCCCGCACGCCTCTCGGAGTCGCAGTGCCGCTTCGAGCGGAAACTCGTCCAGCGGGTTCAGCACCGCCTCCACTCCTTCGCGGATCAGCGTGTTGGTCTTGGGGTCCAACTTCAGTTCGGCCGTGTCCGGCACTTGCTTGAGGCAAACCGCAATCTTCATTCCGACCTCATTCGTCCTGCTGGAAAAGTGTTCAGGTTTCGGGTTTCAGGTTTCAGGAAGAAGCCCCGTGATTCCGGATCGGCTATGTATTCCTGAAACCTGAACACTGAAACCTGGCTCTTGCGGCACTTCCGCAGCGGTCTTTTTTCGACCTGTGCAAGCAGTGGATCGAGTCCCGTCACCTTCCGACAGTACCGCGGGCGGCCCTCCGCCCGCTTCACGGCACGCACGTAGCGCAAGGTTCGGATGGCGGGCGGAGGGCCGCCCGCGGTACTGTCAGTCAGGGGGGGCCGTCTGGGCTGGCACCGCGACCTACCCGGCCTTACTCTGCTTGCACAGGTCGTCCTTTTTTTTGCCAAACCTGTGCGATTCCCGTTGATCCCTTACCCGAACAGCGTTCCCTTTCCCAGGCGCAGGTCCGGGTCGAACACCCGTTTCACGGCCAGCATCTGTGCCACACCGTCCTCGCCATACATGATCTTAAGGAACCCGGTCTTGAGTTTGCCGATGCCGTGCTCGGCGGCCGGCGAACCGCCCATGGCGACCACGTCGCGCGCGAACGACTGGTACAGTTCCTTGCCGGCCGCGTACTCCGCGGGGTTGCGCGGCAGGATGTTGATGTGCAGGTGGTTGTCGCCAATGTGACCGAATACCACGTAGTCCAGCCCCTTTGCGTCCAAACGTTCGCGATACAGCCGGACGACTCGCTCCAGGCACTCGTCGGGCACGGCCATGTCCGTGCCGAGTTTCGTCACCTGCGGGTGTGTCTGGCGGATTTCGGCGATTGCGGCGTTGACCGTTTCGGGCAGCGCGTGCCGGAAGACGCGCAGCCGTTCGCGTTCCGCCTTGGTCATGCCGGTCCAGCAGACGTCCGGGTTCCCTCCGCACTCCCGCACGCAGGCGGCGACGGCCTCAAGCGTGTCCGGCAGCGCCGCCGTGGTTGTTCCGATGTCGAGATAGATGGCGCAACCCGCGTCTGCTGGAAGGCAGTCGGGCACGCCCGACGCGGCGCCCAGAAGCGCCCGGCGTTTCCGCAGCAACCGCAATGCGTCTGGTCCGAAATACTCGATGGCTTCGATGCCGAGGACTTCCTTCCGTTGCCTCAGGTTGCGCGTGAATTCCAGAGCGGCTGCTTCCATCGGCCAGAAGGTGACGGCGGCGCAGTTCGCCTCGGGCGCTGGCACGACGCGAAGCTCGGCGGCGGTGATGATGCCCAAGGTGCCTTCCGCGCCGATGAACAGATCGACGAGGTCCATTCCCGCGCCGGAGAAGTAGCCCCCCGAGTTCTTGGTCGCGGGCCACCGGTACATGGGCGCCTGGGCGGTGACCACGGTGCCGTCCGCGTGCTGGAAGCCGAACCTGCCGTTCTCGTCCGCTCGGGCCTGACCGCGCGTCAGTTCCAAGACCCGGCCGTCTGCAAGAACGACCCGAATCCAGCTCACGTACGGTCGGGTCGGGCCGTAGCGAAACGTGTGTGCGCCTGAAGCGTTGCACGCCACGGTGCCGCCAATGGCGGCGCTGGTTTCCGTCGGGTCCGGCGGGTATAGCAGGCGTTGCGTCTTCATCTCTTCAAGGACGGCCAGGGTCGCCTTGTCCCAGGTTGCGGAGTCCGCAAATTTGCCCAGGGCCACCGAGCGTTGCAGGTCGGCCAGGCTCACTCCCGCCTGGCAGAGTACGTGGAACTCGCCATTCTCGCCCTTGCGCACTCCGCAGATGCGGTTCAGTCGTTCAAGACTGATGACCATGCCGCCGTCGGGCACCGCCCCGGCTGCGATCCCCGTGCGGGCGCCGGAAACCGTGATGCTCAGTCCGTCCTTGTCGGCCGCACGCACGGCGCCGCTGACTTCCGCATCATCGCGCGGAAAGGCGAGCGCCGTGGCGTGGCCCGTGCGCCGGGACTCGTCGAAGAGGTACTTTTCGTAGCCCTTGATGGCGTCTCCGCACAGGATCGGGGGGCAGGCGCGTGTCGCGGGCTCAACCGGTTGCAGAAGGTCCATGTATGTGTTCCGTATTTCTTGCGAGGTCGGCGCCTGGACGAGCCAACCTTCAGACCGTCACATGCCTCGCGCTCATGGGCACCGCGCTATGTGGCGTGATCAGGAGGCGAATGGCGCCCCATGGCAACGCAGTCCGATGGCATCAGGCCAGCGCGCGATTCGGTCCGCCTCGGCAGTGGCGCGAGTGGCAATCGCCGACACTCACGCGCTGTTTCGATGGCGGCGCGCAACCCGAGAATATAGCCGTGAGGCGGCTGGAGCGGAAACCGTGTCGGCATTTCCGCAGGGCTGTTTCAAGATCCGTGACCGTCGCGTGCGGTGAGTACCCCCGGCGTGTCCC
>MHBL01000214.1 GCA_001803235.1 Lentisphaerae bacterium RIFOXYA12_64_32
GCGAGTAACATCAACCTATGATCGGCCGGTCCGCCGGCCGGGACGGGCTGACGCATTACCAGGGCATGGTTCACCGTCTTGCCCACCAGCCGGCGTCGACCTTGCCTTTTCCGGTCGCGCGGTCAAGTTAATGTCTTTTGGCATGCCGCTCCGTGAGCGGCGTGACCGGTGCACCGACGGCGTGGTCGCCGGCGGTGGCGGTCGTTCGAGGCACACGAATCCGGAACCAGGAGTATTCGGTAAATGGCTAAGAAGAAGGCATTGATCGGCGCCCAGATGTGGACGGTTCGGGAGTTCTGCGCCACACCGGCGGACATCGCCAAGGCGTGCGCCCGCATCAAGGCGATGGGTTACGACGGTATCCAGTCGTCCGGCGGCGGCCCGATCGACCCCCAGGAACTGAAACGCATCCTGGATGGCGAAGGACTGGCCTGCGCGGCGACGCATGTCTCCATTGATGCGATGTTGAACGAGACGCAGCGCGTCATTGACGAGCACCGGCTCTGGAACTGCGCCTACACCGCGATCGGCGGGTTCTTCCCCAAGGCGGACGACTGGCGTCCCGAGGTGTGGGACGAGTTCGTCGCCAAGTTCAACCAGGTGGCCGCGAAATTCCAGGGTTCAGGCATCTCGGTCGGCTACCACAACCACAGCCACGAGCTCGCACCGTTCAAGGACGGCCGCACGCCCATTCAGATGCTCTTCGAGAAGCTGGATCCCTCGCTGTGGTTCGAGATCGACACGTACTGGATCACCCACGGCGGCGGCGACCCCTGCGACTGGATCGAGAAGGCCACCGGGCGCATCCCGTGCGTGCACTTCAAGGACATGACCATCACGCCGGCGCGCCAGCAGAAGATGTGCGAGGTCGGCGGCGGCAACCTGAACTGGCCGCGCATCATCAAGACCTGCAAGAAGGCGGGCGCGCAGTGGTACTTGGTCGAGCGTGACGCGGGCGACATGGACGCCTTCGACTGCCTGAAAGTCAGTCTCGACAACCTGCGCAACAAGTTCGGCCTCTGAGCCGAGTCCGTTGAATTGACCTGATTTGCCGAGGGGCACGCCTGACCGGGCGTGCCCCTCTTCCGTCTCTCCCCCTCCGGCCTGCCACGGGCTTGACCCGTGGAGGCGCCTTCGTGCCCTACAGGCTTGACCCGTGGAGGCGCCTTGGTGCCCTACAGGCTTGACCCAGAAACGCACCTGGGCAACGCTTTCCCCTTCCGGCCTGCCACGGGCTTGACCCGTGGAGGCGCCTTTGCGTCCTACAGAGCCCCGCGCAGTCCGCACCAGCGCTGCAGCGCCTCCCGCACCGCCTTGGAGTTGATGTCCCCGAAGCTCCCCACATACGCGCCCGTCTCCCACAACCGGTCCGAGCCGTACCGGATCATGACCTCGGGGAACTCCTCGAACATCACCGCCTGCGCCGCGTTCATCAGCTCGACGGCCAATGCCAGCGGCTTGACCGCTGGATGCACCCGCACCGCCACATGCACATGGTCCGGCACGAACGAGACCTTGAGCAACGCGAACTGCTGCGCGACCTCCAGCCCCCGCCAGACGGCGGCTGCCCGCGCCGCTTCCTGCTGCGTAAAGACGCCCTTGCGTCGCATGCTCCCGAACACCAGGTGAAACCGCAGCAGGCTCACATTGTGCGCCGCATCGAGCCGTACCGCCGCATCCGCCGGCGCCGAATATGTCTCGCTGAACACGGGCGGCAGCGGCCGCTCCGTGTAGCCGTGATGCTCGCCCTGGCGCTCAATGTAGCCGAGGATTTCCTTGCTCGTCGGGTCGCCGACCGTACTGGCGAAGTAGCCCTTGGCCAGGAGCGACGCCGGCGCGTCGCGCCCCAGCGCTGTGCGCAGCCACTTGCTGAGCCGGCCCTTGAGCTTGCTCGCGCAGGCGGACACCGACTCTTCCGGCCGCAGGCTGACCTGGCAGACCAGGTCCGTGTCGTCGCTGGCCACGTCGAGGAGTCGAATACCGTACGGCTCGAGCCACTGCTGGAACTCGGCTTTACGCAGGTCGTCGAGGCACGCCTGGGGCAGGCGTCGGTAGGTCTGGAAACGGAAGTACACCCGGTAGCAGTAGGCCGTGCGGAGCTGGCCTGCTGCATACGGCTCGTAGTACATGCACCGACCTCGCACCTATTGAGATACGAACTCAGCCGTCGTGCCACAGACCACAGGGATGGGAAACGAGGCCGCGTGCATCGGTTGCCCTCGGGGAACGCGTCCTTGCGCCGAATGTCATCCGACCGCCCCCGCCGCCCTCCATCCACCACGGGTCAAGCCCGTGGTATCGTTAGTCCATCCTGAGCCCCGTTTACCCCCACCCACCACGGGGCAAGCCCGTGGGATAGCCACTGCGCCACCGGCCCGACGCGCCCACCCACCACGGGGCAGGCTCGTGGGATACGCTCTGCACCACCGGCCCGACGCCCCCACCCATACTGCGGGGCAGGCTCGTGGGATCGGTACTGTGCCACGAATTCACCCCACGGCCAACCCCGGCAAACCCGTGGGTCGCGTACTATGTCACGGGTTCGCACTGCAGCAACCGCGCAAAACCACACTTTCCGACATGCCACTGCTGATACCACGGGTTTACCCCGTGGTTGCGGCTGCCTGCGTTACCGTCTAGCCGGTCTGCACGCAGGCCGCCTCGCTCTCCATCGAGATACCACGGGTTTATCCCGTGGATGCTGTCGCCATACCCACCGCGCATCACAGCCGCGCCCTACGGCTTCCCGGCCGGTTTCTTGCTCAGCCTCTCGGCCATGTCAATGAAGACTTGGCGGATTTCCGGATCCTCCTCGTCCTTCGAGAGACGTTGGGCTACCCTCTCGGGGGAGGTCTTCGGGTTCGTCTTCGCAGAGATCAACCGCCGTGCACGAGACATGCGAGAGTCAGGGTTCTTGATCCTCTTGAGTTCCGGGAACTCGAGCTCGGCCTCCATCAGTGCGGCAGTGTCGCGATCACTCTGCAAGGGAGAATTGCGTAGGATATGTCGCAGCCTGTCAAGCATCGTGGGGGTTCCAACTGCTTCCACGACAGCAGTTTGGTTTCGGCCACCGCTCTCCATGCTCTTCCAGAAGTTCTCCGTGAGAAGGGCGCTTGCCCCGTGGGCAATGACTGCCTCGCAGAGCCCTTGGACGAGACGACCCTTGAGGTGCCCCGTCTGGTCGATGGCATCCGCCCTCGCCCAGAGTTGGTCAAATACCTCGCATCCCGCTTTCGCAACAAGGGGGTCCGGCGTTTGGGTTGTTACGTATGCCAGCAGATTCGCACCAACGATCCAGGAGTAATGCGTGATCCATACTACACCCTTCTCATCCACGAAACCATAGCTGGCCAACTCCAGTGGCGGCTGGCTCTTGGCCAACAGGAAGGCGCCGAACGCGCGCACGGCCTCCGGCGTCCATTCCGCAGGGAGGTGGTCGCGAACGGATTGGTCGTCAGGGAAGAGCCCCAGCACGTCTCTGCGGAGTTGGTTCTCCGGCTCGCCCTTGTCGACGGTCATCTCTTCGGGACGAACCGGCCGAAGGACGCGGGGCATTGATGACAACTTCGAGGAGAAATCCGCACTGTCCTCTGCGAGGCAGAGGGCCTCCTCCAAGGCGAGCCCAGCGACAGCCAGGCAGACGCCACACAGCCTTAGCAGCAACCTTGCCCACACTCGCGGCATTTGTCGTCCTCACGCTTCCCTGGCCAGCCCCGCCTTGCCACCGTCTCCCTGGCGTCGTATTCGCTCACCGCCCCCCGAGGTGCACCGCGGCGTACGGGGGTGCGTTGTCAGGGCCGACGGCGAGCGGTTTGGCGGGCGCGGCGGTGCTGACGGCGCTGGCAGCGGCTTTGTTGTCGACGGCCGCGACGTCGGCGCCTTCAACTTTGTTGCCGGACACGACGATGCGGTCGGCCTTGGCGCCGACCAGCACGCCGGCCATGGGCTTGCCGTCGCGCGTGCCGGGGCACAGCGTGTTGCCGAGAATGTGCACGTCACGCGTCGCGCCCTGAATCTCGATCTCAGCCGTTCCTTCCTTGCGGCAGTTGTTCTCGATAGTGTTGCCGTCCAATAGATTGCGACTTGCGGCCATGGCCGCGTCGCCATCACGGAAGAAGACGCCAGCCTTGGCATTGCCGCGGATCGTGTTGCTGCGGACCCAGTGGTCCGTGTCGCGGCCGCCGATCGAGATGCCGAACCCGCCGTTGTTCTCGATCGTGTTGCGCTCGCAGAGCGAGAACGAAACACGCAGACAGTAGAAGATACCGTCGCTGCCGTTGTTGCGGCAGATGTTCCCGCGCATGACCGTACCCACCGAACCGCTGCCCGGGTGCAGGCCGAGCCCGGTCATGCCCTCGAGCACGCAGTCCTCGACACGCGTGTTCAGGCACTGCTGGAAACTGATACCGTCGCCATTGTAGTCGCGGACGCGCAGGCTGCGCAGTTGCACGTTGTGCGCCTGGAGCAGGAAGACGCCGCCGCCACGGCAACCGTTGAGGTGCGCGTTCTCGGCTTTGTTCCCGTCGATGACCAGGTTCTCGACCGCCGCGTTTTCGAGGTGGTAGCCGCTGATGACGGAAAAAATCGAGGTCACGAGGCAGTTCGCGTGCCGACCGTAGTCGTGGTTCAGCATGCGGCTGATGCCGAACCGGTCGCCGTCGCGCCACGTCAGTGTGGCCACGGTGTCGTAGAACCCGCAACTGCGGTCGTCGTGGATGTGGATGCCCATGCCGACGTGGAACTTGTCCGGTTCCGCGAGCGACACGTCGAAGTGGCCGTAGCCGAGGTCAGCCGAGAGCTTCGAGCTGATGCTCGGCAGCTTGCGCAGGACCGTCTGCCGGCCCTGCCCCGTGATGCGCACATTGCTGCGCAGGTGCAGCGAGTCTTCCATGTCAAACGTGCCCGAAAGGATGCGGACTTCGCCGCCACCGAGCGCAGCGACACGGTCCACGGCCGCCTGGATCTCGCGATTCGAGCTTCCGACAATATCCGCATTGGCGAGACCGACGGTGATGATGACACCGAGCAGCATGGTTGCACCTCACTCGACCAACAGTGACTTGAGTTGCGCGTCGCTCTCGACCGGTTTGAAGTTGAAGGGCATGTTCATCAGCGCCGCGAAACTGCTGGCATGCTCCTCGATCGAGTAGCGCCGGGGCTGGTCCTTTTCCTTGCTGTGCCGCAGCACGCAGACGCGCCGATACGGCGGCTTCATGGGAATCAGGCCGAACTTCTCGTTGGCGGCACGGCGCGCAGCGCGCTCCGCACCGTCTCGGATCATCTTGCGCACCTTCTCGGGGTGGAAATGGATGGCGCCGCCGTTCCGGGCCCGGTACTCCTCCTCGGAGCACTCGTCGCCGCGGCCCGGCTTGGTGCCACGCTTGCCCCACACCGTCTCAATGCCGGGCACCAGCGCCTCGGCTTCCTTGGCGAACGCCAGCTCGCCGGCCGCGAAAATCGCCCGTGCGCCCAGCTCGCTGGCGCACATCGCGAACTGCCCGAACTCGCCGATCGCCACGCCGTTCACGGACAGCTCGAGGTAACTGCAGCCTTGGGTGTGCGCCATGTTCGAGAACTCCGTGCGCGACTTCGCGTGCTGGCCAACGGTAGCGATACAGTCGAATCCACCCTCTTCCAGCCCCAACGGCCAGCCACGGCCCCAGCCGCGCAGCAGTTCCACGCGCGGGTCGAGCTCGACAATGTTGACAGCGCTTGGACCATGCCCATCGCCCACGAGGATCGACGTCGCGCCACCGGCGAAAAGGCCATTAATGGCTGCGTTCAGTTCCTGGGTGAGCAGGCTCCGTGCGAGGTCGTAATACGGCAGTCCCGGACTGGTCCACTGCTGGAAATCACGTACCCCGGCAACTCCCTCGAGATCGGTCATGACGTAGATACGCATGCAGGCTTCCTCCTGTGAGTTGATGTCCGCCCACGTGCAGGCGGAGAAATCCTCCCGTGCGGCAAGAGACTTCTGACAATGAACTATGGCGAGCGGGCTTTGTCAAACCGGGAAGATACTGCAAGGCTGGAGCCTTGCGCTGCTTCCGTAGAGGGGAAGTGGCTACCGCGCGATTTCGGCGCTCTTGGTCGGCACCCAGCAGGTGCGGCCGTCAGCCAGTTCGATCGCGATCCACTCGCCGCGATCTTCACGCAACCGAAATTCGGTGCCGGCGTGGAGCGGTTCGGTGAAGCTCTTCTCGTAGGTCTCGCTGTCGCCCTTGCGCGCCACGACCTCGCGGCTGACAATGACGCCGGGCCGATCGTTGTGCAGGGCCATGGTTTCGGTCAGCAACGAGGCGAGCACAAGGGCACCGATCAACCCGGTGATGGCAAGACCCCACGCGAGCACCACGCGGCGCACCAGAATGCGGAGGCCGAGCAAGGTCCAGAACCCAATCCAGCACCCGATGAACAGGAAGGAGCGGGTCCGTGTCGACAGGTCATAGTGCCAGAAGAAGACCGTGCGCAGAACTTTCGTCTCCTGTTTCTCGTCGATTCGGTCGAGCCGCTTCGAGCGCGCAAAATCCAGGTTCTGCTGCAGGTTAACGTCGCTGGGGATGAACTGCCGGGCGCGGCGGTAGTTGAGAATGGCGCGCCCGGTGTCTTCCATGCGGAAGTACGTGTTGCCAATGTTGTAAAACAGACGGCCGTTGTGGACGCCGCCCTCGCGGACCATGCGTTCGAAACGCAGCAGCGCCTTGCCGTACAGGTCGCGTGCCTTGTCCGGGTCCGTCTTGACCGCCTCGTTGGCCTGGCGGAACAGGTCTTTGCCCTGGCTGTACAGGTCGGTCAGTTCGGCCTCGCTCAGCGAGCCGGCGCGAGCCGACAGCGCGAGTGCGAACACCGCAACCAGAACGGACCTGACCGGCGCGAACCGCCGCACCGGTGCGGCCAGGAATGCCCAGCAGGAGCGCAAAAAAGCGTGTGCGCCGCGTCCCGCCGGGCGGCAACCGTCATGCCAGAAGTTGTATGGGAATGCCTTCATCACAAGACACGTTCCGCGGCCTTCGCAAATACCAGAGCCGCATCGATGAGTCTTCCCGGATCCGAGGCGCCGGCCCCGCCGGCGTAACGGCCGGCCTCGCAATGGAAGAACAGATCCTTCAAAGCGGCCAGTTCAGCGGCCGGCACACCGCGCCGGGCGAGTTCCGGTTCGACATCGGCAAAGGTCAGGGCGCCCGGCGCCATCCTCAGCTTGGCGCCCAGATAGTCCTTGATGGCATCGAGAATGGCCGTATGGGGCTGGGCCTGCGGCTCGGAAAGCTTCCGACGCACCTCGCCGAGACTTCGGACCAACGCCGGTTGTGCCCGGCGCGCCTTGGCGGCGTCCGGGTCCGCTCGGCGGTATCGCACGCTGGCGGCGGCCAGAAGCAGGGCCAGGTAGATGAGCGGCGGCGCCGCGAGCAGCGCCAGCCAGACCGGTGACTTCACCCAGACTTCCGGTCCGGCCCGCTGGTCCAGGAGAAGCCCGAGATCCTCGTAGTTGTAGGCAATGCCACGGCCCCACCGTTCCAGTTCCTTGCCATTACTCGTGACGGGCCCCAGGCCCTCTGCGTCCAGGGCAGTCACTTGCTTGGCCCGGTGTACCGTGACGGGGATGGGCGCACTGCGCGCCACGGAGTACTTACCGGTCTTGGTGTCGAAGTACGGCAACTCGATGGCCGGAATCTCCCGGACCTCGACATGCAGCGGCCGAATCGTCTGGACAAAGACCTTGCGCTTGCCGTCGACCTTGCCCTCGGCCATCTCCTTCGGAATCTTGAAGTTCTGGGCCAGGGCCGGCTGGCGGTCGAGCGGTGGCAGCGACACGTCCTTCAAGTATTCAGGACCGCGCACTGTCACTGTCAGGGTAATCGGATCGCCGACGTTCATCTCGGTCGGGGTGGCGGCGGTCTCGATCGTGTACTCGCCGACATGTCCCGCAAAATTCGACGGCCGGCCCTGTTCGGGCAGGGGCAGGACCTTTAGGGTCAATGCGTTGGACGGTGCGACCACGCGCCGGTAGTCGCCCTGCCGCGTCTGCCCAAAGAAATCATCGAAGAACGGATTCCGCGGAGAGCCTGGCCGCGTCTGCCGACGCCCAGCCAAGACCGTACACGCCACGGTGGCCTGGGGGATACTCAGCTCACCGGTCGTCTTCGGAGTGAGAAATCTCTGGAACGTCAACGTCGTGAATGCCCGGCCGTCCATCTGGGCCGAGCCCTGCTCGGCGATCACCTCGCGACCGGCCAGCGGCAGCTTCACGTACTGGCGGCCCCGGTCGAAGTCAAGGTCCGGCTCGATCACGGCGAAGTCCGGACTGCTCAGGACCGGGATGTTGAACTCGACCGCGCGCGGCTCCTCGCCAATGTACCACGTCACGCTGAGCACGACTGGCTCGCCAAAGTAACATGTCGCCTTGGAGAGCTCGAGTCGCAGCTTGAACTGCGGACTCTCGGTCGGCTGGCGGGCCGTAATCGCGAGCGGCCGGGTCCGGAGCCTGTTCCCGCCCGCCACCACCTCGACGGACGGGATCGTCAGGGTGCCGGGCCGCTTCGGGGTCAACCGATACGAGAAGGTGAAGCCGCGGCTCTCATTCCGCGTGACCCGACCGTTGATGATTGTCATCGAGGTATTGTTGTTCTTCTGGCCGCCCAACTCCTCGACTTGGAAATCATTCAACCCCTTGATGTCCGGCGCGGCGGCTGTGTCGATCCCCGACACCTGAATCTGGAACACGAACGAGTCGCCCACGAAGCAGTCCTGCGCCTCTGTGACCGCCTGAACAGTGACGCCCTGAGCGACCGCGTGCGGCACGGCCAGCGCGAGCAGCAGGCAGGCTGCAAGCCAAGACACGGCAAGGCTGCGGACGTGCCCGCAGCCCCACCTGATCCCATTCAATGTGCCTGTCCCTAACATGCCCACCATCCACTAATCACCATCCACGTGCTCTCCGCTCCTCGCCCGGCGAGGCCCCGCAGACGGCATACCTGTCAAGCTAACGTCGTAGGCTTGCGCCTGTACCGCAAGATGACGCTCCGCAAAGTAGCAGCATGGCTCCAGCCTTGCTTTCCCGTCCCCGATCCGCGCCAGGGTTCTCACCCGGCGCGGGGAACTGCAAGGCTGGAGCCTTGCCCTACTTCCTCAGAGCGCCGATTCGCCATATCCACAGCAGCAGCCGTCGTTGGCTTGATCGGTATGCCCGCAGAAGGGCCGCGTCGGGTATCGCATCACCAGTCCCGATCGACGGCGCGATAGCCGCTCATCGGGACCGCCTGACGCTTGTCACGGTTCTCTTTTTCCTCGTTTAAGATATCGCGTGCCTCCTCGTTCACCATGGCAGCCTGTTTCTCCTCGTCGTTCCTGTCCTGCTTGTCACGCTGTTCGCCCTGCTGTTGGGCCTGCTGCTGTTCCTGGTTCTTCTCCTGCTGTTCCTGCTGCTGCTGTTGTTCCCCCTCCTGCTGCTGCTCCTGGCCCTGCTGCTGTTGCTGTTCCTGCTGTTGCCCCTCCTGTTGCTGCGGTTGACTCAGGGCTTCCAAGGCCTTCTTCAGTTCCTCCGTGGCCTGGTTCTGGTTCGGCTGCGCATCCTTCAGGCGCTTCTGTTCGAGACGGTCGGAGGCTTTGTCCTGCTCCGACATCGCCTGGTCCAAGTGCTGCTTGGCCTGGTCCTGTGGCGTCGGGGGCTGCGGCCCCTGCGCCTGCGGTTGCGACGGCGGGCTCGGGGGCTGTTGCGCCTGCGGTTGCTTCGTCAGTTCATCCGTCACCTTCTCCGTCTCCTGCCGAAGGTCGCGCTGGTCCTTGGCCAGTTCCTGCGTCTTCTGCGCCACCGCCGCGGCCTGGCTCGGGCCCTGGCCCTGCTGCTTCTGCAGGTCCTGGTTCCGACCTGCTGCCTTTTCCTGCTTTTCGATGAGCTTCTTGAGTTGGTCCAGATTCTTCTGCTGCTGTTCCTTCTGCTTGGCCGCTTCCTCCTCCTTCTTGCGGAGTTCGTCGAGGAGCGCTTTCATCCGGAGGCGAACCACCTCGATATTGCGCGCCGCTTCCGGGATTTGCGGATCGAGCTTCAGCGCCTCCTGGTACAGGGCGATACTCTCCTCGCAGGCAGTCAGTGCTTTCTTCGGGTCGCTGTCCTTCTGGCGCTCACACTCCTGGAAGGCGCAGTTCCCAAGGTTGTACTTTGTCTTCGCCTCCACGCGCGGTTCGCGCGTCTTGGTCCCCGCAGTCTTGAACGCTTCCCGGGCCTTGTCGAGTTCGCCCTGCTTGTAGTAGACCGCGCCCTTGTTGAAATAAAGTTCCGGCGCCTCGGGCAAATCGACCGACGCCTTGTCGTAAGCCGCAAGGGCTTTGTCGAACTCCCCGGCAACATACGCCTGGTTTCCCTGCGCTACGGTCTTGCGCGCGGATTCCGCAGCGCACGGTTGGACTGTGGCAAGCCAGGCCAGGACCGCGCCGACACTCAGCACCGCCCGGACCGCGACATCGATAGACCGCAAGGCGTGCACCCTCAACGCCCGCAAACCGGCGCCCGGGCAACCCGGGCCGCCCCGGCCAACGGCCTCCGCACGGGCGGTGCCACGGCGACGCGCGGCCATCACATTCGTGTTTGGGCAGGCCATCGGCTTCATGCACTGGCCTCCGTTCCGGCGGGTGCAGACACTGCCCTGCCCCGCTTGCGGTCGCTGGTCACCGCCTCGACGGCCAGCAGCGCAAATGCCAACGCCAGGAAGATCTGGTATTTCTCCTCGTACTGCTTGACCGTCTTGGACTCGATATCGCGTTTCTCCGCGCCGGCGACCAGGTTCAGGTACACTTCACCGAGGTCAAACGTTCCGGTGGCGACGTTCAGGTACTTGCCGCCCGGCGTCGAGTTGACCATCTTCCGCAGCGTGTCGGCATCGAGCTTGCTCCAGATTTCCTGGCCCTTGTATTTCATGAACGTCTTGCGCCCGTTCTCGTCCGTAATGGGAATACGCCGCCCCTCGTTTTCGTCGCCCAGGCCGATGGCGATGAGGCGCACGCCGCGTTCGCCGGCCTGCTTGGCGGCCTCGATCGGGAAGCTGTCGTGGTCCTCGCCGTCGGTAATGAGGATGATGTCCTTGTAGGCTTTCTGCGGGTCATCGAAGACCTCGTCCATGGCCCGGCGAATGGCGTCGCCGATCATGGTCCCGCCACGGTCGATACTGTCGGTGCCGACCGACTCGAGCATCATGCGGAAGAACCCGTAGTCCAGGGTGAGGGGGCAATTGACCGTGGCCGTGCCGGCAAACACGACGAGCGCGACCCGGTCGCCCTGCAACACGTCGACACAGTCCGTGATGGCGATCTTGGCGCGTTGGAGCCGGCTCGGGACCAGGTCCTCGGCAAGCATGCTCTTGGACACGTCCAGGATAAAGACGACGTCGCGGCCCTGGCGCTCGATGGTCTTGGGTTTGGGGTTCCAGCCGGGCCGGGACAGGGCCACGACGAGCAACGCGAAGGCCAGCAGGACAGCCGCCGCCTTCCAGCGCCGGCGGACCGCGCTCACCGACAAGCCAAGCTGCTGCAGGAGTCCAGCCTCAGCGAACTGCAGCAGGGCGTGCCTCCGCCTCTGTGCCGCGTAGAGGTACACACCGACCAGCAGCGGGATAACCCAGAGCAGGTACAGCATGTGGATGCTGTGCAGTTTGATCTCGCTCATGGGATCCTCCGAAACACCGTGCACTGGAGCAGGACTTCAACAATGAGGATGGCGAGCGCGGCCAGAGCGAACGGCACGAACATCTCGCGGTAGTCCATGAACCGGATGGACTCCACTTCGCTACGCTCCAAACGGTCGATCTCCTGATAGACGGCTTTCAGCGAATCGGCGTCGTGCGCCATGCGGAAAATGCCGCCCGTCGCCCGCGCCAGCTCGGCAAGTACGTCCTCGTCCACGCTCGGCCCGCCCGCGGCGAACTTGTAGGCGCCAAAGGGTGTTTGGATAGTGGTCACGGCGTCGCCGCCGCCGACACCGATGGCATACACTTTGATCTTCCATTCGGCACAGAGCTTCGCGGCGTCCTCCAGCGTCCGCTTGCCGCAGTTGATCTGGCCATCCGTGAGCAGGATAATCACCTTGCTCTTGAGCTCGTACTTCTGCGCTTCCTCTCCCGTCTGACGCGCCAGCGTCTCTTCGGCTGTCTTCAACCTGGCCGCGGCCAGCGCCAGGGCATCGCCAATCGCCGTGCCATCCTCGAATTTCCGCTGCACCAGTTGCACTTTTCCGATGAACT
This sequence comes from Lentisphaerae bacterium RIFOXYA12_64_32, assembly GCA_001803235.1. Lineage (GTDB taxonomy): Bacteria > Verrucomicrobiota > Lentisphaeria > Oligosphaerales > YB12-FULL-65-16 > YB12-FULL-65-16. The sequence continues at coordinate 12,231 of MHBL01000214.1, forward strand.
GCGACAGCGCACCGTGCGCCAGCGTCAGCGGGCAGACGGTGTCGGCAAAGCGGGCGAAGACGATCATGCCGATGAGGTCGCTCGGGCGACCCGGCAGATCATGGCGGTTCCCGTTTACGAAATCCACGAAAACTCGCTTCACCACTTCGAGCCGGTTCAGGTTCTCGCCGCGGTACTCCATTTCCGTGCCCATACTGCCGGACCGGTCGACCACGGCCTGAATGGCAATGCCCTTGCTGACGTCGCGCACCCGTTCCCGGCCCTGCTGCGGCCGGGCCAGGGCGACCACCATCAGCGTCAGGCACAGCAGACGCAGAAGAAACGGCAACGCCAGCAGCCGCTGCCGCAGCGACCGACCGGCGCGGGCCGCATTCCCGGTCGAGGGAAAACGGATGCTGCCGCCGTGCCGGCGTCGGTGCCAGACCCAGAGCAGCGCCGGCAGCAGCAGCAGCAGCAGAAAAGCATAGGGTGACTCAAACCGCATGGGTTGGTGTGCTCCCTGGTGCCGGCTCCTCCGTTTCGGCAATGAACGCCTTGCAACTGTCAAACGTCTGCTGGATCTCAGCCGTGCTCGGCTGATGCTCGGCAAACTTCACCAAGTCGCAGTGAGTCAAGAACGTCCGCAACAGTGTTCGGTGCTTGCCTTCCAGGACCTCGCCCGTGCCGAGTTCCGCCAAGAACTCCTCCGTCGTGCGCTCGGGCGCGTGCAGGCGGAACCGGTTCTCAATATATCGACGCAGGACACCGGAGATTTTCAGATAGAAGAGCTTTATCTCGCCCTTTTCGATCAGGTTCTCTGACACGAGCCGCTGCAGTTCCATGTAGGCAATCTCGTGCGCCGGGATGTGCGCGATTTCGCCCGGGCGCCGCCGCCGGTGCTCCCACCACAGCAACCACCAGAGCAGGCCGACGACCAGCACCCCAACCGCCACCGCCCCCCACGCCCAACGCAACGGCGGGCGCGGCAGTTCGAGCGGGGGAGCAATGTCCGCAATGGTGAGGTTGGAAAGGTCCTCGGGCAGCAGCGACTTGACGTGGACCTCGAGTTCCTCGGTTTCGATCTGGTGCGGATTGGCGTCGTCGCCCTTTTTCCAGAATTCCACCGTCATCGGCGGGATCTTGTAGGTACCGGAAAGAAAGGGTTCCAGAACATACGACTTGCGCAACCGCACCCGGCCTTTCCCGACCAACTCAGGCTGCGAGGTGCGATAGTCCACAATGCCGAACTGCTCGAGTTTTTCGCCAAACGCCGGCAGTTTCACCTCCTGCCCCTCTTCGGCGTCGGCTTCCAGCGTCAGTTCAAGCCGTTCGGCAATCGTGACCTCCTTGCGGTTGGTGCGAACCGTCACGGTCACCGGGCCGCGCTCGTACGTCTTGCAGATGCCGGTGTCTTCCGGCGCCGCAGCCGGCGCATCGGCGCCCTTCTTGTTCCCGGCGCACGAGCAAAGGAGCACTCCTGCAGCGAGGAAGACAGGGAGAAGGAACCCGAGCGGCAGAGACGGCGGCCAGCAACGGCGGGCCGGACGCGCGCCGAGCGGCGGAGGAACTGAAACACCACTCTTTGCTCTGGAGTCTGACATGAACCCCACGAGAATGCGGCCCCCAACCTACGGAGTTGGCTGGGCCTTGGGTTTCTGAACGGGCGCGCCCTTCGACTCGGACGCTGCCCCCAGGTGGACCACCACATCGTACTGGCGCTTGAGGTCTTCCAGGAGGCGCTTCTGGACCTCCTGCTCCTTCTGGCTTCGGAGGGCCCGGTGGGCCTCGTCCTTCGCCTCGTCAAACGGACGCTGCCGCCCTGCCTCGCGTTCGCGCACCTTGAAGATGTGATAGCCCTTCTCGCCTTTCACGGGGACCTCCGCCACCTTGCCCGCGTCGGTCGAAAAGATACGAACCACGGCTTCTGGAAGCGACCCGATCCCAGGCACGGCCGGATTGCCCTGGACGACCCAACCTTCGATGTCGCCACCGCTGGCGGCCGTGGCCTGATCCAGCGACAGCGACTTGGCCAACGCGTCAAAGGCTTCGCCGTTCTTCAAGCTCTCGAGCACCGCTTTGGCCTTCTCCTCGTTCTCGACGAGAATGTGGCTGACTCGCGCGCGGGCCGGCAGCACGAACTCCTGCGCGTGCGCCTGGTAGTAGGTCTCGACATCTCCGCCCGTGATCTTGATCTGCTCGGACATCTCCTTCTCCACGACCTTCCGAGCCAGGATCTGTTTCTCCATGTCTTTCAGGAAAGCCCGCGTCTCGGCGTCCTGATCGAGTTTCGTCTCGCGAGCTCTGCGGTACAACACTTCCTCGGCCACGTACTGCTGAAGGTACTGCAAACGCTCCTGTGCCGTCGAAAACCGCTTGAGCAATTCCTCCTTCTGCTGGCGGCGCTGCTCCTCCGTCAACTGGGAGGCGAACTGCGCCAACTGGCGCCCGATCTGCTCCTCGATGCGCCGGTCCAGGTCCGCCTTGGTAATCTTCTCGGGCCCGATCTCGGCCAGCACCTCGTCACCGGCAGCCTTGGCGTCAGGCTTCGCACTGACCCGGTCGGTGAGTTCGTAACGCAATGCCGCGAACTTGCCGAGCCGCTCCAGGCATTCCTGAGTCCGACGCCCGATCTCAGGGCCGAGTTCCGCCGGTTTCGCGAAGCTTTCGGAGCGATAGTAGCCTTCGAGGGCCTTCTCGAACTGCTCGGCGTCCTGGCGGAGCTTGCCGATGCGATACCACAGATTGGCGCAGGTGACCGCGTCCGGTCGGCCGGTCCTGAGGTACTTCTCCCAGGCCTCGGCGGCGGCGACGCTGAGGCCCTGGTTCTCCAGTCGCAAGGCCAAGTCCTTCTGCGCCTCGGCGGAGAGGGACGGCCCGCCGGCCCCGTCCGGCGTCGCCGGCGCGCGGCCACGCGCGGACAGCGCCACGTCGGCCAGCACCGCCAGCAGGATCAACACCAACAGCACCCGGACCGCGACCTGGCGGTCGCGAGGCGGCTCTTTGCGTTCCGGCAGCGAGAAATCCAGCTTGTCACTCATCGCTCATCGCTTCCTGCAGTTTGCCCCGTGCCTCACCGAAAGGAACCACCCAAACTCCGCATCGGCCGCCCGCTCACACCCGCAGACGCTGTGGCTCGGCGCGTCCCGCGCCGAAGCGGGGTGCGTCGGCCGGCTCTGTCCGGCGAAGCTGCTCGCGCGAAGACGGATCCCCGGCCGAGGGCCTCGGGCCGGGACGGCCCCGAGCACCCTGCCGCGGTCCCGGAGGTCACGCGCCACTGCCCGTCACGCGTTCTGACGCCGCCGTTCGCGAGTCCGGAAAAACCAGACCAGCTTGCGCACATAATCCTCACTGGTGCAGATATCGATCTGGTCCACCTTCATGGACTTGAAGAGTTTCTCCAGAACGTCCCCCCGCTCCCGGCCCAGCGCCTCGTACTTCCGGCGCACGCCGGCGCTGCCCGTGTCGATCACGATGCACTCGCCAGTCTCCGCGTCCTCAAGTTCGATCAAGCCGATGTCGGGCAACCGGACTTCGCGCGGGTCGGTCACCGATACCGCAATCAGGTCGTGCTTTCGGCCCAGGATACGCATCGGGCGCTCGAAGTTCTCGCCGAGGAAATCGGACACCACGAAAACGACCGCCCGTTTGGTGATGACGCGCCCCAGGTAATCGAGGGCCTCAGCAATGGCGGTCCGCGTCTGCCGTGGCCGGAAGTTCAGCAACTCGCGAATCAGACGCAGCACGTGTGACACGCCCTTGCGGGCCGGGACGAAAAGTTCTATCGTGTCCGTGAAGATGATCAGGCCGACCTTGTCCTTGTTCTTGATGGCCGCGAAAGCCAGCAGTGCGCACAACTCGGCCGCCACTTCGTTCTTCAGCTTTCGGCAGGTCCCGAACGCGCCGGACGCCGAAAGATCCACCAAAAAGACGACGGTCAGTTCGCGTTCCTCGCGGAACCGCTTTACGAAGGGATGACCCATGCGCGCGGTCACGTTCCAGTCGATGGAGCGCACCTCGTCCCCGGGCTGGTACTCCCGGACCTCCTCGAACTCCATGCCGCAGCCCTTGAAGACACTCTCGTACTCGCCGGCAAGAACGTCGTTGACCGCTTTGCTGGTGTAGATCTGGAGGTAGCGGATTTTGCTGGCCAGTTCCTTGGGAATCATGGCACGGGTACCGTGTCGAGAATCTGCGTGATCAGATCTTCGCTGGTCTTCTGCTCGGCTTCCGCCTCGTAGGTCACGATGAGGCGATGCCGCAGCACATCCATGGCGATGGATTTCACGTCCTGCGGCGTCACATAGCCGCGGCCCTGCAGCAACGCATGCCCCTTGGCCGCCATCGCCAGGTAGATGGTCGCGCGCGGCGAAGCACCGTAACGGATCAGGTCCTTGATCTTGAGCTTGACCTGCTCGGGATTGCGCGTCGCCTCGACGACGTTGACGATGTACTCCTCGATCTTCTCGTCCATGAAAACATCATCCGCCAGGGCGCGCAGACGGCGGATATCGGCCGGAGAGACCACCGGCGCCACGTCGAACCGGGGCGTGGACGTGGCCATCGCACGCAGAATCTTCAGTTCCTCGTCCCGCTTCGGATAGGTGACCTTCAGCTTGAGCATGAACCGGTCCACCTGCGCTTCGGGCAGGGGATACGTCCCCTCCTGCTCGATGGGGTTCTGGGTCGCAAGGACCATGAACGGGTCCTCCAGCTTGTAGGTCGTGTCGCCGATGGTGACCTGCCGTTCCTGCATCGCTTCCAGCAGTGCGCTCTGGACTTTCGCCGGCGCCCGGTTGATCTCATCGGCAAGGACGATGTTCGCAAAAATGGGACCGCGCTTGGGCGTAAATTCGCCGCTCTTCGGGTTGTAGATGAGCGTGCCGACCACGTCAGCCGGCAACAGGTCGGGAGTGAACTGAATCCGCTGGAACGACGCCTGGATCGTTCTGGCCAGCGTAGTCACCGACAGCGTCTTGGCCAAGCCCGGGACGCCCTCAATGAGCACATGGTTGTTGCACAGCAAGGCCAGCACCAGACGGTCGATGAGCATCTCCTGTCCGACGATGACCCGTCGAATCTCGTCCCGAATCTTCGCCAGAAGCGCACTTTCCTTTGCCACACGCTCGCCAATCTGCTTCACATCAACCGGCATGATCGCATCTCCTTCTGACCGTGCTGCGGTGAGTCACTCAACCTGCGTGGTGACCGTACATGTGTCCGCCACCGAATCAAGCGCCGCCACCCGAATGACGGCCCCAAACTCTCTCCTTCCGCCGCCGTCCCGCCACGGGACGGCGACCGACAGGAGTCACTATGTCCCAGCCCTTGAGACGGGACGGGCTCTATTTTCCGCAACCACCAAACACACCCGCTCTTAGACCCGGCACGGGGACGTTGGTTCCCGTCGCTCAGAGCCCCCCAGGGCTGTTTCAAGATTCGTGACCGTCGCGGGCCGCGAGTACCCCCGGCGTGTCCCCACGCCGGGGGGGGGGCGGCCTGAGGACAGGCCGCCCCTACCAGGTGTGCGCGGAGGTGTGGCCTTCCGAGACGCGGCGCCAGATCTTGAAACAGCCCTGAGAGCCCCCCCCTTCTCCCCCCGGCCCCGCGAAGCACGCGACCCGAGCACCCACGATAGCGTGCCAAAGCCAACCCGCTTCGCGGAGAACGGCTGGAAAATGGCTCGGGGGTTCGGTATAGTGAGGCCAGACTCGATGGCCGAACCAACGGTGGGGGTCCTCTGTGAAACTGTTGAAAGTCGCTCTGATCTACAACTCGCTGCAACCGAACACCCCGGAACTGGCGGAGGACAGGGGTGGCACCGCTGACCTCCGACGCATGGTGCGCGGCATGGGCCGGACGCTGCGCAGCCTGGGACACACCGTCACGGTCGTCCCCCTTGCCGACAATATGTGGGCCTTCCAGCGACGGCTGCGGCTGCTACGCCCGGACGTGGTCTTCAACCAGTATGACGATGTCATCCACGGCGCCCTGTATGAAATGCGAGTCGCAGCGCTGGTGCAGATGATGGGCCTGCCCTTGTCCGGAGCCGGGGCTCTCGCGCTCGGGCTTTGTCGCTACAAATACATGACCTCCAGCCTGTTGCATGGAGCCGGAATCAACATTCCTCCCGACACGCGCTTGATTGAGACAGGTGCGGAGATCGACCGGCACAAGTGGCACTTCCCCATGATCGTGCAACCGGCACAGGAGCACTCCGGCATCGGCTTGGAACGAGACTCGGTGGTTCACTCGAAACGCGCGCTCCGGGGCAAGGTGCGACACATTCTCGAAACGTACGGACAGCCGGCGCTGGTGCAGAAATTCCTCCCCGGGCGTGAGTTCAACGTCGGCATCGTCGGGGGACGGCGCCTGCGTGTAATGCCCTTCGCCGAGGTCTGCTACGAGAAGCTGCCCCCTGGTATTCCACCCATCATGTCCTATGCCGCCAAGTTCCTCGAGAACAGCGTCGAATACCAGAAGACATCGGTGATCTGCCCAGCCGCGGTCGATGCCGAACTGGCCCGGCAGATCAGTGCCACGGCGTTACGCGCTTTCCGTGCGGTGAACGGCTGGGGGTATGGCCGGGTGGATATTCGGCTTGACGAGGCCGGCACACCCCGCGTGCTGGAAGTGAACTGCAACGCCTCGCTCGAAGAGGGGATTGGCCTGGCGCGCTGCGCCGAGGCAGCTGGCATCTCCTATCCGCGACTGCTCCAGATGATCCTCGACGCCGCCCTGGAACGGACACCCTTCGGTGTAGACATCCCCATGGGATGACGTCCACCCCGAAGGGGAAGACCGCACTTCATTGGCCGAACCGGCCGGTATAGCCGAAATCCATGGCCAGGGCAGTGGTAACGGCCGTAAGGTCGAGCAGTATGTCATGCGCCTGCCCACGCGGGTAGCGGAGGTTCAACTCCCGGGCGCGGTCTTCCAGTTTCCGCAGGATCAGCCCCACGTCCTCCTCGTCCATCCTGGCCCACCGCAGAACGCGGCGGATCAACTGCCGCCGGCACTTGCGGATCATGCGATGCGCCTCCATCCCATCGGACGCTTCGAACGGCGGAAACAACTCGCGCAGTTTGTCATCGACATAGCCAAAGGCCGAAGCCCTGAACCTGTCAGCCCTCTCGCCGTAGTGCTCGGCCAACCGCATGCTCAGGCTCTCAACCGGGTACAGAGGGCGCCCCCCCGCGCAGACAGGCTGTGACCCGCGAATCTGCTGCATCAGGTTGGCCACGTACCGCAACTTGCGGATCGCCGGCCAGTTGCCGTACCGGCGCTGCCACCCGGAACGCGGTGTCAACCAGACGGCAAACGTCTCGGCAAAGTCCTCGTCCGGGTGTTTCTGTGCATAGGTCCACCGGTATTGGTGTGTCACCAGGTGCCGCACGAACTGCCGGCTCGACGGCCTCGGCTCGAATACGTCACGGTACGGCATGCGGAAGCGCCCAAAAATCTCCGTCCACCCCGGATATTCCCAGAGCCGATAGGCGTAGTTCACGGCATGGCCCGCCTCATGCCGCAAGAGCATCGTGATCATCTTGCCATCCTCGATCTCGCCGGTCTGTTCGAGTTCGAGGCGGGAAAGGCTCTTGTCGGCAAGGTAGAACGGAATGCCGATCAACGGGACCTCATTGGGGCACCCCCAACTGTCGGTGAGGTACAGGCGGGGCCTATACACCATCCGCTTGAGCGCGAACTCCCGGAACAGACGCCGCACGAACGGCTCGACCGGAGACCCGCGAATGCGCAAGTGCAGATCGCAGATCCGAGTGTTCAGAAGCTCGTAGCGGACCGTGTCCCAACTGTTGATGACAGAAGATGTGGCTTCGGCAGACATATGTAAAGTGACAGCCTGGTCACATGTCGGTTGTCTACAACGGCGCCCGAATGTCCCGGCCGCTGCTCGTGACTCTGGAACGGCCTCAACACCGTCCAAACACCATACCCGCTACCACCGGTTTTTCCACCCGCCTGACGCCGAAACTGCGGCAGATGGCCATAGCAGCCACTCCCCCCCTTACACATGACCAAACTCACTTTCCAGACGTCCAGCGTACATGAATTTGACATGATCGTGCGGAACAATGCAATATTCATGTCCGACGAACGTAATGCGTCAGAAGCTGTGAAAAAATCGGCACCCCGTGCCGACGCACCCGACATGGGGCCCCGGTTCTCCGTAACCGGGGCTGGTGGGTTGTGGAGAACCCGCCCTCCAGGACAATCGACGCTGCCTTGCGGTCGATTTTTTCACAGCTTCTGACGCATTACCGACGAACATGGAAAAGTGTTGTCCTGTGCTATAGTGAACGATGGAATCAACGAAAGGCAGGGCTGGATAATGCGAAAAACCGGTGAACGCGTTGGCAGAGGTGGAAGCATCCGAGCGGTCCCGGCGACAGACACGGGGGGGAAAGGGCCGTTCAGACTGGCGCAGTTGGCGCCGCACCGGTTCGCGCTCGTGGACGTCGAAGAACCGGAACTCTTTCGCGACCAGTTCTCCTACAACCAGATCCCGAAGGTGATCTTTGACGGCAAAATCACCATGCCCGTCCCGCCGGATGACATCTGGATCACCGACACGACGTTCCGTGACGGGCAGCAGGCCCGCCCCCCCTATGCGCCGGAACAGATTGTGGACCTCTACCGGCTCATGAACCGGCTGGGGGGACCGAACGGCGTCATCCGCCAGTGCGAATTCTTCATCTACAGCAAACGCGATCGCCGAGCGATCGAAGGCTGCCTGGAATTGGGCTGCCGGTACCCGGAAGTCACGGGTTGGATTCGAGCCAACCCGGAGGACTTCAAGCTGGTCAGGGCCCTCGGACTGAAGGAGACCGGAATCCTGACGTCCGTATCGGACTACCACATTTTTCTTAAGCTCAAGAAGAACCGCCGCAAGGTCATGGACGAATACCTCGGGACCGTGAAGGAAGCCCTGGCCGAAGGAATTATCCCACGGTGCCATTTCGAGGATCTGACGCGAGCCGACATCTACGGCTTCTGCCTCCCCTTCGCCGAGGAACTGATGAAGTTGTCCGAAGAGAGTGGCATTCCCATCAAGATCCGCCTTTGCGACACACTCGGCTACGGAGTCTCCTATCCGGGCGCCGCCCTGCCCCGAAGCGTGCCGAAACTGGTTCACGCCTTCCGGTTTGAGGCGGGAGTCCCCGCGGAGCGACTCGAGTGGCACGGCCACAACGATTTCCATAAAGTACACGCGAATGCAACTACCGCGTGGCTGTACGGCTGCTCGGCTCTGAACGCCTCTTTGCTGGGCTACGGCGAACGGTGCGGCAACCCGCCGCTGGAGGGGGCCATTATCGAGTACATCGGGCTGAAAGGTGAAGACTGCGGGATCGAAACCCGGGTGATCACAGAGATCGCCGAGTACTACCGGGACGTGGTCAAGGCGGAAATCCCCAGCAACTATCCGTTCGTCGGCGAGGAGTTCAACACAACGCGGGCAGGCATCCATGCCGACGGTATCCTGAAGAACCCCGAGATCTACAACATCTTCGACACCGAAAAGATTCTGAACCGGCCCATTCATATCATGGTGACGGACAAATCAGGGCTGGCCGGCGTCGCCCAGTGGCTCAACCAGTACGCGACTCAGCATCCGGCAGGCGAGTACGAAGCCATCGGCAAGCGACATCCCGGGGTGCGGCGAATCTACGAGTGGATCATGGAGCAGTACGAGCAAGGCCGCACCACGGCGATCTCTTCAGAGGAAATGATTGCCCAGGCCAAGCACCATGTGCCCCGGTTGTTCGAGTCCGATTTCACGAAGGTTAAGAAAGAGGCGGTCCGGAAGGCTGAACTGCTAGCCGAACTGATCACCGGCGCCCCCGAAATCCAGTCCCTGGCGCCGGAACGAGTCAAGAAATTCCTTCAGAACGCCATCAAGGAAGAATCCGCCATTCAGCTCCTGACGATCACCGACCTGCAGGGGCACCGAATCTCACAGGTGCACACGCAACGCGGCGAGAAGGGACTATTCCGGTCATTGCTGAACGAAGACTTCTCGGAACGCGAGTGGTTCCGGGACGTCCTCGACACCGGCCAACCGTACTACTCCGATCTGTATTTCTCCCGATTTACGGGGATCCTGATCCTGACCATTGCATACCCAATCAAGAACGCACAGGACGAGATTGTCGCCGTCATCGACATGGACTTCAAATTCGATGGGTTGACCAATCTAATCCACCATCTGCCAAGCGAAATCCTGGAATCGGCGGAACCGGATCAGTCAACCTGAAACTGGAAACCGGCGGAGGTGAGATTGTCGCAACCGCCGTGACGGACTACCACCACGTCTTCAAGCCGTACGCCGCCCCAATCGGAGTAGTACAGGCCCGGCTCAATGGTGATGACGTGGCCCTCTTCCAGCACCGCCTCCGTGCGGTCACCCACGCGGGGCGCCTCATGGATCTCCAGCCCCAGGCCGTGCCCCGTCCCGTGGATGAAGCCGTGGGGCGGCGAGGCGGTCGTGTCAGTCTGGAATCCCGCGGCGTCAAGGGCCGCTTTCGCGGCACCGTGCACCGCCGCGACTTTCACCCCGGCCTTGACGGTATCAATCGCCCTCTGCTGTGCTTCGCGTACGGCCCGGTATGCCCGTAGCGCGATTTCCGACGGCGTCCCTTTCACTACCGTTCGGGTCAAATCCCCAAAGTATCCGGTGGTATCAACGCGCGGGAAAATGTCCAGCACGATCGGATCGCCAGCACGGATGGGACCCGACCCGACCTGGTGCGGATCAGCGCCCTGAGGCCCGGAAGCCGCGATCGTACGCGCCGCCATGCCCCCCAGGCGGGCCACCTCCGCGGCAATCTCGCCACGCAGTATCTCCGCGGTCAACAGGTCCTCGCGCCAGCAGAGTTTCCCGTCCGCTGTCACCTTGGCTTGCCCGACGACCTCAATCGCCCGACTCAGACCAGCCTCGGCCAACCGAACCCCCTCCCGGATGTGCTCCACCTCCTGGGCGGTCTTTCGTGCTCGCGCCGGGAAGAAATCCCGGACCGGCCGCAACCTCACTCCCGCGCGCTGAAGACTACGGGCCAAAGCGAGAGGAAAGTCAACCGGGACCTCCCAGACGTCAATCCCGGTGTGACGGGCCAGCCCGGAGATCAGCGCCTCGGGCGTGGTCTTGCCATCAGGAACGCGCCACTCGCTCCTGGCCTGGTCAAGGGACATCACTCGTAGGTCACTCTTGACTTGCTTCTGGCCACGCCCAACCTCGAGGGGCGAAAGAACCACACCGGCCTGCCCTGGGATCTCAAACCAAAAGAACGCGTCCGGCGCCAGCAACCCGGTCGCAAAAAGCAGATCTGCGCAGCTCTCGCTCGCAGCGTAGATCACACGCCCTGTCTTGCCGACGGAAGATCGCTTTTTCCCGGCTGCCATGCCCGCACCGCCTCCCGACACTCCTCAGGATGACCGTGACCGGCGCTCCACGTAGTCACGAAATCTCGGCGGGCCATACTGCAGCAATCTGGACCCGCGGGAAATGGTGCCAAGACTGACCCCGAGTTCCTTGCTGATCTGGCGCTGCGTCTGACCGCTGACAAGGCGCGTCATCAAACGCCACCGCAGCGAGATTTCCTCAATCTCCTGAGGCGTCAACACGCCCTCCAGCAGAGTGTCCAATTCCGCCTCGCTTTGCGCCGAGCGGAAAAGGTCGACCAGTTCCTGACGCCGTTCCGCAAGTGACTCATGCATGACGCCATCCGTTCCATCTGAGCTCGGACATAAGCCCTGTTCAACGCAGACTCTGTGCCTGCGGCTGCACAGCCCTGCCCGCCTTTCACCGGCCCACCAAGATCGGCGTCCCGTTCCACAGGCAGCACACTCAATGTACTCCATGCGAGTCGCCCGATCCACCGCCCACCAAGGTTCCCCGAGAGGGCGACCATTTCAGGGGGCCAGAATCTCAAATTGCACCGGGACCTCAAAGACAGTTCCCCAGTGCCCCCCATCGTTGCCCGTGGCATGAAAACTCTCTTCCGTGAGCGCCAAACGGGCCCGATACATACCGGGCGGGAGCCGCATGGACTCGTCCCCCCGACGGTACCGACACGTTTCCCGCTCCGCCCACAGAAACTCCACGGACCGCCTCACCTTGGGGACTGAATAGGTCGCAGGATTCTCTGCGCAGACGACCGCCGGCACCAAAGCATTTTCATCGTCGGGCGCCCGCTGCCGACCCGCGTTCCAGATCACGTGCAGACTGCTGTCAAGAGCAAAATCACGAACGGCACACCCTTCGCGATCCGTCACGAAGAAATCAAAAAGAATGTAGGCCTCGATGCGCGACTTTTCAGCGCAGTTTTCATAGTCCTGGTCGGAGTAATTCGTCCCATGGCCAGGCAGGCGCCATCGGCCCAACCGGCCGATGGTCTCGAAGTTGTCCCTCGCCGCATAGTCCCCGCGTAGCTTCAGCTGATAGGCAAAGTTCGGCTTGAGCCCCTGTGCTTCAACACGACCTGCCAACGTCGCCCCCCGTACCTGTATCCGGACGCGAACGACGGGCCGCCCGTTCAGAGGACGAGCGTAGCTGAAGCGCCTGACAAAATCAGCGGAGTAGAAATTACCGGCAATGTCACACCACCGTTCGTTCTCCGGGTCATCCACCCCCGTCATCCCCTGCGAGTTCGCATCGTCCAGCACGAAGGACGGCTCCTCCGTCCTCGGAGGCCCGGGCAGCTTGCTCAGCGGAATCGAGGCAGACACGATGCCGGGCAGCTTCCCGTAGAAGGCACCAGGGGCACTCCAGAACGAGAACAGACGAACGCCCATTTGGTAACCAAACGACAACCCGCCCATGACAATCAGAACCAAGAGGGCGCCCAACACCACGCGCTGCCAGGAGTAGTCGGCAACCGGGTCCCTGCTTCCCTGCTCGTCCGGGCCCATGGCGTACCCCTTCGCACGTTCACGGGCAGGCACTGCTGACCCGCCCGTGCGCGACGCGACACCGTGAGTGAGTTCCTTTCCCGGGGATCAGGTTAGTGTCGGCGGGTTCCGCCGGAGACCTGGCGTTTCACGCCAACCGGGGCTTTGCGCTTGCAGCACTCACCGCCTGACCGGCAGGCCGCGCACCGGTCGTCAGTGCACCACTGACAGAACTGGCAGTCGGCGCAGTCGTGCTTCTTGCCCTTTCCAGGCGGGCACTGCGGCACAAAGAAACGCCCGACCAGTCCGGAAATTCTGACCAACGGCATCCGAGTGTCCCACCGCAGTCTTTGCCACGGGCAGCTCAGGTTGGTGCGCCAGTAAACGTAAGGAAAGAGAGTAAGTGATCCGCCTGCTAAGAAAACAGATCACAAATCATCTTAGGTCATGAACACCTTGGCGATCCGAGGCATTCATGAACCAAAGACAACAAGAACGTGGGCGAAATCGACATGACCAAGCGCCAAGGCAGCAAGTACCAGACACTCGCCTAGCGGCCGCTGACGTTTCCGTGTGATCGGAATGTCCGGGTCAAGGAGAACTCGCCCAAACGGTGCCCCACCATGTTCTCCGTCACAAACACGTTCACGAAGGCCTTGCCGTTGTGAACGGAGAATGTATGCCCGACGAACTCGGGCATGATCATGGAACGGCGCGACCACGTCTTAATGATCCTCTTCAGACCACTGACGTTGGTCTTCAGCACCTTCTCCATGAGGTGGGCGTCAACAAAAGGCCCCTTCTTAACGGACCTGCTCACTACTTCTTCCTCCGTTGCACAATGAACTTGGACGATGTTTTCCGCTTGTTGCGGGTTCTGTAGCCCTTCGCCAACTGCCCCCACGGTGAACGCGGATGGCCGCCGCCGCTGGTTCGCCCCTCACCGCCGCCCATCGGATGGTCAATCGGATTCATGGCGACGCCGCGGCTGTGCGGCCGGCGCCCAAGGTAGCGCCGCTTCCCTGCCTTGCCGTAGGCCAACCCGGCACGCTCCAGATTACCAACCTGACCGATGGTCGCGCGGCAATCCAAGTGAACCAGGCGGATCTCACCGCTCGGAAGCTTGACCTGCGCGTGAGAGCCCTCCTTGGCGCGCAGCAACGCGGTCTGGCCGGCGCTCCTGGCCAGAACCCCACCCCGTCCGGGGCAAAGCTCGACATTGTGGATCTCCAACCCCATCGGAATGTCCCGCAACGCCATGGAATTCCCAGGCTTGAATTCGGCCTTGGGGCCGCTCATAACCGTGGCACCACACTGCAATCCCACAGGGCACAGAATATACCGCTTCTCCCCGTCCACATAATGCAACAGAGCGATCCGTGCCGAACGATTCGGGTCGTATTCAATGTGCGCCACCTTGGCGGGGATCCCATCCTTATCACGGCGGAAATCGATCTTGCGGTAGGCCCGTTTCACACCGCCGCCACGGAACCGCGTCGTCACGTGACCGTGGTTGTTCCGGCCGCCCGTTGAACGCTTGCCGACAGTCAACGACCGCTCAGCAGTGCGCCGGCTCAGTTCCGAGAAATCCGGCAACGCCATCTGGCGCAATCCCGGAGAAGTCGGTCGAAATGTCTTGATGCCCATGGTCTAACGCCTCGCCTGTTCCGCTGTGTTGCCCGGTATCTTGCCGCCTCCGGGAACCTACATGATATCGATGGTGCCCTCTTTCAACGTCACCACTGCCTTCTTCCAGTCAGGCCGCTTGCCGTACTTGGAACTCCGCAAGCGCTTGCGCTTCCCCAAGCGGTTCATCACGTTCACGGCCGATACTTTGACGTCAAACAGGGACTCAACCGCCTTGCGGACCTGACGCTTGTTGGCATCACACGCAATCTTGAAGGTGTACTTGTTCAGCGACCCCGCCAACTCCGTCCCCTTCTCAGTCACAAGGACCGTATGGATGATTTTGTACGGATCCATCATTCTGCCTTCTCCCTTGCCCCAATGCGCCCACCCAACACCTCCAAAGCTGCCCGGGTGACCACAATTTTCTTGTACAACAGCATCCAGTACGGATTCACCGTGACGGCCGTCATCAGCCTCACACTGGGAAGATTCTGGGCGGCGAGGCGCACGTTATCCTCAACCTTATCCACTAACACCAACGCGTCTACGCCGGCGCCAAGCGTCTTCAGCAGCGCCGTCAGCCCCTTCGTCTTTGGGGTGTCTAGCACCACGTCGTCAACGACAATCACCGCATTCTCGTCCAAACGCTCGGTGAAAACACGCCGCATGGCTAGCTTCTCAACCTTGCGGTTGACGTGCTTCGCAAAACTGCGAGGGATAGGCCCGAAGATAATGCCGCCGCCTCGCCACACCGGGCTCCGGTTACTTCCGGCACGCGCCCGACCAGTCCCTTTCTGGCGCCAGGGCTTGGCACCGCCGCCCCTGACCTTCCCGCGCGTCTTCGTCGAGGCAGTCCCCGCCCGCATTCCCGCCAAGCAGGCGACAACACTGTCGTGTACCGCCTGGTCGCCTTTTTCCCGTTCCAGCCAAGCCGGACTCAGGTCCAAGCCCCCAATCTGGGAGCCGCTCTTGTCAAATATGGGCAACGTCGTCGACATAATCACCACCCTATCGTGCCGTCTTGCTCTTGCGCGCACTGCGCACTACCACAATACCGCCGTTCGGGCCGGGAACCGACCCGCGAATCATCATTACGTCCTCATCGGCTCGAACTTCCACAACCTTGAGGTTCTGCGCCGTTCGCTGCGCATTCCCCATGTGGCCCGGCATCTTGCGGCCCTTGTAAATCCTTCCAGGCTGCGCCTTCATGCCGACTGAACCCGTCCGACGCAGTCCGCCCCGTCCGTGAC
This sequence comes from Lentisphaerae bacterium RIFOXYA12_64_32, assembly GCA_001803235.1. GTDB lineage: Bacteria > Verrucomicrobiota > Lentisphaeria > Oligosphaerales > YB12-FULL-65-16 > YB12-FULL-65-16. The sequence continues at coordinate 27,992 of MHBL01000214.1, forward strand.
TGGCGCGACCACCACTGAAGCCCCAACGCCTCACAGCGCCCTGGAAGCCTTTCCCCTTGGTGTGGGCCACGACATCCACAATGTCTTCGGCCGCAAAGACGTCAGCCTTAATTGTGTCGCCCACCGCACACGTCGGGTCCTCTGCGAGCCGAATCTCGCGGATACGCTCCGGCGGCGTCTCCGCCAACCCAGCCGCCTTGACGTGCCCCTTGACGGCACGCGGAACGTTCTTGGCCTTACGCTGGCCAAACCCGATCTGCAGGGCGGAATACCCGTCCTTCTCGCGCGTCCGGAGCGCCAGGACTTTGCACGGGCCAGCCTCAACAACCGTGACTGGAACCAACGTGCCATCCTTGGCATATCTCTGGGTCATACCCAGTTTCCGGCCCAAAATGCCCTTCATCTCGTGACCTCCGCTGCGCCACTGCGCCACTGCCGTCCAAATACTCTCCGCCCAACCGGCTAGATCTTGATGCTGATATCCACGCCCGCCGGAAGGTTGAGCTTCTTCAACTCGTCCACCGTCTTCACCGTCGGACTGATAATGTCCAAAAGCCGCTTGTGGGTGCGGATCTCAAACTGCTCCATGGACTTCTTGTCCCCGTGCGGGGACCGGTTCACGGAGAACCGCTCAATCCGGGTCGGCAACGGCACCGGACCGGCAATCTGCGCTCCCGTCCTGCGCACTGTGGTGACGATTTCCTTCGTGGACTGATCCAGCACACGATGGTCGTAAGCCTGCAACCGAATGCGTATGACCTGTTTGTTCGCCATTCCGCCTCAAACCTCTTCCAGTATCTCTTTCTGAATGCTCTCCGGGACCCGCTCAAAGTGCGAAGGTTCGGCCACGAATTCCGCGCGCCCCTTGGTGAGCGATCGGAGAGCCGTTGCATACCCGAACAACGTCATCAACGGGACGCGTGCCACCACGCGCACACTCTGAGCCCGTGCCTCCACCTCGGTCATGTGTCCTCGACGCGAGGACAAATCACCGATCACATCGCCCAGATACTCCTCGGGCGTGGTCACTTCCGTGGCCATGATCGGTTCCAGCAAGATCGGCTTGCCCTTGCGCGCAGCCTCCTTCAAGGCCATGGAAGCCGCGATCTTGAACGCCAAGTCTGATGAGTCTACCGCGTGATAGGACCCGTCCAGCACGTCCACGTGGAGATCGACCATCGGATACCCCGCAAGGATCCCTGCTTCCGTGGTCTCCCGCAACCCGTGCTCAATCGCCTGATGGAACTCTTTCGGAATCCGGCCTCCCACCACCTTGTTTTCGACCGTGATCCCGTGCCCTCGGGGGCGGGGTTCCACACGAATCACAACGTGCCCGTATTGCCCCCGACCGCCCGTCTGGCGCACAAACTTCGTATTGGCTTCCGCCGCGCAGGTCAGCGTCTCGCGGTAGGAGACCTCCGGTTTGCCGACGTTGGCCTCAACATTGTGCTCTCGGGAAACCCGGTCCCGGATGATGTCCAAGTGGAGTTCGCCCATTCCGGAGACGATCGTCTGTCCCGTCTCCCGATCCGTGCGTACCCGGAATGTGGGATCCTCAAGCGCCAACTGCTCCAACGCCAGGATCAGCTTGTCACGATCCCCCGACGTCTTGGGTTCGATCGCCATACTGACCACCGGCTCGGGGAAGGTAACCGACTCCAGGAGGATCGGCTTGCTGGGTTCGCACAACGTGTCGCCCGTGCGCACATTCCCCAATCCCACGACAGCGGCGATATCACCACTGAAAACCTTCTCGCGATCCTCGCGGTGGTTCGCGTGCATCTGCATCAGACGGCCCAATCGCTCCCGCTTCCCGGTTCTCGGGTTGTGAACGATCATGCCCCGCTTTGCGGTCCCGCTGTAAACCCTGAAAAACACCAACTTGCCCGCGTACGGATCCGCCATGAGTTTGAAAGCCAAAGCGACAAACGGTTCGTTATCCCCCGCTTTACAGGTGACAGCCTGCTCCGTGTCAGGGTCAACGCCGGGGACGGGCGGAATGTCCAGCGGCGAAGGCAGATAGTCGATCACGGCGTCCAGGACGGGCTGCACTCCCTTGTTCTTCAGAACGCTGCCGCAAACCACGGGGACAACGCCGCCGGCCAGAGTTGCACGCCGCAACGCCTTTCGCAGTTCGTCCGGTCCCGGTTCCTGATCCGCAAGGAATCGCTCCATGATCACATCGTCGGTTTCCGCCAGGCATTCGACCATGTACTCACGGGCCTGGAGCAGCGCCAGACGCATGTGCTCGGGCACCGGCTGGCGGTGCACGGTCACTCCCAAGTCTTGTTCCTCAAACACCAAGGCTTCCGAAGTGATCACGTCCACAACGCCCGAGAACTGGCCTTCGCTGCCGATGGGGATATGAATTGGAACGGGGGTCACGCCAAGGCGGTCCCGAATCTGATGCACCACTCGCGTAAAGTCCGCCCCGGTGCGGTCCATCTTGTTTACAAACGCCATGACGGGAACCCGGTACTTGCGCGCCTGACGCCAGACCGTTTCCGACTGCGGCTGCACGCCGCCCACGCTGCAGAATACCGCCACCGCGCCGTCCAAAACCCGCAGGGATCGCTCCACTTCAGCGGTAAAGTCCACATGGCCGGGAGTGTCGATCACGTTAATGCGACACCCGCGCCAAAGACACGACGTTGCCGCACTGGTGATGGAGATGCCGCGCTCCTGCTCCTGCACCATCCAGTCCATGGTGGCTGTGCCCTCATGGACTTCACCCATGCGGTAATTAACCCCGGTGTAGTACAGAATCCGCTCGGTCAGCGAGGTCTTGCCGGCGTCGATGTGAGCCATGATACCAATATTGCGCACCCGCAAAAGAGGAACGTCACGTCCCTCTGATTCGGTCGCCGGACTGGTCTTGGCTTCGACGTCTATCATAGACTCTTTGAACCTATCCGTTGCTCCGAACAGCAACGACTCCTTGAGGAAAACAACCCAATCTGCTGAAATCCTACCACCGGTAGTGAGCAAATGCCTTGTTGGCAGCCGCCATCTTGTGCGTATCGTCCCGCTTCTTGATGGCATTGCCGGTGTTATCGTAGGCATCGAGGAGTTCTGCAGCCAAGGACTCTTCCATCGGCTTGCCCTTCCGCCCACGCGCAAAATCACGTATCCATCGCATCGCCACGGCAACTTGCCGGTCCGGAGATACCTCTACCGGCACCTGATAGGTCGCTCCACCCACGCGTCGACTTTTGACCTCAACACGAGGCTTCGCGTTCTCCAGCGCCTGCAGGAACACCTCCAATGCGTCCACATCCTTCTTGCGCTGCTTGATCTGATCCAGCGCACCGTACACGATGCCCTGGGCGGTGCTCTTCTTGCCACGCTCCATGACCGTGTTAATCATCCGCGCCACCAACTCACTGTTGTGGCGAATGTCCGGTGTCAGTTGCCTCTTTTCCGCACGTCGTCTTCTCATCGCTAACTGCCCAATCTTCCTGCCGTTATGCGTTTCGTTATCACCCCGGGAAGAACGGAAAGGTCCGGGACCTCACTCACCGCATGTCTCCAAGCGGTTCCCCGGCGGCCGGCGGTGCCGACCTCAGGAGGTCGCCTTCGGCGCCTTTGGCCTCTTGGCCCCGTACTTCGAACGACTGCGCCGTCGGGCTTCCACTCCGAGACAATCCAGCGAACCACGGACTATATGGTAGCGGACTCCCGGCAGATCGGGAACGCGTCCACCCCGGACCAGAACCACGCTGTGTTCCTGGAGGTTGTGACCCTCACCGCCAATGTAGGCCGTGACTTCCTGGCCGTTCGTGAGACGGACACGGGCAATCTTACGCAAGGCGGAATTGGGCTTCTTGGGTGTTCGCGTCGTAACCTGCAAACACACGCCACGCCGCTGGGGGCACGCCGCCAAAGCACGAGTACGCTTCTTGCGCTCTTTGGGCCGGCGACCGCTGCGGACCAACTGGTTGATTGTCGGCATCGAACCTATCCTCGTTCTTGTTGGCGCACAAAAGACAAATAATCTACTTCCATTCCCGCCCTATTCAAGCGGAACCAGACCACATTCCCAGCAGTAATCGCAGCCAAATCACAAGTCCAGCACGCGCCGGGCTTCTGCCGTCTTCTCCGCGGCCGTCTTCACCGCTGCAGTCCCTTCGCTGGCCACGCCTTGCAGCAATTCCGCTGCCGACTCGACAGGCGGCGCCGTCCCTTCGAGCGTGATTCGACGCATCTTCCAGTAACCGGTGCCGGCTGGAATCAGGTGGCCCATGATCACATTCTCCTTGAAACCGCGCAACTGGTCCACCTTGCCCAGAGTCGCCGCCTCCGTCAGCACGCGGGTCGTGTCCTGGAACGAGGCTGCCGAAATGAAGCTGTCGGTCTCCAGGGATGCCTTCGTAATCCCCAGCAGAATGGGCTGGGCCTCGGCCGGTTGGCCGCCCTCGGCCACAACGCGCTGGTTCTCCTCCAGGAACTCCCGGCGGTCCACCGACTCGCCGAAGAGAAATTTCGTCGTTCCAGGATCGGTGATTCGTACCTTGCGCATCATCTGACGGACGATGATCTCAATATGCTTGTCATTGATCTCCACGCCCTGCAGTCGGTATACCTCCTGCACCTCGTTGACCAGATACTCCTGCAGGTCCTGGGGACCGCAGACCTCCAGAATCTCCTGGGGCACCACCGCACCGTCGGTCAGGGGTTGCCCCTTGCGCACAAAGTCACCGTTAAAGACCACAACGCGTTTCCCTGCCGGGATCACGTGATCCTCGATTTGGTCATTCTCGGGGTCGCGGATAATGATCGACCGCTTGCCGCGCGCGATCTTGCCCAGTTCCACCACCCCGTCAATACGGGCGATCTCCGCCGCCTCCTTCGGGCGACGCGCTTCGAACAATTCCGCCACACGCGGCAACCCACCGGTGATATCCTTGGTACGGACGCTCTGACGCGGCGTCCTGGCAAGAGTCTCACCCGCGCTGACGGGCGTCCCTTCAATCACCATGATGTGTGCATTCGCCGGCAGACTGTAGTGGTCAATCATCTCGCCCTGATCATTGAGGATCACCAACTGCGGGTGCAGATCTTCGCGGTGCTCCAGCACCGTCGTCTCCTCCATGCCGCTGGCATCGCTGATCTCCCGCTTCATCGTCACGCCTTCGATGAGGTCGCGGTATTCGAGACGCCCTGCCGTCTTGGTGATGATCGGCACATTGTACGGATCCCACTTCACAAAGAGCTCGTCCTTGCGGATCTTCGTGCCCTCGGCCCTGGAGATCACCGCGCCGGGAATGAGTTCATAGCGCTCGACCTCCAGGCCCTCATCATTCTCCAGCACCGCGGCCCCGTTCTTGTTCAGGACCACGAACCCACCGTCTTTCTGCTCCACGTAACGCACCTCGGCCAGACGGAGTACGCCGCCCACGCGCGCCTTGATCTCGGGTTGCTTGAATGACGCCGCCGCCGTGCCGCCGTAGTGGAACGTGCGCATCGTGAGCTGAGTGCCCGGCTCGCCGATGGACTGCGCCGCAATGATCCCGAGCGGATCGCCCTCGAACGGCAATTCGCCGGTCGCCAAGTTGCGGCCGTAGCACTTGGCGCAAATGCCTTTCTCGCTTTCGCAGGTCAGCACGGAACGAATGTGCACCCGTTCAATACCGACATCCACGATGCGAGCGGCGACCACCGGGTTGATCTCCTCGCCCGCGGCACAGATCAGAGCGCTCTTGTCCGTCTCCAGCGGGTCATGAATATCGTCCACACTGAACCGGCCCGTGATCCGGTCCTTCAAGGCGACCATCTCCTCGTCACCCTCACGGATGGCCTTAACCCAGATGCCATTGACCGTGCTGCAGTCACGCTCGACGCAGATCACATCGTGAGCCACATCAACAAGCTTACGCGTCATGTAACCGGAATCGGCCGTCTTCAGCGCCGTGTCGGCCAACCCCTTACGCGCTCCGTGCGAGCTGATGAAGTACTCCAACACCGAGAGTCCCTCACGGAAGTTCGACAGGATCGGCCGCTCAATGATCTCACCTGACGGCTTGGCCATCAACCCACGCATCCCGGCCAACTGACGAACTTGGTCACGGCTGCCGCGCGCGCCCGAGTCGAGCATCGCGAACACCGGGTTGATCTCTTCCTTTCCGTCGTTACGCTCCAACGTCTGGAACAAGTTTGCCGCCAAGTCATTGTTGGCCTGCGTCCAGATGTCGATGCACTTGTTGTAGCGCTCCAACTCCGTGATGATACCTTTCTCGCGCTGCTTGCGCACCTGGTCGATCTGCTTCTGAGCAACCTTCAGCCGCTCTTCTTTCTCCTTGGGGATGATCATGTCTTCAATGCCGATGGAGAACCCGGCCTTCGTGGCATAGCGGTAACCTAGGTCCTTCAAGGCGTCCAGAACGGAGATCACACGCTCCCGCCCAACTCGGTCGTAGCAGTCCTTGACCAGCTGGCTGATCACCTTCTTGGTGATGACCCCGTTGTGGAAACCCATTTCCGGCGGCCAGACCTCGTTCAGAATGCAGCGCCCGGCGGTGGTCTCAATGAACCTTTCCGTGGGATCGCCCCAGACCGTGGAACGGCCCTGGACAGGGTTCCGCAATTTGAAGAACTCATGAATGGTGATAACGCCATGGTCCAAGGCCCGCAGAACCTCGAAGTAGTCATTGAAAACCCTGACGCCCTTACCCCCTTCGCGCACCTTCTTGCGGTCCAACCTGTTCTCGTAGGTCAGATAGTAGATCCCCAACGTGATGTCCTGCGTCGGTGTCGTGATCGGGCGACCGTTCGCAGGCGAGAAGATGTTGTTGGGCGCCAGCATCAACAGCTTGGTCTCCAACTGCGCCTCGTTCGAAAGGGGCACATGCACCGCCATCTGGTCGCCGTCAAAGTCCGCGTTGTACGCCTGGCAGACCAGCGGGTGCAGGCGAATCGCCTGCCCTTCAATCAGCACCGGGTCAAAGGCCTGAATACTGAGCCGGTGCAGCGTCGGCGCGCGGTTCAGCATGATCGGATGGCCTTGAATGACCTCGTCAAGAATGTCCCACACCACGGGTGCGCGTCGTTCGATCATCTTCTTGGCACTGCGGACGGTATGGACGTAGCCCCTCTCCTTCAGCCGCCGCATGATGAACGGCTCGAACAGCACCAGGGCCATCTCCTTGGGAAGCCCGCACTGATGCAACCGCAACTCCGGGCCCACGACGATCACCGAACGGCCGGAGTAGTCGACACGCTTGCCCAACAGATTCTGCCGGAATCGGCCCTGTTTTCCCTTCAGCATGTCACTGAGAGACTTCAACGGCCGATTTCCGGTGCCCGTGACCGGACGGCCATGACGACCGTTGTCCAGAAGCGCATCGACCGCCTCCTGCAGCATCCGCTTCTCGTTCCGAATAATCACTTCCGGGGTCTTGAGCTGCAGGAGATTCTTCAGGCGGTTATTGCGGTTGATGACTCGCCGGTACAGATCATTGAGGTCGGAGGTGGCAAAACGGCCACCTTCCAACGGCACGAGCGGTCGCAGGTCCGGCGGAATCACGGGAAGAACCGTGAGGATCAGCCACTCGGCCTTCATCGTATTGTTAAGGAAACCCTCCACCAGGCGCAGACGCTTGGCAATCTTCTTGCGATTCGCCTTGCTCTTCGTCTGCAGCATATCCTCGGTCAATTGTACCCGCAGCTTCTGCAGATCTATGCTGCCCAGTAACTGCTGAACGGCCTCTGCGCCCATCCCGGCCTTGAAGGCCTCTCCGTACGTCGAACGCGCCTCCCGGTATTGCTCGTCCGAGAGAAGCATCTTGGCCTCCAGCGGCGTGTCCCCCGGATCCGTCACAATCCAGTCCTCATAGTAAATAACCCGCTCCAACGCCCGGGCCGTCATGTCCAACATCAGACCGATCCGGCTGGGCATGCACTTGAAAAACCATACATGCGACACCGGCACTGCCAGTTCTATGTGCCCCATGCGTTCACGGCGGACACGCGACTGGGTGACCTCCACACCGCATCGGTCGCACACGATTCCCTTGTGCTTGATGCGCTTGTACTTCCCACAGTTGCACTCCCAGTCCCGCGTCGGACCGAAGATCCGCTCACAGAACAGCCCCCCCTTCTCAGGCTTGAACGACCGATAGTTGATCGTCTCGGGATTCTTGACCTCACCACGGCTCCACGAGCGAACCGTCTCCGGCGAAGCCACCCCTATCGTCACGCAACTGGAGTCGGCGGCGTCTTCAATACCAAGAACTTGTTTCAACGTGCTGTTATCCAAGAGAGCATCTCCTCAAGCGTTGCCTGCCTGTCAGTCACATGCTCCTGCCGAACCGGTCGCCGGCAGCTCATCCATTCCTCCCGCCGCTGGCGGGACCCGCCGGGTCCCCCCTAGCGGGAGGCAGGGGCCGGCGAAACCTTGCCCCGGCGAACTCGGACATCAAGACACAGGCTCTGCATCTCCTTCATCAGAACGTTGAACGACTCGGGCACTCCCGCCTCCAGAGTGTTGTCACCCCGCATGATGGACTCGTAGATCTTCGTCCGGCCCACGACATCGTCGCTCTTGACGGTCAACATCTCCTGCAGAGTGTATGCCGCCCCATAGGCCTCAAGAGCCCACACTTCCATTTCACCGAACCGCTGCCCACCGTGCTGGGCTTTGCCGCCCAACGGCTGTTGCGTGACCAGAGAGTACGGTCCCACGGCACGAGAGTGGATCTTGTTGACCACCAGATGGTCGAGCTTGAGCATGTAGATGTACCCGATCATGATCCGCTGGTCAAAAGCTTCACCCGTACGGCCATCAAACAGCCGGGTCTTCCCATCGGTGTCGACAAAACAATCGGTGCGATCACGGCCTTCCCGGTCCACGACACGGGCGTCATCTCTCAGTTTCCAGCCCGCTTCTTTGACCTTTGCCGCTTTGGCCTTGACCAGGGAGTCGTGAATCTTTCCCTCGTCAATCCCGTCGAACACCGGCGTAGCCACATGCATTCCCAGGATCTTCGCCGCCCACCCCAAATGCGTCTCCAGCACCTGCCCAACGTTCATGCGGCTCGGGACACCCAGCGGGTTCAGGACGATGTCGACAGGAGTCCCGTCCGCCATGAACGGCAGATCCTCCACCGGCACGATCCTGGCGACAATGCCTTTGTTTCCGTGCCGCCCGGCCATCTTGTCCCCAATCGAGATACGCCTCTTGCTTGCCACATAAACCTTAACCGACTTGATCACTCCCGGATCGGCGCCATCGCCCTTCTCTAAGCGGTCGACGGTCTCGTCGCGCCGCAGCGTGATGTCCCGAATCCGAAGCTTGAACGAATTCATGACCTCGTCAATTTGATCCTTGGCAGGCCCGGGAGGCATACTGTAGGAACCGTGGTGGTGGGCCAGTCGCCGCAACATCACCTTGGTGATCTTCCTCTCCGCAAGAATCAACGGGGCCCCATCCGGGTCCTCCTTGTTGACGATATCCACGGGCAACTTCACGCCCAGCAAATGGTCCGCCAAACGGTCGGCCAGATCGTCGAGAATCTCACTGAGCTGAGCCTTGTACGTGCTCCCCGCTTCCTTGACCTGGCGCTTGACCTCTGCCTTGGACACCTTCTCGCGGGTCGGATCAACCCGCCGCTCAATCCGCACATCCATGATGATGCCGGAAGTGCCGCTCGGAACATACAGCGAACTGTCCTTCACATCGGCGGCCTTCTCCCCGAAGATGGCACGCAGCAGCCGTTCCTCGGGAGCCAGTTCCGTTTCGCTCTTCGGGGTGATCTTCCCAACCAGAATATCGCCCGGCTTGACCTCCGCCCCGATGCGAATGACGCCTTCCGAGTCCAGGTTCCGCAACGCTTCGTCGCCCACATTGGGGATGTCGCGAGTGATCTCTTCCGGCCCCAACTTGGTGTCCCGTGCCGCGATGTCGAATTCCGCAATGTGAATGCTGGTGTATACGTCGTCCTTCACCAACCGTTCACTGATGACGATGGCATCCTCAAAATTGTGCCCAGACCAAGGCATGAACGCCGCCATCACGTTCCGCCCCAGCGCCAACTCTCCCCCGTCCGTGGAGGAACCGTCCGCCACGACGTCACCCTCTTTGACCTTGTCACCCGTACGCAGGACGGGACGCTGGTTGATAAGGGTTGACGCGTTGGAGCGCATGAACTTCTGCAATTCGTAAACCGCCACACCCTCCGGCGCCGACTTCTCGTCGGGCATCTTCCCGTCCGGAGTCGTGATCACGCGCTCCGCCGAAGCGGATGCCACGATGCCCTTGATCCGGGCCACCACCACGGCACGCGAATCCCGGGCCACGACACTCTCCAGGCCCGTACCGATCAGGGGAGCCTCTGCCTTCAGCAACGGCACCGCCTGCCTCTGCATGTTCGAACCCATGAGAGCACGATTGGCGTCGTTATGCTCGAGGAATGGCACCAACCCGGCAGCACCGCTCACCAACTGCTTCGGCGACACATCCATGAGCTGGACATCGTCGGCCGACCGCTCCCCAGAGTCGCCGCGATACCGGCACAGTACCAGCTCCTTCTTCAGCCGGCTCTTGTCATCCAACGGCGAGTTGGCCTGCGCAATGATGTAGTTCTCCTCGAGGTCCGCAGAGAAGTACTCGACCGTCTTGGCCACTCCCCGGTTCTTGACGCGCCGATAGGGCGTCTCGATGAAACCAAACCGGTTGATTCGCGCGTAGAGAGCCAACGACGAGATCAAACCGATATTGGGACCTTCCGGAGTCTCGATGGGACACACGCGCCCGTAGTGGCTGGAGTGAATGTCGCGCACCTCGAACCCTGCACGTTCCCGGCTCAGTCCGCCCGGCCCCAGAGCGCTTAGGCGCCGCTTGTTGGTCAACTCGGCCAGGCAGTTGGTTTGGTCCATGAACTGGCTGAGCTGGTTGCGTCCGAAGAAATCGCGAATCACGCCGGCCAACGCCTTGGGGTTGACCAGCTTGCTCGGGGTGATCTCGTCCGAGCCCATGTCGAACAATGTCATCCGCTCGCGGACCAGTCGCTCGGTCCTCATCAACCCAACGCGGCATTGGTTCTGAAGCAACTCACCCACCGTCCGCACTCGCCGACTGCCCAGGTGATCGATGTCATCCACCTGCCCTTCACCCTGCGGCAGTTTCATCAGGTACACCACCGCGGCCACGAGGTCCTCCAACGTCAGAGTCCGAGTGTCCGCAGTGACCTGCAACCCCAGCTTCTGATTGATCTTGTGCCGTCCAACCAAACCCAGGTCGTAACGCCGCACATCAAAGAAGAGACGTTTGAACAACTGCTTTGCGTTATTGGCGTTGGGAGGATCGCCCGGGCGAAGCCGCCGATAGATCTCCTTCAAGGCCTCATCCGTGCGGCGCGTAGGATCCCGTTGCACGCAACGGATGAAGTAATCCCCGCGTTCACGGGTGTCGACCACGGTCAATTTCGAAACCTTGGCCTCCTGAAGCGCGTCGAGCAGTTCCGGAGTCAACGGTTGCAGTTCGGCCACGATCGGCTCGGCTTCGGCGCTGTCGCCGCCGCGGACATCCTCCACGGTGAACCAAGTCGATACGTCCTCGACTTTCCTCAACTTGGCCAGCGGAACTTCCTGAACCCCGTACACGGCATTCAGAAGATCCCGGTTCGAGTCAAGCCCAATGGCGCGCAGGAAGGTGCTGATCAGGAATTTCCGCCGACGCCGACGCCGGTCAAGGTAGATGAAGATCAGGTCGTTAATGTCGAACTTCACCTCCAGCCAGGAGCCGTGATCCGGAATGATCCGGAACGAATGGAGCATGCGCCCGCTGGCATGCCGTGTCTTCTCAAAGCACAGACCGGGAGAGCGATGGAGTTGGCTGACGATGACACGCTCGGCCCCGTTGATCACAAAGGACCCGCGGTACGTCATGATGGGCACGTCGCCCATGTACACCCGCTCCTCCTTCGTGTCCTTGCCCGTCTTCAAACGGAACACCACGTGCAGCGGTGCGGCAAACGTGCCCCCATCCTTTAGACAGGCAACCAATGGCGTCTTGGGCTCCCCAATCTCGTACCGGTCGAAATCCAAAACGCACTGCTTGTCGAAGCTCTCAATGGGGAAGACTTCTCGGAAAACCTCCTGAAAGCCCTGATTCTTCCGCTTGTCCGGCGGGACATCCAGCTGTAGAAAATCGGTATACGAGTCAAGCTGAATGCCAACCAGGTCCGGAACTTCGAGCACATCCTGGAGCCGGCCAAAGTTGATGCGTTCCACCATGCTGCTCCCTGCCTCGCTGAAGAGGCCCATGAACTGAACCGGGACTCACGCTGACACAAACAGCAGGAATCGGAGGTCGAGTCTCCCCAACCTCCGACGCCCGTTCCAGCATAACCACCGAACCGTGACGATCCTCACTTCAGCTCAACAGTCGCACCCGCTTGCTCGAGTTGGGCTTTGAACTTGTCCGCGTCCGCCTTCGGCACTCCCGTCTTCACTGGCTTCGGGGCGCCTTCCACCAGATCCTTGGCTTCCTTCAGCCCCAGACCGGTAATGGCGCGGACTTCCTTGATCACGCCGATCTTCTTCTCGCCCGCCGCCATCAGCATCACGTCGAATTCCGTCTTCTCCTCGGCTTTGTCCTGGGGCGCAGCAGCCCCGGCGGCAACGCCGGCCACTGCCATCGGAGCCGCAGCACTGACGCCAAGGCGTTCTTCCAAGGCCTTCACCAACTGAGACAACTCGAGAACGGTGAGCTTCTCGACGTACGAGATGATCTTCTCCATCTCCTCCGACACCACAACCTTGCTCTCTTCTGCCATGCTGAGTTTCCTCCGTTATGTCTCGTTTCTCACGCTGCTTTTTCTTTTGCCTTACGATAAGCCTCCAGCACATACACCACGCTGGCGACTTTCGCACTTAGCACACTCACCAACCGCTGCGGCGTTGCCAGCAGAAGCCCCAGCAACTGCGCCTGAAGCACTTCCTTGGCGGGAAGTGTCGCCAAGTGCTCTGCATCCTTCGGGCCAAAACTCCGGCCGTTCAGAATCCCGGCCTTGAACGACAACGCCGGGGTTTCCTTGGCGAAATCCTTCAACATCTTGGCGATTGCGACCGGGTCCGCCGTTTCACCGCAGACCAAGAGCGTGTCGCCCTTCACCTCGATCGCCGCCAACGCGGTCAGACCACTCTCCGCCGCCGCCCGCTTGAGCAGTCGGTTCGGCACCACCAGGCACTGGCCGCGGTTTTTCGCCAGGCGCCCGCGCAACTTCTCAAAGTCGCTCGCCTTCAAGCCCTTGTATGTGGTCAGGAAGAGGCACGTCGCAGGCCCGACCAATGCCTGGAGGTCCTTGACCATCTGCTGTTTTTCAGATCTCATGTGAATCACGCCTTCGCCATGGAGTGAACGTCGACTCGAACCCCGGGACTCATCGTGGCGCAAATCGTGGCGCTCAGCAGGTATGTGCCCTTCGCGGTGGGGGGGCGAGCCTTCATGATTGCCTGGACCACCGCGTTGGCATTTTCCACCAACGCCTTGGGCTCAAACGCCAACCGCCCGATCAGTACGTGTACGCAACCGCCTTTGTCCGTGCGGTATTCCACCCGACCTGCTTTGGCTTCCCGCACCGCCTTTGCCGTATCGTCGGTTACCGTTCCGGTCTTCGGATTCGGCATCAAACCGCGCGGGCCGAGAACCCGCCCCAAAGACCTGACCTTCTGCATTGCGGCCGGGGTGGCGAGCAATACATCGAACTCCATCCATCCACCCTTGATCCGCTCCAGAAGATCATCGAAACCAACGATGTCCGCACCCGCCCCGGTGGCCGCCTGTGCCGCGTCGCCAGACGCAACTACCGCCACCCGAACCGTCTTGCCAGTCCCGTTCGGCAGCACCAACGCACCACGCACCACCTGGTCGGATTGCTTGGGATCAACTCCCAAACGGAACGCCACCTCCACCGTCTCATTGAACTTGGCGGGGGGCATCTTCTTCAATACCGCGACGGCTTCCTCCAACGGATACCGCTTCTGCCGATCAAAAGTCTCAAACCGAGTCCGATAGAGTTTGCTTCTACTCATCGACCACCTCGATTCCCATGCTGCGCGCCGTACCGGCAATCACACGCACCGCAGCTTCCGGACTCCGTGAATTCAAGTCCGCCTGTTTGATCCGCGCAATCTCCTCAACCTGTTTCCGTGTCACCTTCCCGACCAACTCCTTCCCCGGCTCTTTCGAACCCGCAGCCAGGTTGGCCGCTTTCTTCAGAAGAATCGCAGCGGGGGGAGACTTGGTGATGAACGTGAACGACCGGTCCTGGTAGGCGGTGATGACCACCGGAATCACCATGCCGGCTTGCGACTGCGTAGCAGCATTGAACTGCTTGCAGAACTCCATGATGTTCAACCCGGCCTGCCCTAACGCCGGTCCCACCGGAGGGGCCGGGTTCGCAGCGCCGGCAGGAATCTGCAGGCGTATCTGCCCGACAACTTTTTTTGCCATCTTGCCTCTTTTGCAACAGCCTTGGTCTGAGGTGGCAGGACCTCTCCCAAAGTTCCGTTGACTGTTTTACGGGCCCTCGCCCTTCCGAACGGTCGACCTACGCCCGCTCGACCTGCCAATACTCCACATCTACCGGGGTGGAGCGCCCGAAAATGCTCACCGACACACGGAGCCGGCCACGCGCCGCATCCACACTCTCAATCGTGCCCTCGAAGTTCTCAAAGGCGCCATCCTTGATCGTGATCGTCTCCCCCACCTCAAACTGAACCTTCGGCTTCGAGGCCTCTTCACCGTCACGGTCCTGCCGCAGGATATCGTCGACTTCGGACGGCGACAACGGCACCGGCCGCTCGCCGCCGATGAAACCGATCACACCCTGCGTGTCGCGAACAAAGTACCAAGCATCATGGTTCGGCTGGCCGTCCGACCCATACAAGGAGATCTTCACCAGGATGTAGCCCGGAAAGAACTTCCGTGCCGTCGTCGTCTTGCGCCCACGCCGGACCTCGGAAACCTTCTCCGTCGGCACCACGACGTCGAAGACTACACCATCGACGCCTTCCTGCTGCCGCCGCTTCTCCAAGCTTTGCTTAACTCTGAATTCCTGGCCCGACAGCGTCTGTACGACAAACCACTGAGCCAGTTCTTGCTCTGCCATTTGTGCAGTCCAATCACTATTTCGCCCGAACGACGTCCACTCAAGTCCGCTCGCGTCCGCAACTCTACAGAGCTGCCTTCGGCTCGCCGCCCCCCCCAGTTCGTCCACAACGGCCACGCCCGTCCTGGCCTTAGAAGCTCGCCGTGACAGCCCGGATGGCCAGCTGAATCACATAGTCCGTAGTAAACACAAAAACACTCAACAGCGCCACCGCGAAGGTGACGACCACGGTTGATTCCTGCAGTTCCGACCACGTCGGCCACGTGCACTTCTTCAACTCAGTCACGGTGCTGTGATAAAAGTCACGCACCAGGTGAATCGGGTTTCGCATCATCCGAAATCCTCAGACATGTTCCGTCCGGAGAGCCTCCGACGGTCACCGCCAAAGCAGAGCCGCCGACGGATAATGGCAGGTGAGACAGGGATCGAACCTGCGACCTGCGGTTTTGGAGACCGCCGCTCTACCAACTGAGCTACTCACCTGCCTGGGAGAACGCCAACTCACTGTCCGTCACTTGGTCTCACGGTGCACAGTGTGCTTCTTCTCGAACGGACAGTACTTCTTCAACTCCAACCGCCCCGAACTGTTGCGCTTGTTCTTCGTGGTGGTGTAGTTGCGCCTCTTGCACTCGGTGCAGGCCAGGATGCATAGTTCTCGCGGCATTAGAGAAACCTCGTCGTCTGCACGCCCCGTCAACGCCGGGCCATCAACCTAGGGCCACACGACCCGCGGGGCGACGGACCCCAATACTCCATTTCCTACGCCAAAATTTCCGTCACGCGCCCGGCGCCGACCGTTCGACCACCCTCGCGGATGGCAAACCGTACGGTCTTTTCCATGGCAATCGGCGCGATCAACTCCACGATGAAATTGACATTGTCACCGGGCATGACCATTTCCATGCCTTCCTGCAGAGTGACAACGCCCGTCACGTCCGTCGTGCGGAAGTAGAACTGCGGACGGTACCCCGTGAAGAACGGCGAGTGCCGGCCACCTTCCTCCTTGCTCAGGACGTAAACTTCGGCCTTGAACTTGGTGTGCGGCGTGATGGACTTAGGAGCTGCGATCACCTGACCGCGCTCCACATCTTCCTTCTTCAGCCCCCGCAGCAGGAGACCGATGTTGTCACCGGCCTGGCCCTGATCGAGGATCTTGCGGAACATCTCAACGCCGGTCACCGTCGTGGTCGTGGTGTCTTTCAGCCCGACGATCTCAATCTGCTCGCCGGTCTTGACCACGCCGCGCTCAACGCGTCCGGTCACCACTGTGCCACGACCTTCGATCGAGAACACGTCCTCAACCGGCATCAGGAAGGGCAGGGTAACCGCACGCACGGGCTCGGGAATGAAGCTGTCCACGGCATCCATCAACTCGATGATGCACTTCGCCTCCGGCGCATCCGCATTGGGCGCCGAAAGGGCCGGCATAGCCGCCCCACGCACGATGGGCGTCTTATCGCCGGGGAACTCGTACTTGTCCAACAACTCGCGGACTTCCATCTCGATAAGGTCGATCAGTTCCATGTCGTCCACGGCGTCAATCTTGTTGATGAACACGACAATGGCCGGAACTCCGACCTGGCGGGCCAGAAGGATGTGTTCGCGCGTCTGCGGCATGGGGCCGTCCACCGCGCTGACCACCAGAATCGCACCGTCCATCTGGGCCGCACCCGTGATCATGTTCTTCACATAGTCGGCGTGTCCGGGGCAGTCAACGTGCGCATAGTGGCGCTTGGGCGACTCGTACTCAACGTGAGAGATGGCGATGGTCAGAATCTTGGTCGGATCTCGGCGACCCTGCGACTCAGACGCTTTCGCGACCTGATCGTAGGACACATACGTCGCCATGCCACGCATTTCCTGGACCTTCGTGATGGCCGCGGTCAGCGTGGTCTTTCCATGGTCGACGTGCCCGATCGTTCCGATGTTGACGTGGGGCTTGGTCCTCTGGAACTGTTCCTTTGCCATGTTCTGTTCTCCTGCCTTCTCTCACCCGGTATACTGGAGTTGAAAGTCACCACGAACCGTCCCACCGCCACACACGCCTAACCTTTCGCTGGCGTCCACGCTATGGGACCCCCACACCGCGCAACCCAGAAAAAGACCATCTCCTGCACAGTTGCGCCTACGCCCCCCCTGCCGGCCGTCCCGTAGCCAGAACAGACGCCCGTCGCGCACAAGGAGAGACTGGAGCCCGCGACCGGGGTTGAACCGGTGACCTCGTCCTTACCAAGGACGCGCTCTACCACCTGAGCTACGTGGGCACCTCTTCACTTGCCTGGTTTTCCAAAACAGACGTGTAATTTAGCTCCGTTGCCGGCCCATACAAGCTGGGAAGAAGGAAATCTTGCCGCTATTCGGAGGGCGTACTCACGGTTGAGTGGGTGTGGCTTCGGCCGCCGAGACGTCCTCGTTCGCCTTCGGTCCGTCGCCACCCGCCGGCTCGGACGCGGTGACCGGGGAGGCCGGCGCATCGCCACTCTCGTCGGCGTCGGGCTTGGCGTCGCGCAACGCCCGCTCGCTGAGAGCACTGTCAAACACGTCCCCGACATCGACCAGAGCTTCGCCAGGCCTCAACGCCTCGGAGTCGGCCGTGGCCGACTGAATCTCCTGCGGACCGGCCTCATCCTGGGCCGCCTTCAGACTGAGGCCTATCCGGCGCTCATCCGTGTCAATCTTCACCACCCTCGCTTTCACCGAGTCCCCCACCTGAACGACATCCTTGACGCGGTTCACCCGCTCTTCCTTCAGTTGCGAGATGTGGATCAGCCCGTCGATGCCCTGCTCCAACTCGACAAAGGCACCAAACGACGCGAGCTTCGTCACCTTCCCTTCCACCAACTCGCCAATCCGATAGCGATTCCGGATCGTGGTCCAAGGGTCGTCCGTGAGTTGCTTCATCCCCAGAGAAATGCGCTGCTGCGAGGCGTCGATGTCCAGAATCACGGCCTCCACGTCTTGCCCCTTCTGCAGCACTTCGCTCGGATGATTCACCTTCCGCGTCCAGGACATGTCCGAAACGTGGATCATCCCGTCGATATCGTCCTGTATCTGCACAAAGGCACCGTACGAGGTCATGTTCCGGACCTTGCCGTTGATCTTTGTGCCCTTCGGGAACTTCTCCGCAATCACTTCCCATGGGTTGACCATCGTCTGCCGCAACCCCAGGGAAATCTTCCGCGCGTCCTTCTGCACGTCCAGAATCAGGGCCTCCACTTCGTCCCCCACCTTCAGAACGTCGTTAGCCCGCGTAATCTTCCGCGTCCACGACATTTCGGAAACGTGGATCAACCCCTCGATCCCTTCCTCCAATTCCACGAACGCCCCGTACGGCATGACGTTGACCACGCGTCCCTTAACCCTGCCACCCGCCGGATACTTGACTTCCACGGTGTCCCAGGGATTCCCCTCTTTCTGCTTGAGCCCTAGGGAGACGCGCTCCCGGGCCCGGTCCACTTCGAGCACCATGACCTCGATCTCTTCTCCGACCTTCACCACCTCGCTCGGGTGCGAAATGCGCCCCCACGACATGTCCGTAATATGCAGCAGCCCGTCCATCCCGTTCAGGTCAACGAACGCGCCGAAATCCGTAACATTCTTCACTACGCCACGACGAATCTCCTGCGGCTTCAACTCCGCCAGCAACGCCGCCCTCTGCTTCGCCCGCGCCTGCTCCAGCAGTTCACGCCGCGACAAAACGATGTTGCGCCGCTCTACGTCGATCTTCAGAATCTTGAAGTCTTCCTTCTTGCCAAGGTAATCTTCCAGATTCCGCACCGGACCGATGTCAACCTGTGACCCCGGGAGGAAGGCATCAACCCCCACATCCACAATCAGACCACCCTTCACGCGATGCTTGATAATACCCGCAATCACACCGCCCTCGGAGTGGTTCTGCACAATCCGGTTCCACGACTTCTGCAGCTCCGCTTTGCGAACGCTCATGAGCGGCATGTGATCTTCGTCTTCGACCAGGTCCAGGTAGACGTCGATCGTCTGTCCCACTAGGATAGAGTTCCAATCCGAGAACTCCTCGCGTGACACCACACCCTCGGCCTTGTAGCCGATGTCCAGCAACACGCCGTTGTCCCGCTTCTCCACCACCCGCCCCTGGATGATCGACCCCTCCGCGAAGGACCGAGCCTTGTCATCTCCGAGAAGCGCTTCCATGCTCGGCATGTTCTGCAGGTCGAACACGACCTGACTCCGCGCCATTCCCTGTGCCTGTGCTGTGTTGTCTGCCATGGTTACTTTCTTGACCTTTTGCCGTTCCCGGTCCCGCTTGCGGGACCGCCGACGAAGAACTAGTTTTCCCCAACCGATCAGAAAACCCGACCGGACAAACAAAAGACTAATAATATGACCGCGCATCCCGCAGATTGCAAGCCCGCCGTCGAAGGCGTGCACATGATCGTCCGACGGCCGACACGGAGTATCGTACTGGGAACCGTTGCCATCGGGGGCACGGCTCCCGTTTCGGTCCAGTCCATGACCACAACGGACACCCGTGACGCCCGGGCCACGCTGCGCCAAATCACCGCCCTGGCCCGCGCGGGATGCGAGATCGCTCGCGTTGCCGTGCCCGACACCGACGCAGCCACGAGCCTGCGTAACATCGTCCGCAACAGCCCTCTCCCAGTGGTCGCCGATATCCACTTCGATGCCCGCCTGGCTCTTCGTGCCATTGAGGCTGGCGCCCATGGGATTCGCATCAACCCCGGCAACCTCGGGGGCCCGGACAACGTTCGACAGGTCGCCAGGGCGGCGGCGGCGCACCGTACCGTGGTGCGCGTCGGGATTAATGCCGGCAGTCTCGGCACAAAAGGGCGGCGCCCCGGGCCGGAGCGTCTGCCGAGGGCCATGGTCGATGCCGCCCTGGCCTGCTGCGAACTCCTCGAACAGGAAGGCTGTCACAGCCTGAAGGTCAGCTTGAAAGCGTCCGATGTGCAGACGACCGTCGCCGCCTACCGCCTGCTGGCATCCCGCGCCGACTACCCGTTGCACCTGGGCGTTACAGAAGCCGGAACCCGCGAGGTCGGGACCTTGAAGTCGGCTGTTGCGTTCGGGTGCCTGCTGCTCGAAGGCATCGGCGACACACTGCGGGTGAGTCTGACCGCGCCACCCGTAGAAGAAGTCAAAGCGGGAATCCGAATTCTCGAGGCCGCAGGCCTGCGACATCCGCAACCGGACATCATCTCGTGCCCGACCTGCGGACGCACCCGGATCAACCTCTTCGGCTTGGTCCGCGCCGTGGAACGCGAGGTCGCCCGCCTGAAGCGCCAGGGCTTCCACATCGACCTCGACAAGATCGCCATCATGGGATGCGAAGTCAATGGGCCGGGGGAAGCGCGAGAAGCAGATGTCGGCGTTGCCGGCGGCCGAGGTCGGGGCGTGCTGTTCAAGCACGGGAAAGTCGTCAAGACCCTCGACGAAGGGGACCTGCTGCCGGCCTTGCTCGAGGAAGTGCGGCGCCACGCCACGCCAACCGCCGCACATCCGGACCGGCGGACCTGATCACAGCGGCTTGTCCGGCTCAAAAGCTGGAATCATCTGATCCAACTTGGCGCCGAACGTCGGATCGTACCGCCGGGCCAACTGCGAGTAATGCTGCGCCGCCTTCGCGTAACCGTACCAGTCACAAAGCAGCGCGAGTCGGAAGCAGTCGTCCGCAGCCTCTTTGCGGTGTTTGGCACTGGCGATGCCCGCGGACGCTGACGCGCCCTGCTCAAGTCGAGTCCGAATGTAGAACTCAAAAAACCGCGCGTACTGCTCAAACGCCAGGTCGCCCCAGGCCAGTTTCTGCAGCGACGCCGTTCCTGTTTTGCCGCGAACCATCACCTCGTTTTCGTTACAGTACGGCACCGTGCCGGACAGCGTCCGACCGTCGCGCAGTTTCACCACTGCCGCCGACTCGTTGAAAGGCAGGTACTTCATCAATCGGATCAGATAGGTCCGCACCTGACTGAGAGACCCCAGACGCTGCTTCTCGATCTCACGTCGCGCCGCCGGAACCGCATTGATGTACGCTTGCAGCCGCGACTTGGCACGTGCGAAATCCAAGTCCTCCGGACACGGCCGCTTCGTGGGCTGAACCGTGAAGTCGGTGGCCGATTGAAAATCGATGGACACCGCCGGCGGCAGAGCCCCGCCCCCTCCCGACGGCGACCTGACCGGCGGCGACTCCTCAACTCCCGTACCGCCCGGGGCCGGCAGCCGCCGCGTTTCCACGCGCAAAACCCGACCGGCACCGACCGGCACCGGCTTAGCCGCCGCCGGGGGTAACCCCAGCGAACTCCGCAATCGCGGCTCCACCCGCGTCACGTACCAGCCCGGCCGAATACGCACCACCGCGATGGCCACGATGACCATCAGGGCCACACAAATCGTGATGCACATGTTCACAAACTGATTGATGCGATCCTGCAGAACAGGGCCCAGTTCCTCAGTTGACGGCGGAGCGTCGCTCACGCCTGCTCCTGCCCCCGCCCCCGGTTCTCCCGGGGCCCCAGCGGTCGCAACCCGGAACACTCGCTTCGGACCCTCCGCTTTCCGGGGTTGCCCACCCTTGAGCAGGCTCTCGCGGTACTCCTCCAGTGCCTCGTAGATCTGCTCGTAGGTTTGGGGCCGGTCCGCCACGTTTTCGCTCAACATCCTTAGGACATAGTCGCTCACCGCGGTCGAAACCTCCGGTCGAAGCTGATGCGGCGGAACCGGCGGCTCCCCCTTCAATCGCGCGAAAATAATCTCCTTCGCACTGCCGCCGGTCCACGGCGGCCGACCCGTGACCGCGTGGTAAAGCGTCGCGCCCAGACTGTAGATGTCACCCCGATGATCCTCCTTACCCACACGCGCCTTCTCTGGACTGACGTAATAGGGACTGGCCCAGTGCCGCAGCAGTTCCTCGATCGCCGGCGCATTCTCATCACGGACAATCTGCGCCAAACCGAAGTCGCCAATCTTGACATTCCCGTCAACATCCACCAGAATGTTGCCCGGCTTCACGTCATGGTGGATGATCCCGTGCCGGTACGCCGCCCCCAACCCACGCGCCACAGAGGCAACCGACTTGAGGCAGAACTCAATGGAAACAAACCCGCCTTCCTTCTGGATCTGGCGGTCCAGCGACAACCCGCCCATGTACTGCATTACCAGGTACGGCTGGTCCTCAAACTCGCCACAGGAGTAGATCGGCACGACGTGGGGATCGTTCACCGCGGCGGCACTGCGCGCCTCGTTCAGGAAGAGCTTCACCCGGTCAGGCTGCTTGGTGATATTCTCGTTCAGAATCTTGACCGCCACCTCCCGGTCAAGGTTGACATCCAGCGCCCGGTACACCCGCGCCATGCCACCACTACCGACAGGTTCTTCCAGAAACAACTGGTCAAACCGACGCGGAATGATCACCTGCCCTTGGCAGACCGGACAGTTGATGCGCGAGAACGGCTGCAGGCCGGTCACGTCCAGCTTCTGCCCGCAGTGCGGACAACTGATCTTCAGTATGGGTTGGCTCTGGGACATTCCTGTACCCGCACTAGCCTCTCGTCCGAGCAGGCAATATGACGACAGAGCCACCCAGCTCAGCCGGCCAAGAACGCCCCTGCCGAGCCTGCGACTCCGCCCACAAGACGCAAAAATCACCTCGACCCGGGAACCACAACCATCCGGGTGCTTGAAACTCCGCGTTACCCTCATACATTATTGACTCGCTTCGTCGAATCAAGTCCAGACTCGCCTCGCGACCCCATCGTCTAGAGGCCTAGGACACCAGGTTTTCATCCTGGTAACACGGGTTCGAATCCCGTTGGGGTTGCCAACCATGACATCTGGTCAAACTTTTGGGCGTCGGCGTAATTCAGCTTGACCCAGAACCTAGCCTGCCCGTCCTTCTCGCTTTCCTGGTTGGACCCGCCGTGAAAAGCGTCTGCTGCGATTCATGAGATCGGGGAATCGTCCCCGTCGTCGTAATCGGCCGGCATTCGGCGCCAATTTCGTTCTCGACATTAGAGCTTCAATGGGGCCGCGCTCCGAAGAACGCGGAAATTTGCTCGCCATCGCGGCACTGCCATCCGGAAAAGATGGCTTCAATGGGGCCGCGCTCCGAAGAACGCGGAAATGGAAGCGCGCCGGCAGGCGCAGGCGGCAACCGACGCGCTTCAATGGGGCCGCGCTCCGAAGAACGCGGAAATGACAACGGTGTTAGCGGCAGCTTTGCAGTTCTGGAGCTTCAATGGGGCCGCGCTCCGAAGAACGCGGAAATAGCGATCCTCGACCGCGCGGCAAAGAAGTACGCAGCGCTTCAATGGGGCCGCGCTCCGAAGAACGCGGAAATATGGCTTCGTGGCCACGACGTAACCAAGAGACACAACCGCTTCAATGGGGCCGCGCTCCGAAGAACGCGGAAATAAGCCCAAACACAGACGAGACGGCAACCACGGTCCGTGCTTCAATGGGGCCGCGCTCCGAAGAACGCGGAAATAACGGCCATGACAGGACAAGGTTTGCTACTGCTGCGTGCTTCAATGGGGCCGCGCTCCGAAGAACGCGGAAATCTGAATCTGTCCGAGTTGCAACGCTACCTGGAAACAGCTTCAATGGGGCCGCGCTCCGAAGAACGCGGAAATCCAGACCCCACACCCACCACCCGGCAATCTTCGCATCGCTTCAATGGGGCCGCGCTCCGAAGAACGCGGAAATCACGGACCACTGCGCGCTCTGGTTCGTGGCCGGGTCGCTTCAATGGGGCCGCGCTCCGAAGAACGCGGAAATCGACCCGGGCATCACCTGATAGCCGGTCCCGCAGCAGCTTCAATGGGGCCGCGCTCCGAAGAACGCGGAAATTCGGTACCGGCGTGCGCGACAACCCGCTCGTCGGCGGGCTTCAATGGGGCCGCGCTCCGAAGAACGCGGAAATCGGCCGTCAACGGTGCCGAGGACATCGATGTCTACACGCTTCAATGGGGCCGCGCTCCGAAGAACGCGGAAATAGGCTGCGGGAGGACAGCCGCCGCCTGCGCGCAGCCGCGCTTCAATGGGGCCGCGCTCCGAAGAACGCGGAAATGCAGGCGCGGTTTCTCGAGGCGGGCGGTTTTGTCGAGCTTCAATGGGGCCGCGCTCCGAAGAACGCGGAAATCATTGACCCGGTCGAACTCGGCCCGCGCCGGGGCCGTGCTTCAATGGGGCCGCGCTCCGAAGAACGCGGAAATCCAGACGAGCATTGTGGCGCGGCAGTGCCTGGCCAGGCTTCAATGGGGCCGCGCTCCGAAGAACGCGGAAATCATTTCACCGCGGTCTCTAGCTCGGAGATCGCCTCGCTTCAATGGGGCCGCGCTCCGAAGAACGCGGAAATGTCTGGCTCGGTGTCGTGGGGTTCCTCGGCATGATGGGGCTTCAATGGGGCCGCGCTCCGAAGAACGCGGAAATAACTTGGCCATGAGCCGGTCAAACCACTTCGCGTGGCTTCAATGGGGCCGCGCTCCGAAGAACGCGGAAATCGATGGCGGTGTTGTTACTATTCCCGAAGCCGGCAGGCTTCAATGGGGCCGCGCTCCGAAGAACGCGGAAATCCAGCATCGGGGTTGAACTGCTCCCGATTCTGCAGGCTTCAATGGGGCCGCGCTCCGAAGAACGCGGAAATGGCGCGGAGAATAGTTTTCGGACGGCGGACTTGGCAGCTTCAATGGGGCCGCGCTCCGAAGAACGCGGAAATTTGCGGGTATGACGAGCGCATGGAAGGCTACGGCCGCGCTTCAATGGGGCCGCGCTCCGAAGAACGCGGAAATCGACAAGCGCGACAAGCCGGTGAGCAAGTAACCCCGCTTCAATGGGGCCGCGCTCCGAAGAACGCGGAAATAACTATCACTCGTTGTTGTCATCGAACCGCCTAGTCAGCTTCAATGGGGCCGCGCTCCGAAGAACGCGGAAATAAAACGTATTTCGTCGATCCAGCCATCCAATGCAGTGCTTCAATGGGGCCGCGCTCCGAAGAACGCGGAAATTCACCCTCTACGGCTGCACCAGCCGCCGGACCGCGATGCTTCAATGGGGCCGCGCTCCGAAGAACGCGGAAATACGCTGGCCGGGTACGGGGCCGTGAACGGGGTCTCGCTTCAATGGGGCCGCGCTCCGAAGAACGCGGAAATTAATGTAGGCACAACGGCAATGAACGGGGGAGTAGCTGGCTTCAATGGGGCCGCGCTCCGAAGAACGCGGAAATCCAACTCGGGACGCTGGAGAGGAACGCAGTAGACCTAGCTTCAATGGGGCCGCGCTCCGAAGAACGCGGAAATAAGAAGTCTATCGTTCTTCGAGTGGAGAACTACAAGGCTTCAATGGGGCCGCGCTCCGAAGAACGCGGAAATTCCTGTAAGCATGGCAACCATGCTTCTCGATTGTTTGGCTTCAATGGGGCCGCGCTCCGAAGAACGCGGAAATGGTCGCCATCCAAACTATAAGCACTGCAACCGCTTGTGGCAAGCGTTGCGAGCACCCCTGTCCGGCAGTGCCCGGCACGCATCCGCGGGTGGCTGCAGTGCATCCGTAACTTGCTGATTATCAAAGAGCACGAGCGGCACAGGCGGGGACCGCCATGACCCCACCGCTCGCGATGCCCTACACGACCTGAACCCGCGTCGGCGGTTCGTAGCGCCGGCCCAGGCACTGGAGCGCCGTTTCCAGCGCCGTCTCGGATGACCCGAGATCGAGCACCAGGACCTGGTCCTGGTCCCGGTGAATCAGTTCGGACAATGCGCCTTGGAGTACGACGCGTTCCCGCTCGTTGAGTTGGCAGAAGAAGACGCTGAACTGCACGTGATCGCCATTATCCTCCAAGGTCTTGAACACCTTGGTCCGGCGCTTGTCATCGGCAATATCGTAGGTGACCAGGTAATGCCGTCGTGCCATGGGGTCACCTCGTCGTGAACCCGGTATAGGCTGGGACGTCACCGCGGAACCAGCGACCGAGCAGTCGCGCCTGCATGCGGATGATCGAGCGCCACGAGGCGCGGTAGTCGAACAGCGGATGCGTCACCAATTGATCGAGTCGCGCTTCGTAGGCTTGGATGAACGCCTTGCGTCCGGCGGGTTGGAGCAGGCATCCGGCCGCGGAGCATTCGAAGTTCCGGGGCGCGACCATGCCGGTGTTCAGCGCGCTCAGTACGGCACTGTCGACCACGAGCGGCCGGAACTCTTCCATAAGGTCGAGCGCTAGCCCGGGACGACCGTGTCGTGCCTGGTGGTACAATCCCCACCACGGGTCGAGGCCCTCGGCGTGCAGGGCGACCGTGCACTCCTTGGCAAGCAGCGCGTAGCCGAACGAGAGCAATGCATTGACCGGATCGAGCGGCGGGCGACGGTTGCGTCCCTCGAAGAGGTTGCTGCCGTCGAACGCCGGCGCACGGATCATGGTCCCGAAGTGCCGGAAATAGGCCGCCGCCAGTGCCCCTTCGAGCCCGAGCAGCGCCGGCAGTTCCTCGGCCTTCTCGGCGCGCCCGCACCAGTCGGCCATGTCGACAAGCGCGTCTTCCGGGCGGGGTTGAGCGTTGCGCCGCAGCATGGTGCGTTGGTTCGCGCCCTTGGCGCGGACGATTTCCCGGGCCAGAGCCAGGGCCCGCTGCGGGTCGCGCGCCGCCTCGTACTGAGCTGCACGGTTAAAGCCGTTACGCACGGCGAACCCGCTCGTCATACCGTAGAACCAGTGCCCGCTGGACAGATGCACGACCGGGATCCCTGCCTCGCAGAGCAGATGAATCGCCTGCGCCGTGACGAGAATGTTGCCGCAGAGCACGAGCTGGCTGATGTCCTTGAGCGGCACGGACGCGAGTTCCGCACCGTCTTTCCGGACCACCAGCGAGTTGCTCGTCTTGCCGATCACTGCGCCCTGCTCCTGGACGTAAAACGGCAGCGCATCGTCGCGCACCGGGTAGAGCCGCCGCACCTCCGGCGCGGCCGGGTCCGGGGGCACGGCACGCAGCGCGGATGTCTCGTCCGGCAGGCAGATGCCGGACAACGAACAGCCGTTGCACTTGGGGCTGTCGTCGAGCGGTGGCGGGAGTTGGCTGGCCAATGCCGCCAGGCGTGTCTGCTCGATCAAGGCCAGCGTGCGGGCTTCGAGTTCCGCGGTGAACGGTACATCCACGCGTGTCCGGGACCCGGCGAAGTACAGAATGCCATGGTCGCAGCGATAGCCGTGCTCGCGCAGCAGCAGCCCTTGCGCCATGAGTT
Organism: Lentisphaerae bacterium RIFOXYA12_64_32; assembly: GCA_001803235.1. GTDB lineage: Bacteria > Verrucomicrobiota > Lentisphaeria > Oligosphaerales > YB12-FULL-65-16 > YB12-FULL-65-16. Next base: position 55,321 of record MHBL01000214.1, read on the forward strand.
GGACGCGCTCGGGTTCCCACGAGCGCTCGGGGTTGTCCGGGACCTTGCCACGCTTGCGTTCGACCGGCACGGCTTCGCTCTCCGCGCTGGAGACCAAGTCGAGCTTGGCCGTCAGGCCGAGCCGCGCCGAGGAAAGCGGCACCGACCGCGTGATCTCCGGGGGCTCATCGCCAGGAACACCGACATCATGAGTCCCATGTGTCTCATGGGTCTCATGCTTCCCGGGAAGCGCATCCGGCAGCACGTGGTCTATCGCGTCGACGCGACGATGGACCTGGCGACCTTGCTCGGTGTAGACGTTGTCTTCCCAGCGCCCTTCGGCATGCATCAGATGGAACAGCCGCGGGCAGTACGCATACTCGTTGAGCATGCGCACCGGCAAGAGATCGGCGCCCTGGACTGTGTCGGATGCCGCTTGCATCGTCTGCGTGCCCTCGCGCATGGGTCGCATGCGTCTCATGGGACCCATGGGACTCATGGGACTCATGGAACCTATGCTTCGGTACCACGCTGCTTCGACTGGCGGTAGTCCGTCCGCATGCGGTAGAGCCGCTCGGTGAAGCCGCCGTTCTCGAGGAACGCCCTGTCGAGCGCCTTGAGCTGCCGGTCGATGAGAAAATTGGCCTGATGGATCAGGCAGATGATCGTGTTCGCCGCGACCTCCGGCGTCCCGTCTTTCACATAGGTCTCATACGTCCCATACGACCGGTTCTCCGCCCGCGCCAACGCCCGGACCGCCTGCGCCTTCGGGTGCGTCTTGCCCCAGAGCGGCAACTTGTGATTGCGCAGATAGTCCTCGTAGTCGCGCAGCAGCTCCTCGAGACTGCCACGCGCGACACCGGTCAGTTTGAGTTCGCTCTTCTTCGACGTGCCGGAGACCATGCTGCCCTCGGCAATGTTCTGCTTGCCGCTGCGCGCCGCCTGCACCATCTGGTCGTAGGTGCGCGAGCGCGGGTCCACAAACCGCTCGCAGAACACCAGCGTGGCGTCGAACACAATCTCGGCCACGATGTACGATGCGAGCTTGCGGTAGTCGCCATGCGCGGGAATCAGCCCCGCCGGTTCGGGTGCAGACTCCAACAACCGCATCACCGCCGCCACCCGGTCCCGGACGTCCGGGTCCGAGTGGCGCGCCAAAGGTTCCAGCATCTCACGCACTCGCCTGATGTCAGCCATGCGAATGCTCCTCTCTTGTTCCAAGTTCATGGGTCCCATAGGTCTCATGGGCCCCATGCTTCTCATTCGACTCACGCGACTCACCCCGCTCCGACGCCCGCCCCCGCCGACTCCGCCGCGAACAGGCCCAGGCCGAAGTGACTGGAGTGCCCCAGCATGATCGGTCCGGGTTGAGGCAAGGGGAAATGTATGTTCACCTCATAGCCAATCTTCGCCGCGTTCGTGGCTTGACCTCGCTCCCCGTGCGCTTGGTGGATGCTGACCCAACCGACGCGTGCGGCCAGAACTTGAACACCTGCGATTGGCAGGTCACGGTTAGACAATTCCTTGAGAACCTGCTCTTTCACTGAATCGCCTGGCTTGGCCCGTCCGTTCCTGGCAAAGACATGCCGTGGAGGGACGAAAGGTGTCACCGTCACCCACCGACGGCACGGGGTCGGGTCGAGGCAAGGCGGTGGGGGTACAGACGCGTCGAGCGGCACCAGCGTCACAGTCCAGGGATCGCCATGATACCCCAGAGGCAATGGAGCCTCGGCGGCACCGAGAAACGCATCTTGTTCGGCGTGATCAAAGGGGGCAGCGCGCCAAACGCAGAGACGGGCGGGTCTTCCGTCCTCCCAGTGTACGAAGAAGACCGAGTGGCGGTGTCCCGCCAGGTTCTTGCCCCCGCAGTCCTTACCGCTGATGAGGGCTGCCCGCTCGCGTAGCTCCAACGGTGCTGACCGCCAGTCTTCTACGGTACCTCCGCTCTCGATCCGGAGAAGTTGTCTGATCACACGACCGCGGAAACGCTGTGTGAGCCGAACCGTGTCCTTCATCGTAGGCCAGACGCGGGCACCGATAGCGAACTGCACCAGCGAGACAGACTTCCGGCGGACGACTGGTCGCGGGCGTGGACGAGACGCAGGGCGTTGTGGGCGGGTTGCATACAGCCACCGGGCCCCTGGCGGGATGGTTGAGTTGGCGACGGCCGGGTCATCGGTGCTGGCCTGGATCTGGTCTAAGGTCGCATCAGGACAAGTGCAGAGGACGGGAACCATACCCGTGTCGCGCTTCACGGCGAGTTGACAGTTCGGCGCAGGGACGCTGTTGGCGCAACCCACAACGAGACGAATCTCGGTGATAGACTCGGCGCGACCGAAGTAGGTCATGCGAACAAGACATGCCTCCAGGAGAGCGACCGTTTCCCGATTCCACTCGACACCGGACAGGAACCACCAGACCGATGGCGCGGGGTCTTCGGCATCCGCACTTCCGGCGAGCCAAAAGTTGTCGGCCACCTTGGTTGGGTTGTAGGTTCTGGCGTCCGGCGGGTACCGCCTGATCCTGCGGGTGGTCGCCGTCTTCTTGACGCGCTTGAACTCCTGCCAAATGGCATCGTCATCGACGACACGCTCACCCAGGCTCCTCGCCTGAGAGTCGAAGAGTTCGAGGACTGGACTGCCGTCTCGTGCCTCCACTTGCACTCCATACGACGCGCCCAACCGTTCTTTCAGCAGTCGGCTCAGCCTGATGAGTTCCAACTTGCGCGGAGGAGGGTGCCCCCAACCGAAGTCCGCAGGTTGGTATTGCCGGAGACCCGGCCCTCGCCATGAGAAGGCCGGAAGATGCCAGGCAACCGCACTCGTACAGAAAGCCCGTGCCAGGGCTTCGCGTTGGCCCGGGGCGATCTCTCCCGTCTCCCGTTCGTACTGGTACGACCTCGCGATGACCGCCCGGATCAGCCGCCACGGGCTTGGCGGCCATTCCCCGTGCGGGTCATCGTAGGGAAAGACCTTCCAGGGGGTGGCATGAAACCGCCCCAACGGAAAGGTCTGGTGAAGGATGATCTGCATGGGAACCTCCGTCACTCATTCGTGCCGGCTTCGTCCGAGTCATCTTCCTCTGCGGCCTCAGGCGTCTTGTCTGGCTTGTCTTCCGCTGCCTTGAAGAGTTCAGAAGACGGCCAGTAGACCTTGGTGACGCGAGTAGCAGGGTCGGTGAATTTGCAATCTTTGTCTTTGATTGCCTCACGGATGTTCACGCCCAAAGTGGCGATGTCCAAGTCCTTGTCCTTGGGGTCGGTGCCGTTGGCGCCTACCCAGACCAGTTTCTGGAGTTGGAGGTCGCAGTTGCTGCGGAAGCGGAAGGGGGCGGACAGCAGCCGGTGGATCTTCCAGAACGCGAACTCGATCAGAAACTGCTTCTGGCGCTCCGAAAGCCCGAGAGTATGCGACTGTCCGTCACTGCCGGTGGTTGCCCGGCCGAACGACCGTACCAGCGCCAAGTCCAGCACAAAGGTCGCCCGAATCTCCCGGGCCGTCTCCTCGTCGACGGCGAAAATCGGTTGGCCCGATGTGGTCTTGCCCAGTTTGTCGAACTTCACCCCGGATGAACCCACACGCGCTGCGCCGGTGGCTTCATGGTGCGGTGTGAGAACGCGTGGAATCTTGATGCCCAGTGACGGGAACATGATCCCATGGACAAGCGAGTTCGGGTCATAGCGGAAGATCGTCCCAAAGACCGACCACCAATCAGTCGGAAGAGGGTGTGTCTTCTTGCCGAGATCCGGCATGCCGAAACCCAGGAGCAGATCCTGCACGAATGACCTTTCAGTTGCTCGGCCACCATCGACGACCTTGGCTTTGGGGTCAGTGAAGTAACTCGAAGCCAGACGATGCCCTTCTGATAGAGAGGTTACAACCAACCGTGTAGGCTGTTCACCGCTATCCCCCGTGAGGCATTGAACGAGAGGCAACCCCGCCAGGTCTTCATGAACGTCCAACGCCAAGGGGCTTGCATGGCAAACCGCCTCCAAGTGGTTGGCCATGCTCGCGGCGCTGTCGACGATACAGACGTCCTCGGTGGTGCCATTCGGGCGAGGCGCCTTGTAGATGACATGGCCGATTTCCGGGAAACCGGCGGGTTGGATGCGGTCTCCGCAGACGGGGGCCAGCGTCGCCTGAAGAACAAGCCGGTGTCGGGTCTTGTCTTCGAGCAAGCACTTGGCATTGAGCGTGGGATTGCACATAGCACACATGGTTGGGGCTCCTTCCTATTCCTTGGACTCGTGGCGCTTGGGGGAACGCCAGCGTGAGTGTACGCCGGCGACTTGACTGGTGGCGACGGGGAACATCAGAGCGGCCAGCAGGCGGCTAACGTGGGAGGAACTCAACGGTGCCCGAATGTCGGCAAGTTCCACCCCGACGGCATGGTATGCCTGACGCGCGGTCTTGACGGCTTCGTCCAGATCGCCACCGTCGAGATGGGCGGCGATTCGGCTGAGGGTTCCGACGCGAACGGGCTTCGTGGCTCCCACCGTCTCGGCCAGGCCCGCGTTGAAGAGTGGTTTGATCAACGCGAACAGCGCCAGCGTCCCGGAGACTCCTTCTCCCCGCGCGTCACCGGTGCTCCCTCTGATCAGGTTGTCTATGACAGGACGACCGTCGGTCCAGTCCACCAGACTGAACCGGAAGCCCCACTGAGTAAGCAGGACATCGTCCATGCTCCCATCCAGCCAAGCCTGGACGTCTGCCAGTCCGACGCGGGCCGGACCGTCGAATGGCGCGTCAGCCTTTGGCGCTTCCTCAACAAGTCGCCGTCGGAGTACAGCCACCAGGTTACCCGTGAGATCGCTACCACCCCAGACCCGACGGAACGGCACAGACTCCGGGATCATCCAGGCTCCTGATCTGCCGCGGGGTTCCGCCCCGAGCCAGTAACCCAGGAACGGCGCGGTGACCATCTTGGGGCGCGAAGACGAATCCTTCCACGTCGGGCGTATCGACGCAAGCGCCAGTGCCAGGCGTATCTCCGGGGTCAACGGGTCTGAGCCGACCAGGTGGTGAGCCCATTCGGGTGGCAGAAGGCTGAACCGGACCTTCTTCTTCCGGTGCCCACTGTTCCGATCCACCTTGCGGAGTGCCGTGACCGCCGCATCGGTCAACGCACAGGCGTTCTCGGCACAAGGCCGTGCAGCGAACTCGATGAGCGCTTGGTCAACGGGGCCACGCAGGCCGGCGACAATCCAGCGATCGCCTTTCTTGCGATCCGGGGGAAGCGAATCCCTGAGTCTCATCATGGCACCGGTTACTCGGGTCATCGTCTGGTCTCGACGGTCCCGCACAGGAACTACGTCGGCGAGACGAGATTCGAACGTCTGCTCGCTGGTTGTGTGGAGGAGGAGAAACCGCCTGAATTCCTTGACCCCTGCGTCCACGCCGCAGTGAACGATGGCCGCGGAGAATGCCGGTGCGGTGGTTGCCGCCCGGCCCTGCAACTCCGCACGTCCACGCCGGAACAGGACCGAGACTTCATCAAGACCCATCGGCCGGTCCCATACCGGAAGCCATGTTTCCGCCATCACGCGACCTGCGTCAGAAGCGTTCAGGGGCGCAGCGGCGGCAACGACGAACGGGAATGCGGCTCGGCCTTTCCCGGCAGTCCCAAGGCGACGGCAAGCCGCACCGCTAAGCAAGGGGAGCCCCTCGCACGCAAGAACCATGGCCCACGGCGTCACTTGACCATCCCGGAACGGTCGCTGCACCCCACTGTTGAACGCCTTGTTGGCAGCGCTGAACCAACAGGCGGCGCCGAAATCGGCCAGGCACTGACAGGGGGATCCGGAAAGAAACGCAAGGGCGTCAGAGGCGATGGCTTCGGGCTTCCATGCCTTGTTGCCGCCGCGGAGAGCCCCTGCGGCCTTGCTCCGCCCCTTACTGAAGCTCCGTTTGCCAGCATTACCCCCGGTTCCCAGCAGGGGGTTGAACCCCAATCGTTGCCCGGCAACCAAGTGGGCATGGAACATGGGTAGGAGTTGTTCCCTCGCGTCCCGGGCCTGCCACCGCGCCACGTTGGTTGCGGACTTCGCCTTCGTGTCGGCTTTCTGTGCAGTGTCCCAACCCTTCTCGTACTCCGTCCACGAACCTGCGGATGCGACCTCCACCAAGTGATCCACCAGAGCTTGGGCGTCCTGCGGGCCGTTCACCAGACTGAGATGGTCCGCCTGCCAACAGGCCCGGACCGTCGGCCACTTCCGTGTTGCCAGACGAAGCAGGCCGAGTGCAGCCAGGTAGTTCCCCAGGTAATCCAGTGTGAGGCCGGGAAGCGGCAGTACGGGCCAAGTCTCGCGGTTCATGATTCGCTCCCTCCGACAGGAACCTTCCTCGACGGATTCCGACTCGCCCGGGCGTCACCGCACCGGACAACCGCTTCGAGGTATGCCAGGGCGAACGGCCCTAGGTGTGCCGGTTCTGCGTTATCCCGCACGGCCAGCCGGACCGGGTCTGGGGGACGTGCTTCCCAGCCGCCCAGAAGGTCTGCCACCAGCGCCGTCCAGCCCGGAGACTCAGACACGAAACCCGTGCCGTCCGGTGTGAAGGCGCCAGCGCAACCGTCGACCACACACGCGAAGTCCATCGGCATGCCCCCTTGCCAGGGCAACGGCCCGGTGTTCAAGGGTATGCCGCACACGTCGTCGCCCGCCAAGTTCCGCGCCGTGAGGATCGTCCTGACCTTCCCATGGTGCGTTGTGGCAAGGTAGATGCTCAGGGCGGGGAAGTTACCACCTTCCCTGAAGTACTGATGCCAAAGTGCCAACCCGGATGCCAATTCGTGCCGCAACCCAGGCCGGAAAGACACCATGTACGCACGAGGGTGACCCGGCAGGTTCTCGATTGCCGTGCGAGGCCGGCTTGCCACGGAATCGACAACCGGCCTGTCGGTCTGCCACAGTATTCTCGTTCCCTTGAGCGCCGGGGAGGCGTCGGGACAGCGCAGGAAGCGGACTTCCGCACGCGACAACACGGATTCGACAGCATCCGGGTGCAGATCGCACGTGCCGGGTTCGACGGCAAAGAGAAGGGGCGCCTTGGCCCACGGTTCCGCCGTGTCCATCTTCGGACGTGGTAGGGGAAGGGCATTCTGCCACGGCAACAGCGCCTTGCCGATGTCGTGGTGAGCGATAGCGTGGGCGACCGCTTGGGCGACCAACGGACGCGCAACGCCGAGGCCAAGCCTCTCGAGGATTTGCTGTCCGGCGCTCACCGCGTCAGCCAGGTGGTCCGGAATCATCACCCAGAAGCCCTGTTCTGTGGGCGGGTCGGCGGCAAACGCCTCCTCGAACGGGCCTGGGGCCGAAGCGGTGGTGAGCTTGTCGGCGGGGGTGCCGGTCCACCCGATGTCCTCGCTGTAGCCCCCTGCAGAACGTGGCAGCAGGACCACCATCCCGGGACAGACGTCGGCCCCACGAATCTCCCGCCAGCATCCTTCCGCTTCGCCCCAAACCCAAGCCTGGTTCGTCTCATCAAGGAACCCTCGCAGGCGGTGAACGGCAACCGAGCAGCCTTCATCGCTGTCGAACGCTGGCCCAGTCAGTGCATCGCCCGGAACCATTGCGGGTTTCGCGGGATTGAACTCGCGCCAGAACACGGTGACGTCGGCTTGCTCGTCCTGCCCTCGGATGAACGGGCTCACGTCCGTGAAGCCACCGAAGAGGTCCGGTTCCGTGTCAAACAGTCCATGCACATCGATTGCACGAGGGAACGGTTCGGGTTTCGGGGCCAAGGCCCTGTCGACATCGGCCTGGCAGGAATGGCTGACTCGGGCGAGTGCCTCCAAGGCCGGCACGGTCCCATCCGAGGCGCCATGAACCTGACAGAGCCTCTCCGCCAGACTCCTTCCGAGGTTGACGTCGTCAGCCGCGTAGGGGCCAATCCGGTCAGTCGCTTTCCGTTCGCCGCCCGCTTGCGGGACCTCGAAGAACACCGCTTGGGCATGTTCGTTGGACCGGCCATCTCGGTTGAGGCGTCCCATGCGTTGCACCAAGCACGGCCATGGTGCAACTTCCGACCAGAGACGGGTGGCGGAGATGTCCACTCCGGCTTCGACTACCTGCGTAGCCACGCAGATGAGCCCCGGCCCCCCCTGGACCTTTCCCGCCTTCCTGTTGGCCTCGAACGACAGCAGCCGTTTCGTATGGACCTCTCTGTCACCTCGCCGGAACCGGGAAGTCAGCAACACCAGTTCCGCCCCACCGCAACCGCGAGTATTGAGCAGGCGGTAGATGTCCTGCGCTGTCTTGACGCGGTTGCAGACCACCAAGGATAGCGTACCAGCAAGGTGATTTTCCCCTACCGCGCCAGCCAGCAAGGACAGGAACTCGTCGGGCGACATCTTCTGCTTCTTGGGCTTCCCCTTTCCTTTCTGGACCGGTGGTTGCCACATGCGGCACGGTCGGCGAGCCCCCCGAAGTCCCTGGGGAACTTGGTCTACACTGCACGACAGTTCGTCAGGCAGTCGCATCTTGGCGGTCTGACGGTCGAGCGTGTCCAGAAAGCCGGCGCTGTTGGTGGCGCTCATCCACCAGGTGTGGCAGGGGAACAGGGTTCCGAAGCGGTCATTCCGCATCCAATCGAGTTGCCCGGATGTCCATAGCCCTGGCCCCATGAGCTGCACTTCATCCATCACCCAGAGGCAGTCGCTGTTGAGCAGTCCGAACTCCATGGGCCAGCGCGCGCGGGAACTGGCGTAGCCGCGGTTGAGGGCGCGGGAGAGGAGCATGTCCTGGGTGCCGATGAGGATGGCGCATTCCTCGGGGTACAGGTGCCAGTCGCCGGTGTCGGTGCCGCCCATCAGCAGGTGCACGCCGACTTTGCCGGTGTGATCACCGTGTTCGTCCCAGCGCAGTCCCATGGCCTCAACGAGCCGACGTGCTTCCGCTTCCGTCTGCTCGACCAGCACGCGCATGGGCAGGCACCAGACGAGGCGGCGCGGCCATGCGTCGTCCTGGCGAACAACTCGATTGTGAAGCCAGGTACTCATGACACCCAAGGTCTTGCCCAGACCGGTGGGGATGCGGATGAGTCGTGAACGGCACACCGAATCTTGGGCCAGAGTGGCTTGCCACTCGTGTCGCTTGTGGTCGGTAACCGTTTCGAACCAGTTATCGAAGGATGGCTGCATGACCTCTGTCTCCCTTTCTCCCAGGCTGCGTCTTCCCGTTGGCGCAGCGAAACCCATCTTCGGCCCTGGTTGCCCACATCGGGCCGGACCGAGTGTCATGTCGTCGCGGGGAACCTTCTTCCCAAGGGAGAAGATGCCGCGCTGACACCGTTCGTGCAAGGCCCAACCTACGCTTTCCGGACCGGCCGGCCTGATGCCATGCGTTGGCGCCGAGGCTGCGGCGTGACGCGCCTGCCCGACCGGTCTCGGTGCTCGGCCAGAATCCATCGTGCCGCAGTCGCGATTTCTTCGATCAGTTCCCGCGGACTGCGCACCGTCAAGTGGCCGCAGTAGGACATGACCCAGTAGACGAGGTCCGGGCGCGGGACTTCGGGCAGGTGCAGGCGCAGGCCGCCGTTTGGCAACCGCTCAATGCGTTGGCCCGGAAACCATTCGCGTTCGCCGATGACCTGGGCCTTTTCCGGACTGCAGTCGAGGACCACGTTCCTGACCCGCTCGTAGTCGAAAACGCGGCCGGTGCGCACCTCGGCGATCAAGGCGCGGTCGCGCCGGAACCCGGCGTCGAGCATGACCGCGTTGCGAATACGGTGGATGGCCAGACTGCGCGGCGCCTTGCGGAGATGGCAGTAGACCCGGGCGTACCAGGCGCCTTGCGACAGGAACAGGGCGTGAACGTCGATGTCGCGCGGCGTCGCCGGCTGGTCATGGGCGCCCTCGTACTCGATCCGGAGCCGGCGCCGTTGCCGCCAGGCCCGATGCACGGCGTCGAAGACCTTGGGGTCGATCCGGGGCGTGGCGCCGGTGGCGAAGACCACGGCGTTGAGCAGGTCGGGATCGATCTCGTCGGGGTCCGCAGCCGTCAATTGCGCCTGCATCGCCCGTTCCAGGTCCATGCCCAAGGGTGGCGGCATCAGTTTCGCGGACAGCGTGCCACCGAGCAGGCTGGCATAGAGTAGTTCGCCGCGGAGTCCTTCCAGCGGGAACGTCCAGTCCGGATCGGTGAGGTAGTAGCCGCGCCGGACCCGGTCGTACTCGACGGGCGCCCCGTACCGGCGCCGGAGGACATCCATGTCGCGCTGCAGAGTGCGGTGGCACACGGCGCGTTGGCCGTGGACGCGGCCAAGGACACGCGCCAGCCCGGCGGTATTCGGGTACGCGCCGCGCTTCATCGCCCCGACCAGTTCGACGAGCCGGTGCGTCTGCCCAAGTTTGCCCCGTGGCGTTCCCATGGTCATCACCCCTTCCTCGCCGTCCGTCTTCCTGTGGACAGCAAAGCCCAGTCATTGCGGGATAGGGCTATGTACTTGACTCAACCCACGACACGTTGCAGGGATTCTCGCGCAAAGTGGTCGGAGCGGCTCGCTCCGACATCCGCGGGACCGACGTGTCCCGGCGAAGTGGTTGCACGAAGCCGGAGCCGGTCCCGCCACTTTACTCGGATGTCACGCCAGCCCCCGTGGCCATGCACGACCCGGATAGCGGTTGGTTGAGTCAAGTGAATAGCCCTATTGCGGGATGTCAGGACTATACACGCGGTCAAGACGACAGTTCTTGTCGTTGGTGAAGAAATAGTTCAAGATGTGTTTTCCCGGGCCTGGCCGACGTCGCCGAACTCGTCAGACTGACCGGCCTGAGAGACCGGCCGTGTACGATGACAAGCGCGAGCTGGCCGGATCCCCAACGCCCCGGGGAAACGGTACACTGCTGGTTCTGGTCGAGGCGGTCAAGGATGGGCAGCGGCGGGCGGCGTAGGATGAGAGGGTGAGGAGGCGCAGGGAGTCAGCTCGGGTGGCGCCGCAGCACGATGGAGCGCGGTGGCAGGTCCGCGGCGGGCGGCGCGACACCGCATTCCATAGGGCCGCGGCATCACCCCAGCGTCTTCTGCGAGTGTCTAACGGCTGCAGGTGCGGGCGTTCAGGTGGCTCGATGCGGGGAGGCCTGTCAAGCATAGCCGCCCAGCGGCTAAAGCCCCGGCCAGGCTTTCCCGCCTGACCGGGGCAATTGCGCGATAGACTTTCCTCGACTTACTTCGCCAGCATCGCCTTCAGGTCCTGTTCGACCGTCGTGGTCGGGGCAATGGCGAACTTCTCGACCAGCACCTTCAGCACCGCCGGAGTCACAAACGCCGGCAGCGTCGGCCCGAGCCGGATGTTGCGGATACCCAAGTGCAGGAGCGTCAGCAGGATCGCACAAGCCTTCTGCTCGTACCAGGACAGGACCATCGACAGCGGCAGGTCATTCACCCCGCACTTGAACGCACCGGCCAGCGCCACCGCGATCTGAACTGCGGAGTACGCATCGTTGCACTGCCCGATGTCCAGCAACCGCGGAATGCCACCGATGGTGCCGAAGTCGAGCTTGTTGAACCGGTACTTGCCGCAGGCCAAGGTCAGGATGACGCAGTCCTTCGGCACCGCCTGAGCAAAGTCGGTGTAGTAGTTGCGACCCGACTTGGCCCCGTCACAGCCGCCGATCAGGAAGAAATGCTTGATCGCTCCGCTCTTCACCGCCCCGATCACCGTGTCCGCCACGCCCAGCACCGCGTTGCGCCCGAACCCGACCAGGATCGTCTTCTCAGGTGCGGACTCCGCAAACCCCGGCGCGGCCAACGCCGCGTCGATCACCGGCTTGAAGTTTCGGTCGCCAATGTGCGTCACGCCCGGCCAAGCCACCAGTCCGGAGGTGAAGATGCGGCCCTTGTAGCCGTCCTTGGGTCGCTGGATGCAGTTGGTGGTCATCAGGATAGAGCCGGGAAACGCGTCGAACTCCGCACGCTGGTCCTGCCAGGCGCCGCCGTAGTTGCCGACCAGGTGCTTGTACTTCTTCAGCCCCGGGTAGCCGTGCGTCGGCAGCATCTCGCCGTGCGTGTAGACATTGATACCCTTGCCTTCCGTCTGCTGCAGCAACACCTCCAAGTCCTTCAGGTCATGCCCCGAAACCAGGATGCACTTGCCCTTCACCGGCGTGATCCGGACCGGGGTCGGGACCGGATGCCCGTAGGTCCCCGTGTTCGCCGCGTCCAGCAACGCCATGGCCTTGAGGTTCGCTTCGCCGCAGCGCAGGCACAGCCCAGTCAACGCACCGGCGTCCGTCAGGCCGTCACCCAGGGCGGCAAGCGCTTCGTGGAAGAATGCGTGGACGCTGTCGTCATCCTTGCCGAGGACGTGCGCGTGGTCCATGTACGCCGCCGCGCCCTTCAGCCCGTATATCAGCAACTCCTGCAAGCCGGTGACGTCGTCACCCAACGTGGCGCGCCGCGCGTCGATTCCCGTCTCCGCTCCAGTGCGGACCAGAGCATCGAGGTCCGCCCCCGGACACCAGGTTGCCGCGCCGCTCAGGGTTTCGGGCGTCTTGCCCGCTTTCCGGCATGCGCCTTCGTACAGCGCCTTGGCCTTGTCGCGGGCCGCCAAGGTCGTCCGCAGCACCGCGACGACACGCTCAGGGTCGAAATTCACATTCGTGACGGTCGTGAACAGCGCCGCGACCGTCGCGACGTTCACCTCCGCATCCACCGCGCCCAGCGCCCGGGCCCGGTGCGCGTACTGCCCCACCCCCTTCACGGCGTAGATAACCGCGTCCTGCAGGCGCGCCGTCTTCGGGTCCTTTCCGCACACACCGCTCTCCACGCACCCCGTGCCCTTCACCGTCTGTTCACACTGGTAGCAAAACATGCTGCTCATTCCCGATTCCTCCTTTTTCTGTTGATGGACAGACCTCTGTCCGTACTACCTTCCTTCAGTCCGTGCCCTCTGCCTGTTTCAACTCTCCAAGAAACCCTGGGTCCCGAAAGCGCCACCGCTATACCTGCGCGCCTGCCCCTCTCACATCACGCCGCCGTCCTCTTTCTCCGCCGCGCCTTCCCGCCTGAGCGGGATCGACGCGGCGGGCGGCTTCGCCGCCGGGATCGCGGGGGCTGGCTGCGCCCCCGCGATCCCGGCGGCAACACCGAGGGGTTCCAAGGGGAGTGAATCACGCCCCTTGGTCGGGGGTGCGGGGGTGAAAAACCCCCGCTCTCACCGCCGGTCGCCGCCGATGCCGATCGTCACCTCCTGAACCGGGATGCTCTTGTCCGCCACCTGCGCTACGGCCGCCTGCACCAACCGCACCAGCCCGAGGCAGCACGGCACCTCCATGTGCGCGATCGTGATGCTCCGGATATCGTTCGACGACAGAATCGCCGCCAGCTTCTCGACATACTCCGACGTGTCGTCCAGCTTCGGACACGCGATAATGAGCCGCCGCCCCTGGAGCAGGTCCGAGTGGAACGGCCCGTACGCGAACGCCACGCAGTCCGCCGCGATCAACAGGTCCGCACCGTCCCAGTACGGCGCTTCGACCGGCACCAGGTGCAGTTGAATCGGCCACTGCTCCAGCGCCGACTCCTGCGCCGGCTTCGGCCCGCCCGGCGTGGCTGCGGACTTCGCACGCTTCGGGAGCTGCACCGCCCGCATCCCAGGACACCCGCACGGCGCCTTCTCCTCTTCAGCCGCCTTCTTCCGGGCCTCGACCGCATCGAGGCTGAACGCCACGGCTTCGCGCTCCTCGATCTTGATCGCGTCCTGGGGACACTCGCCCAAACACGCGCCCAGCCCGTCGCAGTAAACGTCGCTCACCAACCGCGCTTTGCCGTTCACCAGTTGGATCGCGTCTTCATGGCACGCCTCTACGCACTGGCCACAGCCGTTGCACTTCTCTTCGTCAATGCTGACAATCTTGCGTTTCATCGCTTCTCTCCTGTAACTCTCCCGAAAATCCGGCTCACGTCGCTCAACCGCGTTGAGGCCAGGTGCTCGTGGACGATCCGGTTCACCTGCGCCAGGACACCGCCGAAACAGCAGTCCGAGGCGTCGCACTTCGGCAGTCCCAGCAGACACGTGGATTCCACCAGCGGTCCCTCGATGCTCTCGAACACCCGCAGCAGGGTGCACTCCTCCGGCGCAACGGTCAGCCGGAACCCGCCCTTCGGCCCCCGCACCGCCTCCACGAGCCCGACGCGATGCAGACGCTGCAGCACTTTGGACAGGTGCGCCTCGGATACGTGCAATGCCTCCGCAACCTCAGCGGTTGCCAGAAGCCGCCCCGGCCACGCGGCCATGTAGATCATCGCGTGCATCCCGATCGACGCCGCGTCCGATATCCTGAGCATTCCTTTCACCATCGCCTCCTTTATTATTATATAAGTACCATAATACTACTTTCGGGAAAATGCAAGAGTTTTCGGCAAAAAAAGGACGACCTGTGCAATAAGGGCGGCTTGGCGACCCCACCGGCCTTGTGCCGGTGGTGAAGCAG
>MHBL01000215.1 GCA_001803235.1 Lentisphaerae bacterium RIFOXYA12_64_32
GCGCCCGCGTCCTCGCGGGCTCCGGAAGCGTCGTCGCCAGTTTCACCTCGGTATGACCGGTCCGTCCGCCGCCCGAGGGCCGCTGACGCATTACAATCCGCGTCACTCGAAGATGATCGTGCCCGCGTTCTCGAGCTGCCAGGCGGGGCCGAGCGTGCCGGCCCAGAGTATCCATTCATTGCTCTCACTGCGGAACACGCACAGGTTGAACGGCAGGCGCATGCCGGGCGCGATACCGGTGTCGGCCGCGGCGAGCGGGATGGCCCACTCACCCGTCCACGTGTTGCCCTCGACCGCGGCCGCGTAGCGCACCTCGCGCCCGAGCCTTGCGGCCGCTTCCGGCGTGGCTTTCCCATCCGTGACACTCTCGCAGGCGCCGCCGCAGAACCCGTGCACCGCGTAGCTGAACACCGGCAACGCGCCTTTCGCGTCAACGAAGCAGATCTCGACGCCGTCGTCCGTACCCCACGCCTTGCCGCGCTTCAGCGCAGCTGCATCTTTCACCGGCACCGTCACGGCGACGTAGAGCGTACTGCCGTCGTGGCAGACCCGGCCGACGCACGCCGGCGTTTCGAGCAGTTCGCGGTTCGGGCTCTGCTTCAGCGGCAACTCGCCGTCCGGCCACTCGCTCGGTGTCAGTTTGCCGTCGATCGTCACCGGCTGTGCCACGCGCTTTACCGTGAACGGCGGCGGCAGAACGGCTGCCTGCAGTTTCTTCGGTGGCGGCTCGGGCGCCGGCGGCCGCTCCCAGTCGGAACCCTTGGGCAACCGCGGCAGCCCGACATTGTCGCAGCGCACGAGTCCGGCGCCGTCCGACGTCTTGCGCAGGGACACGACCGCCGACGTACTGGCTGACCCCGTCTTGAACTCGACCGTCAGCCGCTTCCAGACCGCGCTGTCGGTCTCGCATGTCAGTTCCGGTTCCACGCCGCCGAACTCGCGCACGCCCAGCGCTACCTTCTCTCCGGCCACCGGAATCTTGAACCAACCCGAGAGCGTGTAGCAGGTGTCGGGGAACAGCCCGGAGACCGTCTGTTCGACGCCGTCGAGCCCCGGGCCAAGCTCGAGTTCCGCCTTGCACGTGCCGGTCGGTTCCGGGTCGCCACGGCCCCAGCCGTTGCCCCAACCGTTGCCGGCCACGGTCCTGGCCTTGCCCGCACCGGTCATGCGCCAGGCTTCGAGCCCGTACTCAAAGCAGGAATTGAACACGCCGTTCATGTACGGCACGTTCACCGGCGCCCACTCCGGAATCGGCGGCGGGTTGGCGAAATCGTGCCCCACCACCCACGCCGGTTGGCCGAACTCGAGCGCGCCTGCGTCTGGCGCCGCGCCTGCCCAGCCGTCGTTGATGCCCGCAAGCGGAATACCCGCATCGATGGCGCGCGAATCCGGCTTGAGTTCGAACCGGCCCGCGGCAGGGTCGACATACCCGGGATCATCCGTCACCGCGTTGCCGGCCAGGAACACGTGCGCCGGCAGCCGCACTTTGCCGTTGAGAACGTTGTTGTAGAACCGCGTGCCGAACAGGTCGTTGCGCTTGCTGTGGTCGAACGTGCCCGTGTCACCCGTGTGCCATGCGGTGTTGTGGAACGACAGGCAGAAGAACGACGGATTGTTGAATCGCACCGGGTCGTTCTTGGTGCCCCGGATCAGGTTGTGGTGCACGATCACGTTCATGCTCAGGTGATCGAAGTAGATGCCCAGGGAACACGCCGCCGTCACGTTGTCGTGCACCCGGTTGTACCGAAACACGGTGTTCAGAAAATCGGTCGTGTGGCCGTAGGTCATGCCCAGGTCGTGCGTCAGCCAACCGGCGTGCGACAGGTCGTTGTACTCGACAATGGATTCGCCCAGGCCGCCGGTCGAGATCAGATCGCGGCCCGAGTCCCGGAACGTGTTGCGACTGATCACGTGCCGGCGCCCGCGCAGCACCACCGTGCCGCTCCACATGCCGGCGTAGTCGCCCTCGTGGACATAGCAGTTCACGACGCGATTCTGCTCCCCGTCCACCCGCAGCAGCGTGGTGGACGAGTTGCTGAACTCACACCCGATCACATCGATGCGCTTGCCATTGACGGCAACCGACCCGGTGCCGCTGACGTCCTGCAGGTACGAGTGCCCGGTGTACTCGCCCTTCAACCCTTGCAGCAGCAGGTCGGAAGATTTCGCATCCGTCATCAAGCCGCCGCCCAAAAACGCGAGCCCGACCAGACGGACGTGCGAGCGGCCGCGCAGGTCGATCACCGTGACCCGCTGTTTCGCCTCGATAGCCAGCGCATTGGGGGTTTTGCCGACGGGTGCTTTGAGGTAGACGCGCCGTTGCGCCGGATCAAACCACCACTCATCCTCGGCGTCCAGCGCGTTGCGCGTCCCCAGCAACGCGTACAGGTTGCCCTTGCGCGGCACGTACCAGTGGTCGTCCGGTTTGAACGCTGGCTCGAACGTCAGCGTCTTGGTCTGCGCGTCGAACGCCGTGACCTTGCGCGCCCAGCAGTGCCAGCAGGCGCCGCCGGCGCACCAGAGCCAGGCGCCCTTCCAGAAGTCGTTGTCCCCGGGGAGGTTTGGGTCGGTCAGTGTGTTGACCGTACCTGCGGCCGCGACGGCGCGCGTCGGCTGCAGCAGCGTACCGGTGTTGTTCGGCCAGCGCGCCTCGGTCAGCATGATGCCGTCGGCAAAGAGTTGGTTCATGTGGTCCATGGACCAGCGCAGGGGCGCGGAGTGGAGGCCGTTACCTTCATCCCGCCAGTCCGTCACCGGCTCCAGGCCGCTCAGCACGGCCTTTTCGCTGTTGTGGTTCCGGAACGTGATCGGCGCGGTTGCCGTCCCCGAAGCGGCCGGCTTCAGCACCTCGCGGTACACGCCGGCGCGCAACGAACAGGTGTCGCCGGGTTGCACCATCCCGGCAGCCTTCGCAACCGTGCGGAAGGGACCATCCGTGCCCGCTGCATTCGGCTCGGGCAGTGTGCCGCTCCACGCATCGTTACCCCGCGGCGCGACGAAGTACTCCAGTGGCGCCGCGTCCCGTGGCGGGACGACCGCCGGCGCCGCCAGCGGCGTTGCGTACCCTGCACGGGTGGCGTCGTGGTCCGAC
This sequence comes from Lentisphaerae bacterium RIFOXYA12_64_32, assembly GCA_001803235.1. Lineage (GTDB taxonomy): Bacteria > Verrucomicrobiota > Lentisphaeria > Oligosphaerales > YB12-FULL-65-16 > YB12-FULL-65-16. Next base: position 3,092 of record MHBL01000215.1, read on the forward strand.
CTGATGTCCGCTGCGCTGACCGCGCCGCGGACCATCTTGAGTTCACCGACAAGACCGCAGAAGCTCTGCCAGCCCGAACCCAGCGTCATCGGCCTGTCCGCCACCAGGTCGCCGTTGAACTCCGCGGACAGGCTGCTTTCGCCCTCGAGTACACCATTCAGGTACACGAGTAGCTTACGACTCTCACGGTCGCACACGGCCGCGACGTGACTCCACTCGTTCACCCGGGCCAGCGTCTTCGACCCGGCGCCGCCGCCCGTCTTCGCCTGGCCTTCCGGCTGGTGCCCCATCGAGAAGGACACGGCGCCGGAAGCCTGCACATCGACATAAACGTGCATCGACGGCCAGTTGTCGAACCCAAACAGGCGCCGGGTCTGGTACTGCGAGTCAATGTCAAGCCGGGTCGGGCAGAACCAGCAGCAGACCGTGAAACTGCCCGTCCCGAACTGCCGCTCCTTCGGGATCGCAAAGCTGACGATCCCGCTCGACGTGCCGTCGAGCTGCACTGCGCCGCCGAACGGCCCCGTCACCCACGACGTGCCGCCGCCCATGACGCCGTTCGCGCCCTGGGCCGAGTCGTCGAAAATCACCATCCCCCCGCCTTCGTCAAACGCCCAGTGCCCGATCGGCTGCACATCGGTGCCGTACGCAAACCCGCTGCACGCCGCCAGGACAATCGCGAGATTTCTCATTCCAAGGACCCTCCGTAGCCAGCCCGTTGCGAAGTCCGCCGAGGCGGGACCAGGGCGACGGCAGGCGCGAACACCTGCCGGCTGCAAACGATAGACGTCATCGTGCACGGCGTCAAGGCGTGGACGCTTCACGATGTAATGCGTCAGCGGCCCCCGGGCGGATACCGCCCGATCATGTGAGGACGTTACTCGCTTGCGTCAGAGCGTTCCGGCAAAGTGGCGGGAGCGGCTCGCTCCCGCGGGTGCCGGAGCGAGCCGCTCCCGCCACTTTGGGCAGCCACCCCCAACCCTCCACCCGCGACTGACGCATTACTTCACGATGCCGTCCAACCCGTACAGAAGGATCTTGACGTCGGCGAGCGAAGCGAAGCCAGTCAGGGCGCAAACCCGAAGTGGCGCAACTTGGCCGACAAGAGACCATCCAAGCCCGGCAAGTCTCGCGGATAGACCGAGACGAGGCGTTTGCCCTCCTGCTGGTAGAGCGTCTGCTTCTTGTACATGCTCATCTTGTACTGCGGCGTATCGAGCCCCCAGTACTCGACGTACACGTCCAACTCGGGCAGGTAGAAGTCGGGCCGTATCTGGAACTCCGCGATGATGCGGAACTTGGCATCGTAGCGGTACGTCAGGCCACGTGCGATCAGCCAGTCGGCAATGCGCCGCTCACCCTCGGACTGCACCACGGTGCCGTCGCGCGCCGCAATGGTCTTGTTGATCTCAACCTGCATCTCGAAGTTGCGCCGCGCCAGGAACACCTCGTCAAAGCACCGGTCGCAGAACGGACGCTGGAAGGCCTGCTGCGACCGTGCGTACTCGTCCGCCGTCACCCGGGCGCTGCAGCGCTGGCAGTGGTGCTCGGCCGCCGATGCGGCGACCCGGACCGCTTCCTCAATGAACGCTGCCGCGGCGGCGGCATCGCGCTGCACATAGTCCTTCTCCGCGGGGTTCCGCGCCATGTCGTGCAGGTCGTGCAGGCACCCCTGCGCCGCCACACCGTAGGCTTTGAGCGCCTTGATGGCGTACTGCCGCGTCTGCGGATGCACATCACGTCGCGCCACGGGCGCCAGGGCGGCCACCGCAGCCGCCTGGTCCACGCCCAGCCACGCCAACTTGCCCAGTGCCGACGCCGAGAGTCGGCGCGCATTCGCCGACGACGAACCGAGTAGGTCCAGCAACTCGCCAAACGCCGCCGTCTCGCCCTCGCGGCCAATCGCCATCGCGCGTTCCGAAAGCCGATTTTCAAGCTGCCTGTCCATCGGGTTCTTCATAGCCATTGCCCTCCTCGCCGACGTTGACGCGCGCCAGCAAAGTCAGTCGTTGCCCGCGGCTCATTTTCATACTATTATATAATAGCCTATGCTTGGCGTATTTCAAGCCCCGCGTGCCGACAAGGAGATAGGGAGAAAAGATCGGGAGTACGCCGCCCGACCACTCACGCGTCGAGCAGGAGGCCCCGGTCCTGTCGGCCGGTCTCGACCCCGCGGTGGATCACGAGCCGGTCGCCAATGCGCTGGCCGTCCCGCAGCACGTCTCGGTCCACCTGCCGCGAGCTGCCGCGCAGGGTCCGAATCCGGGGGTAGCGCTGGCGGAAGTGTTCACGCAGGTGCGTGTCTTCAACCTTGACCAGCGCTTCGCACTCAGTGGGGCCGGCGGGCGCGCCTGCCCGACCGGACTCGAGCTTGCGGATGAACCCGGTCAGGATGCCCACGGCGAAGTCCGTTCTCCGGCGCCTGGACAGCCCCCGCGCCGGCCCGGCCGAATAGCGTTCCCACTCGACCTGGACAAAGCGCTCAATGAAGTCGTGTACATAGCTTGCGATCCGCAGGTTCTCGTACCGGCCGGTGATCTCGAGGATCCGCCCGAACTTCCCCCGTTCCGGGCAGAATGTGTGGATCCAGATGCACTGCACAAAGTAGAAATCGCTGAGCAACCGAGCCAGGTACTGCTGGTCGGCAGCGCGACGGATGGCGGGCTTCCCCACACACATGCTCTGGTAGTCGCTGGCTCGTCCTTGGGCAAGAAGATCGATGTTGTAGCGCGCGATGAGGCAGTGCGCTTTGGCCAGGGCCTGTTCCGCTTCGTGCCGGACCGGACTCTGCGCCAGCGCCAGCAGTTTCCTGACCTTGACCATGATCCGGTCGTCACCAACGTCACCGTCTCGCCTCAGTCCGTCCTCGATGAGTTCGCACTCGGTCGCCGCACGCGGGTCGGCCCGGAGCAGCGCGCAGGCATTTCGGAACGCCGGGCCATGCGGTTCCTCCGCCACCCGCAGGACCTCCGACACGAACTGGTGTGCCATCTCGTGGCGCAGGACACGCACCACGCAACGCCAGGGATGCGCTATCGCCAGGGACTGACTGATCCGGATCTCGCGGGTGGCGGCCTCCCAGGTCCCAAACAGCGCCCGCGTGTCGGTGAGCGTGAATACCGGCCTGAGCAACCGATGGCCGTGTTCCGCCGTCAGGCAACCGGCGATCCAATCCCATTCCGCCGCCAGGCAGTGCACGATCCGCGCCTGCAGCTCGGCCGCGGTCTCGCCAAGCCGTCGCGCGAAAGCGGATGTCGTCTCTGGTGGCATCGGAGTATCCCGTTTCAGTCATTCAGGGGTCAGGCCTTGGCATTTGCAATTGCCGCCAGGGCAATTGCAAATGCCAAGGCCTGACCCCTTCTGTTCGGCTAAAAACCGCTCGACGAGCAGGCGGCGGTGTCGAAGGCTCTTGCAGATCCATTCGAACCGCAGCTCGTCGCGGGCGGCATTCGACAGATGCCAGGAGATGTCGCTTTGCTGCAAGCGCTCGGTCAGGCTGTGCAGGCAGAGCGCCGTGGCCACGGAGACGTTGAAGCTCTGGGTGAACCCGCACATGGGCAGGAACACCCTCGCCTCGGCCATGCCGTAGAGCTTGTCGCTGATCCCGTTCTCCTCGTTGCCGACACAGAGAGCCACGGGCCGGTCCATGGGCAACTCCTGCACCGGTACTGCACCCGGCTGCAGCGATGTCGCCACGATGCGGTACCCCACCTCACGCAACGCCGTCAGGCACACCGCGGTATTGTCCGCGCCCGCCGCGGAGTAGTGCCGCAGCGTCAGCCACTTGGCCGCGCCGGACGACGCGCCGCGCACCAGCCGGAAGCGGTTGCGTTCGCTGATCACGTGCACGTCCTGGATCCCCAGGCACTCGCAGGAGCGCAGGATGGCACTGGCATTCGGTGCATGGCAAAGCTCTTCCAGCACCACGGTGAGAAACCGGGTTCGCTGTGCCAGCACCCGTTCGATGGCCGCCAGGCGTCCGGCGGTGAGAAAACCACAGAGATACGCTTCGACGGCCTTGCGGCATGACGGCTCAATGTCCATGTCCGGTATGTTAGCCCGTGTTGGGGTGTCCCGCAATGGCGCCGCCACCGACTGTAATGCGTCAGCGCCCCCCGGGCGGATGCGCCCGATCATGTGTGGGTGTTACTCACTGTTTGTCCGGGTCGTTCTGGCACCGTGGCGGGCTCGCTCCCGCGGGTGCCGGAGCGAGCCGCTCCGGCCACTCTGCCGCAGCCCGCGAGTAACACCAACCTATGATCGGCCGGTCCGCCGGCCGGGGGGCGCTGACGCATCACCACCGACTGGGTCGCAGATTGGAAAAGCGCAATCGGCGAGTGTATGGTCCACGTAGTGTTGAATGATGCAATGCGCCTTGGGATCCGGGATATCGGCGCGGTCAGGGTTCCATTCAAGGGAAGCGAAGTGTCGCCACGACGGTACGCGTAAATCTCTATTTCCGAACCGATTGAGAGCTCCACCCACGACCGCCGCAGGCATCGGTTCTGCCTCGGAAATGGATGCCGAGGGCGCAGGGAAATGGTGACGAGAGGGCGGGCATGTTCGTCATTCTCATACTGGCCTTATCGGCACTCCTGCAGTTCGCGGCGACGTTCTGCGCCTTGCGACTGGCCCGAGTGACCGGCAGGACGTACGCCTGGATATTCATCGCCGTGGCCCTCTTCCTGATGGGCGTCCGGCGCCTGATTCCGCTGTTTCACCTGGTGTCTGCCACACCTGGTTACACCGTCGACCCGGCCAATGAGTGGGTCGGGCTGGCCTTGTCCTTGCTCCTGTTTCTCGGGCTCATGGGGCTCGAGCCGGTTCTTGCTGGGCGCCAGCGTGCGGGGGAAGTCCAGGGCAAGAGCAGAGACCGGTTGGCCCGAATCAACGAGTGCCTGGTCGGCCTCGGGGCAAACTACCTCACCAACGTGGAGCGGCTCACACGGCTGTGCGGGGAACAACTCGGCGCCACCTGCGCCTTGTACAACCGGCTCGACAAGGGAATGCTCTGTTCGTTGGGCACTTGGCAGACGCCCCCCGACTACGTGCCGACCGACAAGCCGGACGGACACATCTGCTACGACGTCATCCAGAAACCCGGGACCGCCGCGGTCGTCATCCGCGACCTGGCCTCAACTCCCTACGCCACAACCGACCCGAATGTCGCCAAGTACGGGTTGAAAACGTACATCGGTGTCGCCGTCCGGTGCGGCGGCGAGGCGGTCGGGTCCCTGTGCGCCGTCTTCCAGGCGCCCGTGGATTTGAGCGAAGAGGACCAACAGGTTCTCAGCATCATCGCCACCGCGCTGGGCGCGGAGGAGAATCGCCGCCGCGCGCTGGGCGCGTTGCAGGAGAGCGAGGCGCGATACCGGGCCCAATTCGAGCAAGCCGGCGACTACTTCCTGGTCTTCGAGGCGGACCGGCACGGCGCTCCGGTCATTATCGACGCCAACGAGAAGGCGTTGAGCGCGCACGGCTACTCGCGCGAGGAACTGCTGGGCAAGCCCATCGCCTTCCTTGACCCCGAGGTCTCGCCCGACGCCATATCGCAGAGAGCTCGGGCCCTCGAAAGCGAAGGCGTGGCCCTCTTCAACACGCGCCACCGGCGCCGTGACGGGTCTTTCTTCGATGTCGAGGTCCGCGTCACCCTCGTGCGTGTCGGCGAGAAAACGATCATGCTGTCGGCCGAACGTGACACGACCGAGCGAAACCGCGCCGCAGAGGCCCTCAGGAGAAGCGAAGAGCGGTTCCGCCTGGTGTTCGAGAACTCGCCTGTGTCCCTGTGGGAAGAGGACTTCTCGGCCGTGAAGGCGCTGCTGGACGCTCTCAGGGAGAAGGGCATTACTGACATCGACGCCTACTTCCGTCAACATCCCGAGGTGGTGCAACAGTGCGCGGAGCAGGTTCGGATCGCTGACGTGAACCCGGCCTCGTTGGTGCTGCACGGAGCGACCAGCAAGGAAGACTTGCTCGCGGGGCTGACCAAGACGTTCACCCACGAGTCCTATGTGGCGTTCCAGCGTGAACTGGTGGCCATCTGGAATGGCAAGACGGAAATGGTGAGCGATGCGGTCGTTCGGACATTGAGCGGCGAACCGCGGCAGGTGATCGTGCAATGGTCGGTGTGTCCGGGCCACAAGAAGACGTTCTCTAAGGTTGTGGTTTCCCTGACCGACGTCACGGAGCGCAACCGGGCCGAGGCGGCGGTGCGCGAGAGCGAGACCCGATACCGGACGCTCTTTGAGCAGTCCGGCGACTACATCATGCTGATGGAGGTCGGTGCGGACGGAGTCCCCGTGATCGCCGAGGCGAATGAAGCCGCCGCCCAGGCGCACGGCTACTCGAGGGACGAACTGCTGGGCAAGCCGATCAACTTCCTTGATCCCGATGCCGCACCGGATGCGCACAAGGAGCGGATCGCCGCACTGGTCAGCGGTAACCTTGCCATGTTCACCGTGCAGCACCGCCGCAAGGACGGTTCGCTGTTCGAAGTCGAAGTCCGAGCCCAGGCTGTGCGGCTCGGCCCCAAGCTGGTGATCGTGAGTTCGGAACGCGACATCACCGAGCGCAAGCGGGTGGAGAGAGCACTGCGCGAGAATGAAGCGAGACTCAAGGAGGCGCAACGCCTGGGCCGGTTCGGCAGTTGGGACTGGGATGCGCAGACCGACACGATCACCTGGTCCGAAGAGTATTACCGCGTCTATGGTATCGATCCGCGGCAACGCCCGCCGGGCTACGAGGAACATCTGAAGGCTTACACGCCCGAAAGCGCGGCACGCCTGGATGCGGCGGTGAAAAGGAGCATGCAAAGCGGCGAACCGTACGAACTGGATTTGGAATTGGCCGACACGACTGGGCCGTGCCGCTGGGTCACCGCACGCAGCGAAACCAAACGCGATGAAGAGGGTCGGATCGTCGGGCTTCGCGGAACCGCTCAGGACATTACGGAGCGCAAGCGGGCGGAAGCGGAACACGGCGGACTTCAAGCCCAACTGCTGCAGGTCCAGAAGCTGGAGGCTATCGGCACGCTGGCCGGCGGCATTGCCCACGATTTCAACAATATCCTGCAGGGCATCGTCTGGGGTATCGAGACCTCGCTGCGGAAGGCCGCTGACCGCCCGGAGATCCGCGAGAGACTGGAAGCGGTGCTGCACCACGCCTTGCGGGCCGCCGACCTGGTGCGCCAGATCCTGACCTTCAGCCGCCGGAACCTGCCGCAACGCGAGCCGCTGGCCCTGCAGCCGCTGGTCAAGGAGGCGGTGAACCTGTTGCGCGCCTCGGTCCCGGCCAGCATCGAAGTCCGCCTCCGCACGGAAGGTCCGCCGGTCACCGTGACGGCTGACCCAACGCAGATGCACCAGGTACTGATGAACCTGAGCACCAACGCGGTGCACGCCATGGAGGAGCACGGCGGGGTCCTGAGCATTGGCCTGGGGGCCGTGACCCTGGCCGAGAAAGCCGCCATGGCCTTTCCCGGCCTGGCGCCCGGGCCGTATGTCGAACTGACGGTCAGCGACACGGGGACGGGGATACGCCCGGAAATCATGGGCAATATTTTCGATCCGTTCTTCACGACCAAGGAACAGGGCAAAGGAACCGGGCTGGGGCTGGCCGTCGTGCACGGGATTGTGCGCAGTCACGGCGGCGCCATCGGCGTGGACAGCACGGTCGGCAAAGGAACGACGTTCCGCGTCCTGCTGCCTCCGGCCGAGGCGTCCTCTCCATCGACCAAACCGACGACCGGGCCGGCCTTGGGCGGGAACGAGCGCATCCTGTTCGTCGAGGATGAGCAGGTGTTGGCGAACTACGGCCGCGACGTGCTGGAGGAACACGGTTACTCGGTCACGACCAGCATGAGTGGCCTGGAAGCGCTGGAACTGTTCCGCCAGTCGCCGGACCACTTTGACCTGGTGATCACGGACCAGGGCATGCCGCACCTGAGCGGCAGCGAACTGGCGCGGCGGCTCCTCGCCATCCGGCCGAACCTGCCGATCATACTCTACTCCGGCTCTGCGGAGACGATCTCCGCCACAAGCCTGGGCGAGCTGAACATTCGGGCGATCCTCGCCAAGCCTTGCAGCCCGGAGCAGATGGCGACGACGGTGCGCAATGTGCTCGACGCCGTGTAGCGGTGGCAGGGCCAGGGCACCGGAAAGGGGTGCCCCCGCCCGCGTCTCGCGGGCTAAACCGTCGCCTGGTGTGCGGGTGCGTTTAGCGGTGTTCAGTGTTCAGGAATGCGCAAGGGTTGCGCCTCATTAGGTGGACGGCTCGCATGCCGCTTGCCCTCCAGGTCTGATCGTGAGAGTGAAAACGATGGAGGGCGAGAGGCCTCCCGAGCCGTCGGAGTGCGGAAGAAACCGTATGAGAAACAGAGGCCGAGTCTTGGTGGTGGACGACGAGACGAGCTTTCTCGCGCCTGTGTCCGAACACCTCCAGTCGCAGGGGTTTGACACCCTGACGGCGAGTTCCGGCGCCGCAGCCCTGGAGCTGGCGCAAGCCCAGCACATTGACGTCGTTGTCACCGACTTGCGCATGCCGGGGATGGACGGCCTGGAGTTGCTGACCGCGCTGAAGCAGGTCGACCCGCTCGTTCAGGTCGTGGTTCTGACGGGCCAGGCCGCGATCGAGTCGGCGGTCGAGGCGATGCGGCGCGGCGCGTATGACTACGTCGCCAAGCCGATCCGGTTGGGCGACATTGAAGCCGTCGTGCGGCGGGCCATGGAGAATGCCGTCCTGAGCCGGCAAAACCGTGCCTATCGCGAGATGCAGCGACAACACCGCGTGCGCATCGCCACGGACATCGTGGCCAGTTCGCAGGCCATGCGGCAGATCCTGCAGCAGGCAGAGGGGTTCGCCAAAACCGACCTGCCGGTCCTGATCGACGGCGAGACCGGCACCGGCAAAGAGGTCATTGCCGAGTTCATTCATGCCAACGGCGAACGCCGCGACCTTCCCCTGACCGTCCTGGACTGCGGCAGCTTGGCCGAGAACCTGGTCGACTCAGAACTGTTCGGACACGAGAAGGGCGCCTTCACCGGCGCCGTGGACGCGCGGCCCGGCATGCTCGAGGTGGCGGACGGCGGGACGCTGCTGCTGGACGAGATCGGCGAACTGCCCCTCGCCGTGCAGGCACGCCTGCTCCGGTTCCTGGAGAACGGCACCTTCCGCCGCGTTGGCGGCCGCGTGGAAAAGGCCGTGGACGTACGGGTCCTGGCCGCCACCAATCGCCAACTCGATCAGGACGTGACCACGGGCCGGTTCCGCGAAGACCTCTACCATCGCCTGGTCGTCTTCCGCCTGACCGTCCCGCCGTTGCGCGAACGGACGGAGGACATCCAGCCCTTGGCCGAAACGTTCCGCGACCGGGTCTGCGGCACGCGGCACACGGTGCTGCCATTCGCCGCCTCGGCACAGGCAGCCTTGAAGGCGCACTCGTGGCCGGGCAATGTCCGGGAACTGCTTCACACCGTCGAACGGGCCTGTTTCGCCGCGCGCTTGACCGGCGCGACCGAAATCAACCTGCCGCACCTGGGATTGCCGGGCGCGCACCCCGGCGCCGGGGTCGATCCCGCCATGCTGTCCCTGCGCGAGGCGGAAAAACGGCACGTTGATATCGTCTTGAAGCGTTGCGACGGCAACCGCAAGCGGGCCGCTGAAGTCCTCGGAGTCAGCGAAAGGCAGTTGTACCGCTTGATTCAGTCAACCGACGGCGCCCAGGCGACCTCGGCATAGTCGGGCAGCGGCGACCCAGGCTCGTAGTCCCGCCTTCAGGGTCTGTCGGTTTATTCAAACCAAGAGCCCGCGAGGACGCGGGCGCTCCAAGTTTCGTGCTCAACCCGAACTGGAGCGCCCGCGTCCTCGCGGGCTGTCTTGGTGCTGCATCGGCTAAATCGACACGCCCTTCAGGCGGTCTTCGTTCCCCGTGGTTTCACGCGCAATCCGGACCGCGTAAACGCGGAACTGCAAGCCTTGCACTCCCGCTTCTTGGCGGTGCAGGTGAATGCGCGCATCAGCTCCTGAGTTGACACGCGTGCCTGCGGGGGGGGCTCAATCGTCTTTGACCCCGCCATTCCCACGAGCTCGCGCCCGTGGCTATCGGTCTGCCGTCCCCTGCGGGGATTGCCTCTGCCCGGCGACGTCACGGCCCAGTCGCGGCACTCCGTCGGTTGCCGTCCCCCACCCCCAGCCACCTGACATTCTTGTCATGCCCCGCCTGACACTTCTGTCATGCCCCGCGATTCCTCGGGTGTTGTCAGCGGCGGCCAAGGCCTTACCGTGATTGTCCTTATCTACCTATTCACCAATGACTTATATTTCATCCTGCGACTGCCTTCGTTACTGCAGGCACGCCGCATGCTAAGGGGCTGCAACGGCAAACACCATACACGGAGGCGAAAACGTCATGCTTGGAGTTGTCCTCATCGAAGATGCACCGGTCGCCCGGGACTACCTTGCGGCGACCTTGAACGCCGACCCGGACATTCTGGTCCTGGAGAGCAGTGCGGACGTCGCACACGCGCTTGGTATCCTCGCGTCCGAGCGGACGAGTGCGGTCGTCGTGGGATACCATCCACCGCACACCAACGGCCTGGACATCGCCGCGCAGGTTCGCGCCGTGCGAGAAGTACCCGTCATCCTGATCTATCAGGGCTGGGCAGAGACCGACGACGCCCTGACGGCCCTGGCGGAAAGGGCGCAGCGTGTTGGGGTTATCGGGGTACTCAGGGGCCCCCTCGGCATGGGCAGTGCGGCGCAAGCGAGTTTCCATCGCGGTCTTCGCGCCGCGGTGAAACAAGCAGCGCCGGCCATGGTGGCATGAATACGCGCCGAGAAGCGGCGCTGGGATGGCAGGCAATTCAGGGCGCACAGATCGACACAGACTTGCAGCAGGAGGAATGAACCATGGCAGGCAGCAGAGCGGAGACAGACATGGCGACCGCCGTGGGCATGAGCGCCCAGGCAGGGAAGTACCTGACCTTCAAGCTGGGCGCCGAGGAGTTTGGGCTCGAAATCCTGAAGGTTCAAGAGATCATCAAGATGATGGAGATCACGCGCGTGCCGCGGACGCCGGAGTTCGTACGCGGGGTCATCAACCTGCGCGGCAAAGTCATCCCGGTCACCGACCTGCGGCTCAAATTCGGCATGGATGCCATGGCCACGACGGACAAGACCTGCGTCATTGTCGTGCAGGTGGCGCACGGCGAGGGGCGCGTGACCATGGGCATCATCGTGGACGAGGTTTCCGAAGTGCTCGACGTCACGGCCGGGCAGATCGAGCCCGCGCCGGAGTTCGGGTCAAGCGCCGACACCGAGTTCATCCTCGGCATGGGCAAAGTCGGGAAGAAAGTCGTCATGCTGCTGGATGTGGACAAAGTGCTGTCTACGGCCGAAGCGGCCGCGCTGGGATCGATGAACTGAATGAGACAGAGTTGAATAACAGAGGAGGATGAACCATGGCTGGGAAGTTGTCACTGCGGGCGAGGTTGACAGGCGGGTTTGCGATGGTCGCGGCGATTGCGCTGGCGATCGGTGCCGTCGGGTTCTGGGCGACGGTGAAGCTGAAGGGCAGCCTGCACGAGATCGGCGAGGTCCAATTGCCGAGCGTACAGAACCTCCTGGTGGCGGACCGGAATCTTGAGTCGCTGCGCGTGGCGCAACGGACCCTGCTGTGCCCGGGTATCGACGATGCGACGCGGAAGCGGCAATTCACCAACATTGCCAAGGCCAGCGAAACCTATGCCGGAGCGCTCGAGGCCTATGAGGCGCTTTCCCGGGGCCAGGAAGAGGCTGCGGTGTGGGCGCAATGGAAGCCGGCACTGGAGGCCTGGCAAGCGGAGAACGACAAATTTCTCGACCTGGAGAAGCAACTGGAAGCCACGGACATCCTCAACCCAACCGACATGGAGCGGAAGCTGGAGGGGTTCCGCGGCGATCACTACAAGCTCAGCGCAGCGGTCCTGGATCTGATCGAGAGCAATACGAAACTGGAGGGCGGAGACGACCACACGGCATGTCGGTTCGGCAAGTGGCTGGGGACGTTCCACACCGAGAACAAGGAACTGCAACGGTTGCTGGCCGAAATTCAGCCGGTGCACCAGGCGTTCCACGAGCACGTGGGCACGGTCAAGAAGGGCGTCGCGGAAGGCAAGAAGGAAGAGGCAGCCAAAATCCTCCACGGAACCATGGAAGAGGCTATGACCAAGACATTCGCGGCCTTTTCCGGCATGCAGGCGGAAGCCCAGAAAGCGACCGAGATGTACCGGCAGATGGGCGAGCAGGCCACTGGCGCGTGCGTCGGGAAGCAGAAGATCGCCCTGGAACACCTGCGCAAGGTCATCGAGATCAACATGAACGGGGCGGTGGCGGCGCGCAAGGCGGGGAATGCCCTGGCGCTGAAATCGCAGTGGATGAGCGGCCTCGGCATGGGGATCGGGGTTGTCGTGGCTCTGGCCTTTGGTATTCTGCTGAGCACGTCGATCACCCGAAGTTTGAACCAGATCATCTCCGGGCTCTCGTCCGGGTCCGAGCAAGTCACCTCGGCATCCGGCCAGGTTTCGAGTGCGAGCCAGTCGTTGGCTCAGGGCGCGAGCGAACAGGCATCGAGCCTGGAGGAGACCTCCTCGGCCCTCGAGGAAATGGCGTCGATGACAAAGCAGAACGCCGAGCACGCGAACAAGGCCGACACCCTGATGCGGGAGACGAAGAGCACGGTGGGCGGCGGGGTTGAGTCCATGAAGCGCATGTCGGAGGCGATTGAGAAGATCAAGACGTCGGCGGGCGAGACGGCAAAGATCATCAAGACGATCGACGAGATCGCGTTCCAGACCAACCTCTTGGCGTTGAATGCTGCTGTTGAAGCGGCGCGGGCCGGCGAGGCGGGTAAGGGTTTCGCGGTGGTGGCCGAGGAAGTCCGGAACCTGGCGCGGCGCAGTGCGGAAGCGGCAAAGAACACCGCCGACCTGATCGAGGGCGCACAGAAGAACGCCGACGCCGGCGTGAACGTGACCAGCGATGTCGCCAAGTCGTTGGCGGCGATCCAGGAGAGTGCCGGCAAGGTCGGGGCGCTGGTGGCGGAAATCGCGGCCGCGTCCAAGGAGCAGTCACAAGGCATCGAGCAGGTCAACACGGCCGTGGCCGAGATGGACAAGGTGGTGCAGCAGAACGCGGCCAACGCGGAGGAGTCTGCCAGTGCCTCGGAAGAGCTCTCGGGCCAGGCCCAGGAACTCCAGGCGATGGTCAGCGAGTTGGTAGGCATTGTCACCGGCTCGAGCGGTGAGGGTCAGCGACAGGCGCCCGCGCGGCTCGACCACGCAACGACAGGACCGCGTCAAGCGCTGAGCGTCGGGCCGGCGCCGACAAGGAACCCAACGCTGCAGCCGCGCACGCAGGCAGTGCGAATGCACGGCGGCAATGGCAACGGTAATACCAACGGGCACCGCAGTGGCAAGCCCCAGTTGGTTGCGGTGGGCGCGGGTATGAAACCCGAAGAGGTCATCCCCCTGGATGATGCCGAACTGAAGCAGTTCTGATGTCCCTCCAGGGCGGCCGCCAGATCTCCCGGCCTGGCGGCAGTCCCGGAGGTTTGGGCGCTGATTGCGGAAGCCGCAATCAGGTTGCGGAACGAGAAGACAGGGGGTTGTGGGCGATATGAGACTACAGGCGAAGCTCTCGCTGCTGGTGACGCTGACGCTGGTCGTAACGTTGGGCGCAAGTGCCGTGGTCATCATGCTCCGAACCGGGAGCGCTCTGCGTGCGGGCAGTGTCGAGGAGGCCCGCGCCAACGCGGAAGTCGTCGCCGCGACCATGATGACGTTTGGCCAGATCGGCGACATGGCGGGCCTGGCAAAGTTCATCGAAAACAGTGCGTCACTTCAGGCCGTGAAGGAGGTCCACGCGTTACGCGCCCCGGCCACGACTCGGGACTTCAACGACCGCCAAGGCAGTGCGCCGCGCGACGCCATCGAGAGTGCCGTATTGCGTGACGGCAAAGAGGCGATCCAGCAGGATCCGGCGGGACATCAGATTCGCTTCGTCCTGCCGATCATGGCGGAAGGGAGTTGCCTTTCCTGTCATTCCAGCGCCAAGGCCGGCGACGTCCTCGGCGCGGTCAGCGTGACGGTCAGTACCATCCACGGGGACGAGGCCCTGGCGCGGATCTGGTGGTACACCCTGACCGGTCTGGGCGCCGCAACGCTGCTCAACGTGCTGTTCCTGGCCGCTCTGCTTGGGCGCAAGATCGTCCGCCCGATCACTGGCTTGATTGGCAGGCTCGACACCGGGGTTACGCAACTGGCGACCGTGGCGCCCGAGTTGAGTCAAGGCAGCCAGAGGGTCGCCACGGGTGCAGGCCAACAGGCCGCGGCCATCGAGCAGACGAGTGCTTCTCTCATGCAATTGGCCGCCAAGACAAACCAGAACGCCGACACCGCCGACCAGGCCAACCAGGTCGCCAAACAGGCCGCCGGACTGGCCGAATCTGGCGTCCACTCGATGAAGCGCATGTCCGAGTCCATTGACCGGATCAAGACCTCGACCGGCGAGACGGCGAAGATCCTCAAGACGATCGATGAGATTGCGTTCCAGACCAACCTGCTGGCGTTGAACGCCGCGGTCGAGGCGGCGCGCGCCGGTGAGGCGGGCAAAGGTTTCGCGGTGGTCGCCGAGGAAGTCCGGAACCTGGCGCGGCGCAGTGCCGAGGCGGCGAGAAACACCGCCGACCTGATCGGCGGCGCACAGAAGAACGCCGAGGCCGGCGTGACCGTGACCCACGAAGTGGCCACGTCGCTGTCGGCCATCCAGGAAAGCGCCGGCAAGGTGGCCGCGCTGGTGGCGGAGATCGCGGCCGCGTCCAAGGAGCAGTCGCAGGGCATCGAGCAGGTCAAGACGGCCGTGGCCGAGATGGACAACGTGGTGCAGCAGAACGCGGCCAATGCGGAGGAGTCCGCGAGCGCCACGGAAGAACTCTCGGGACAGGCCCAGGAACTCACTACCATAGTGGGCGAGTTGACGGCCATTGTCGGCGGCGCCAGCGGCGACGACCGGCGAGCGCCCGCGCGGCTCGGACACGCACCTGCGGCGGCGCACCACGCGCTGGGCGCCGGCCCGGCACCGACAGGAAAGTCGACGCCGCGGCCGCGCGCGAATCCGCCCCTCGCGCACCACAAGAAAAACGGCCACCGGAACGGCAAGCCGGAGTCGGTCGCAATCGGGCAGAAACCCGAAGAAGTGATCCCCCTGGACGAAGAGGAGCTGAGGAGGTTCTAGTGCTCGGTCGCCAGAAATTCCCCCGCACTTCCTTTGCCTGTGCAGGCAACGACCCC
>MHBL01000216.1 GCA_001803235.1 Lentisphaerae bacterium RIFOXYA12_64_32
CGGATCGCGCCGCGGCGCGATCCGCCTGTAGAAGCAGCGCGGGGGTGGACAGCGCGGGTAGCCGCTGAACCCGCTTCACCGCCGGCGCAAGGCCAGTGGGGTCGCCGAGCCGTCCCGGCCGTACAGCTCGGTGAATTGCGGAAAGACCTCTGGCGGCCAAGCACTAGCCTCAGCGTTGCCCAAGTGGGAGATTTCAGAGTCGCCGCGCGGCGCGCGCCTCCCACGTTCTGAGCATCTATAGTGCCGCGTATTGGGAACTGGAGAGTCGGAACCCCCAAAACGGAGGAGAGACGAATGAGAAGGCTGCTTGCAGGGATCGGGGCGGGGCTGCTGCTTCTGGGCGCGCCTGCCAACTGGGCACAGGAGAACGTCAGCACCGCAGACTTGATGAAGGTCATCCAGGAACAGAATAAGAAGATCGAGGCCCTGACCCAACGTATTCAGCAACTCGAATCGCGGCAAGCCCCGGCCCCAGCCGGCGACACGAGCCAGATCAAGGCCGGCTTGACGGAAACCAACGAGGCGCTGGCGGCGACGAACAAGAAACTCGACGCCCTGGACCACAGGCTGATCCTCGGCAAGGGGATTGACGGTCTGAAACTGACCGGCGACCTGCGCGTGCGCTACGAACAACGCGACCGGCACTTGAACGGCGGCCCGGAGGACAGCTCGAAAGGCGATCAGGACCGGGCGCGCTTCCGCAGTCGTCTGCGACTGGGCGGCATCTGGACCAACAAGGACGAAGGCTGGGAAGTCGGCGCCGGCGTGGCCACGGGCGAGAAGAACGACGACCGTAGCACGAACGACACGTGGGGGCATGATTCCTACATCTTCGAGAAAGGCAACCTGTACCTGGACTACGCGTACGCGAAGCACACTTGGACGGACCCGTTCGGCTCGGAAACCTTCTCCGGCCCAGTCTCGCTGACCCTCGGGCAACAGAAGAACCCGCTGATCAGCACCCTGGTGACGTGGGACGGCGACATCAATCCGGCCGGGTTCACGGCGCAGTATGGCGATCCCAAGGGCAAGGAGTACAAGGGTCCGTTCCTCACGCTGGGCGCTTATGTGCTGAGCTACACGGCCACCGGGCAGAAGATCGACGGCGACAACCAGGAGAAGTGGGACGACAACGTTTGGCTGTACGCGTCGCAACTCGGTTACGCGCACAAGAGCGACTCGTTCGACGCCCTGGGCCTGATCGGGTGCTCACATGTAACCAGCACCTACCGCAACATCGCAGCGGCGGCATGGGCCAACACCAACTCGAGCAACCCGAACACCGCCTGGGGCGGTGCTGACAGCGGGTACGAGTACCAGGTTGGCGAGGTCTATGGCGAAGTCAAGACCTCGGTCTCCGGGATCGAATTGAAGCCCTACGGCCATGTGGCGATGAACTTCGGCGCCGACGGCAACATGAGCCAAGCAAAGAACAACGCCACCTCGACGACCATCGATCCGAGTCACGACAACCTTGCCTGGATGCTCGGCCTGGACCTGAAGCGCGGCAAGTGGTCGCTCGGCTACGGCTATGCCTACATCGAGGCGGACGCGGTGTTCGGGCCGGCACGTGAAGGCGACTTCGGCGAAACCACCGGCCTGAATGACACGGACCTTCAGGGACACGTGATCAAGCTGGCGTATGCCCCGCTCAAGAACCTCTCGCTGGGCACGACTCTGTACCTGCTGGAACGGATCGAAGACGTCAAGAGCACTGAAGCCGACAAGGCGCAGCTTCTCCAGTTCGACGCGTCGTACAAGTTCTAACCGGTGCTGCCGCGAAAAGGGTCCGGCATGCGACTTGCCTGGGCGGGGACGCGACCGGTCACGCAGTGGCTCGGTGCGTCCCGCGCCGAAGCGGGGTGCGCCGACCGGCTCTGTCCGGCGACATGTCCGCCATAGCCAAAGCGACGGCGGAAGCGGTTTACGCGAAGACGGATCCCCGGCCCAGAGCCTCGGGCCGGGACGGCCCGAGGGCACCCTGCCGCGGTCCCGGAGGTCCCGCGCCACTTCCGCTCTGCGGACTTTCCGCTGCAGATCTACCCGGACAGATCGGAAAGATCCCGTCATTGGACGGGTTGGCCCGCCTCTTCCACGATGGCGGGCGGGAAGACGACACCCAGCTTCTGCGCCACGTCCTGGTTCAGAACAATTCGGCGCTTGGCCAGCGCGACGAACGGTATGCCGGCCGGGCTCTCCCCGCGCAGGACCCGTGCCGCCATCTTCCCCGCCGCCAGCCCGCTGGGATGCCAGCCGATCCCCACCCCCAGGAGCGCGCCGCGGCTGACAAACTCCGGATCATTGAGGACCAACGGCAGTTTGCCGTCGATCACCGGCTTGATCACGCCATCCAATGCTTGCACCACAGTATTGTCTCCGGTAACCCAGACCACATCCGGGCTCCGCGCCACCAGCGCCTGCGCGCCCAGAAACACTTCACCCGTGCCGGCGATCGTGACCTCGTCCAAGGTCAGGCCTTTGGCGGCGAGTATGCCGCGGGCCATGCCGACAGCCTTGACCGAATTGGCTTCCGACGCGTTGTAGAGTGTGCCGATCTTCTTCGCGTTCGGGAAGAGCTGGAGGATGACGTCCATAGTCGCTTCGATCGGCGGGAACGAGGCCACGCCGGTGATGTTCGGAAGGTGGTCGTCAAACGTCTTGCCAGCCCCTGCCCCGATCGGGTCATACGTGTAGACGAAGACCATGGGCGTCTGCTTGACGGCGCCGACCGCGGCCGCCAGTCCCGGTGTCGTCATGGGCACGATCAAGTCCAGCCCCTGCGCCTCGAGCGCCTGCATCATCTGCGGCAACTGGCCAATCTCGCCGGCGGCATGCCGGCGCACCACCTCCAGGTTCCGACCCTGTTCGATCCCCTCCTCCTTCAAGCCGTCCAGGAACCCGGCGATGGCGTTCTCGCAGGCTTCATCGGGGCCGAAATACCCGAACCCGACCCGGTAGACCCTCTCGCCAACCGGAGTCGGCACCGCTGACGGAGTGCCTTTTCCGCAACCCGCCAGCGAACCCAAGGCCGCGACGGCCAGGATGCTTGAAACGCGAACTGCGGACCTCGCGACCTGCCAAGACGGACTCATCTGTGTTTTTTCCTTCCGTTGCATTCGTTGGGCCCGTTGTACCAGGGCGATGGCGTGGAGCACGATCCCCAGGTCCAGGGCATGTTTCGATCAGAGGCGTTCAACACAAGACCATACTCTACACCATCGCCAGAAACTCGCACCGAACGCCCCGCAACTTCAGCGGCTGCCGAACCGCCCAGCCTGGCGGGATGCACGTATTGTCCGGGATGCGGCTCACGAGGCGGTTTCCGCGGCGGCGGACCAGCGCGCCGAGCGGCAGTGGCGCGGGACCTCCGGGACCGCAGCAGAGTGCTCAGGTCCGTCCCGGACCGAGGCCCCCTCGACCGGGGACCGGCCGGCGCACCCCGCTTCGGCGCGGGACGCGCCGAGCCACCGTGGGGGCGTAATGCGTCAGAAGCTGTGAAAAAATCGCCAGTGGCCTGAACGTGGCCTTGTGGCCCGC
>MHBL01000217.1 GCA_001803235.1 Lentisphaerae bacterium RIFOXYA12_64_32
GTTTTCGTGGTTAACTATCACAGGAGTCGATCATGACGACGCGGGACAACCGAATTTTCCACCGCTACTGCCCCTGGTACCGGCGCGTACTCGGTGCGGCACTGACGCTGATCATTCTGCCGCCCCTGACCAGCCTGGACCTGCTCGCCGCCGACGCGGTGCGCAAGTCGGCAACGGAGCAGGAACGGCGGTTGCGCGAATACGAGCACTTCCGTGACACGCTGCCCGTTTACGTGCGCGGCCAGTTGTTGCCGCGGGCCCGGGCACTGGCGGACCGCGCTGAAGCGGCGGCCGCGGCCGGACTGCCGGGGATACGGCCTGACGTCGAGCAGTTCAATCGGGACCTTACCCTGGTCGCGATCGCCTTTGCCGACCGTGCCAGTCTGGAGGACAAGGCCCGGCTTGCACGCCACGCCGGCAACGCCGCACCACCCTCGGAGACCACAAAACGCCGCGAGCAAGCCCGGCACGACGTCAAGGACTGCCTCGCTCGTATCGGCACCTGGAACCGGTATCTGATCAGCCATGAGGAGAACGTCCGCAGTTCCGCCGTCATCGTCATCCGGCGCATGACCGCCTGCATCGAGCAGGCCCTGGACGCCGCCGCACTGCCCAACGTCGATTCCGCCGTGCGCCCCGACACCTCGCTCCGCAACGCCCGCGCCTCGGTCGACTCCAATCTTCACAGAAGCGCGCAAAGGGCGATGGCTCCCCGCGCCAGCCGCCTGGCAGCCGCCTGGCCGCGTGGCAACCAGTCGCGCCCGTCGAACTGCATCCGGGTCTCAGGGGCGGCCGAAGGCCCTGAGCCTGCCGAATGGGCGCCCCTGACGGCCACCGCTGACGGAACCGGCGGCGGCGACGCCGGCGTCGGTTCCGTCAGCATGTTCGTGGGGTCCGGGGAGGGCGTTCCCCTCCCCGGCGGGGTCTGGGGCAGCGCCCCAGCGGGGTTCGGGGCAGAGCCCCGACTCTCCCCCGCTTCCCTTTCGTGTCTTTCGTGTGTTTCGTGGTTACCCTCTTCCGGCACGCTCCTGGACATCTCGCGCGTCCCTGCCGACCCCGTGCTGCTCGCCGCCGTCGGTGACGTGATCTGGCCACGCCTGCAAGTATTCCTGCCGCCCGGTAATGCCGGCACGCCCACCGCTGGCGACCTGGCCACCTCCGCACCGCAG
>MHBL01000218.1 GCA_001803235.1 Lentisphaerae bacterium RIFOXYA12_64_32
GTTCACCTGCCACACGAGGTGGCAGGGGTCTATGCTCCACCCTTTGCTGACGCATTACCCGGGGGGCGGTCATGTGCCGCGCCTGCCTGCCGCCCGCACCACCCCGGCGGTGTTCGCGCCGCTGAAGGTCGGGTAATTCCGCGGGCGGCCGTGAAATCATCCGTCCACAAAACTAAAGTATGGTCAGTTTTTGGTGTACTCGATTGGAAGCAATCCAACTCATGAAGACGACCAACATCATTCTGCTGGTTTCCGCGCTGGTGATCGCGGGGTTGACCACCGCCGCGGTGCGCTTCTTGCCGGGGAAGGCGAAAGTGGAAAATCCTGCGGCCACGGATCCTTTCACCCACGGTTGGAAGATGTTCAGGATGGCGGAGTTCAGCGCCGCCGAGAAGGCTTTCGAGCAGGCGCGCCGGGCGGCGAAGTCGGGGACGGAGGCGATGACGCAAGCGCTGTACGGCCTGGCGCTCGTCAACTGGCTGCGCACTCCCGATAGCGACAAGGTCAAAGCCAAGGCGTTCTTCGAGCAGATCATCAGGGAGTTTCCCGAGCACGACCTTGCCGTGTGGAGCCAACTCGCCCTGGTGCGGATGCGGCACGTCGTCCCGGTGGGCGAGACGCCGGACTATGCCGCCGTGTGCGTCGACTACGAGGCGATCTACGCGGCGCATCCCGGCCATCCCGCCGCGATGGAGGCGTTCGCTTACGCGCAGGAGGCGCGGATGATTTCGTTCAAGCCCGAGGACGTCCGGGCGGCCGTGGCCGCGCTACAGGCTTTTGTGCAGACCAATCCCGACCTGCATTTCACCAGTTGGGTCTGGGACCTGCTGGCCCGCGGCTATCGGATCCTCGATGACGGCGACGCGCAGCTCAACGCCAAGCTCATGGTCCTGAAGACCAAGGAACTGGATCCGTCCAACCCGCGGATGGACAACTCCAACCTGTATTGGGAGATAGCGACGCTGGCGCAGTTCGAGGTTGGGGATCTGGCCACCGCCAAGGAGTTCTACCAGAAGCTCCGCACCGAGTATCCCCGCGACATGCGTAACTTCGCCGCGCGCAGGAATCTCGAGAGCATCGACAAGATCGAGAAGGGCGAGACGGCGATTGAATAGGAGCCGTACCGGGTTCTCGACAGGGCGTCATTTCCGAGTCTTCAGTGGGCAGGGCATCATGAATTTCGTGAAGAAATACTATGCGCTGGGCGTTGTCCTCGCGGTCTTCCTGTGGGCGCTTTACGAGGTCGCGTCGTACCGTATAAAGGAAAGCCCGATCGGGACCACCACGCTGCGCATCGGGCACTGGCAGCTCGAGACCGGCGTCCGCGACGGCTTCGTTGAGTTGGCCGGCGAGTATCAGAAGCTGCACCCGAACGTGCGGATCCTCCAGGACGCCATCCCGGAGGGTGTCTACGGGACGTGGATGAGCACGCAGTTCCTCGGCGGCACCATGTCCGACATGGTGGAGATGGGGCTCGGGCTTCCCTACCAGGTGATCCTGTCGTACTACAACCGCTACTGCGTTCCCATCACCCCGTGCGTCAACCTCCCGAACCCCTACAACAAGGGCACCGAACTGGAGGACACGCCCCTGCGCGACACCTACCGGGATGGCATGATCACCGGCTACACCTATGAGATGCAGGAGTACATGACCGTTCCGCTGTCCCGGTTCGCCACCCGCGTGTTCTACAACAAGGACCTTCTGCGAAAGCTGTGCGGTCGCGACGAGCCGCCGAAGGATTTTCGCGAGTTCATCGGCGTGTGCGAGCAGATTGCCACAAAGGTCAACAGCCAGGGCCAGCCCTACACGCCCATTGTCGGCTCCAAGTACCATTTCGGCATCTGGGAGTGGAGCCTGTGCAACGTTCTGACCTACCGACTCATCGAGAAGGCTGACTTCAACCGTGACGGGTTCGTCGACAACAGCGAGTTGTACGTCGCGGTGAAGGCGGGGCTGGTCAGCTTCCACGACCGGCCGATCGAGGGCAAATTCAAGATGGTCCGCGACATCACGCGCCAGTGCCAGGCGGGCTTTACCGGGCTGTCGCGCGACGAGGGCGTGTTCCTGTTCGCGCAGCAACGGGCGGTCTTCATGACCACCGGGACCTGGGACGCACGCAGCCTGCAGGAACAGGCGAAGGGCAAGTTTGAGGTGGCCCTCATGGACTTCCCCATGCCGAGCCAGGATGACCCCGAATACGGCGATCTCGTGGTCGGTCCGCGGTACGAGAACCCCGGCACCGGCTTCAGCTTTGCCGTCGTCCGCACGGGGCAGGATCCCGAGGTGGCCCAGGACTTCCTGCTCTTTCTCGCCTCACAGAAGCAGAATGAGCGGCTCAACAAGATTATCGGCTGGATCCCCGCCATCGTTGGAACGGAAACCGACCCGCTGCTGGCCGGGTTCAAGCCCTGTCTCGACGGCGTCTACGGCAACTTCAACGTCAACCTTGGCGGCGAGACCTGGATCAAGTGGCTGCAACTCTTCTCGCTGTACCAGGTCAACCAGATCAGCTATGACGACCTGGTCAAGGAGTTCGAGCCGTTCTACAAGGAACATGGCTTGATCGACTTCCAGGAGCAGCAGCGGGACTGGCGTCGGAGCATGACCCTCAATGAGCAGCTTCTCAGCGGCATACGTGCCCAGGCGCTGTTCGCCGCCACGCCGGAGGATGCGGCCCCGGCCTGGGTCAAGTACCGGACGCTGACCCGGGACAACCAGATTCTCCCCGAACTGCTCCACGCGCAACAGATGCACATGGTCGAAAAGGGCATGTCCAAGGATGCCCTGGGCCCGTACGAATACTCGCAGAAGGCCAGGCAGCGCATCAAGGCTGATTTAGCGAAAAGAACCGGCTCCTGACCCCTGAGAAGTTGTGAAAGGATCGACACGCTCTGCAGGCACCTGCGCCCTGGAACCCCGGTTCTTCGTAACCGGAGGCGGTGGGTTGCGGAGAACCCGCCTTCCGGGACACTCGGCGGCGCCCCGTGGTCGATTCCGTCACACCTTCTGAGGTGCAAGACACAGTTCCGGATTCGGGCAGCAACGTGAGGACGCGATGGCAGGCAAGAAAATGCCATGGAGTTCCGTGGTGTACCACTGGGAGATCTATCTCTTCGTGGTGCCGACGCTTTTTCTGATGGCGCTGTTCCAGTATTACCCGGCGCTGAGCGGCGTGTTTCACAGCTTCTACCGCTGGAATGGTTCCGACATCTCGGAGTACGTGGGGTGGCGGAATTATGTCAAGCTCATGTCGAACAGTGACTTCTGGCGCTCGTTCGATCTGGCGTTCACCCTAGGCGTATTCAATGTGGTGAAGATGATCCCCGCGTTGCTGGTGGCGGTCTGCATCCATCGCTGCAGCAGCGAAAGGATGCAGTTCCTCTACCGCATCCTCTTTGTGATCCCCATGGTCGTTCCGGGGTTGGTCATCGTCCTGATCTGGCGCTCCTTCTTTTTCGAGGCGACGGCCGGCTACCTCAACAAGTTCCTTTTCACCACCGGGTTCTTCGACGTCCTGGTGCGGCTGGATGTCTTGTTCAAGTGGGGCGGCGTTTTCGTCCACGGCCAGTGCCCGGCGTGGCTGGGTGACCCCAAACTGATCGTCGTGGCCTGCATCGTCTGGGGGTTCCCCTGGGTCGGTTCCTTCGCTGTCCTCACCTATCTGGCCAAGCTGCAGAGCATTCCGGAGGACATCTACGAGGCCGCCGAAGTCGACGGTGTGAGCTGGTGGTCGAAGTTCACCAAGATCGAGCTGCCGCTCATCACCTCGTCGATCAAGCTCCTGCTGGTGCTGGTGATCATCGACACGCTGAAGGACGCCGGGATGATCCTGGCGCTGGCCGGCATCGAGGGCGGCCCTGGCGGCAATGCCACCGTGCCCGCGCTGTTCATGCTGCGCAAGGCCTTCATCGACCAGGACATGGGCTTCGCCTGTGCCGTCGGCATCATTCTCACCGTCGTGGTCATGGGCCTGCAGAAGATGAGCAACATCCTGACGCACTGGAGCGAGATGGTGGCGTGGCAGAAGCGCACGCTGCGGGGCGGTGCCCTCGCGACGGCGGTCGGCATCTTCTGCACCGGGCACTTCATCGCCGTGGCGCTCGGGTTGTTCTTTTTCGCTTTCCCGTACGATCTGCTGGCCACGGCCGGCGGCGCCGTGAAGCGGCTCTTCTTCGCCGACAATGAACGGAATCTCGAGCAACGTTTCGCCATGCCGCCAGGGGTGTTCGACAAGCTCGCGGCATGGGGCCTGCGCCTGGCCAAGCATCTGACCATCCTGGGCGTCCTCGCGATGGCCTTCTTGCCGATGTACCTGATGATGGTGGTGAGCGTGAAGAACAACGAGCAGTTCTACTCCAAACCGGCGTCGTTGACCCACCCGATGTTCTGGGAGAACTGGCGGTACGCCTGGGAGATGATCACGCCCTGTCTGGCCAACAGCCTTGTCATCTCGATCAGCGCCACCTTCATCACTCTTTTCGTCGCTCTCTGCTCCGCCTATTTCTTCGCCCGCTACCGCATGCCGTTGTCCTCCTTCCTCTGGAACGCCATCCTGATCCTGATGATGATGCCCGCCATCGCCAATCTCATCCCCCTGTTCCAGCTCCTGCGCGACCTGAGCCTGCTCAACACCATCACTGCACTGGTCATCGTCGGGGCCTCGGGCGGCCAGATCTTCGCCATCTTCGTGCTGCGTTCCTTTGTCGAGGACATCCCGCACGACCTATTCGAGGCGGCGGACATCGACGGGGCGAACCATTTCCAGCAGATGCGCGTCGTGGTCGTCCCGCTGGCCGGCCCCATTCTCGGAACCGTCGGCGTCATGAACTTCATCTCGCAGTGGAACGACTTTGTCCTGCCGTTGATCGTGATCCGCGACCACGCCCGACTGCCGGTGATGGTGCAGCTTCTGCGCATGGCCGGCGAGTATATCAAGCTCTGGGGCCCACTGATGGCCGGATATGCGCTGGCCAGCATCCCCATCGTCATCCTCTTCGTCTTCACCATGAAGCTCTTCACCAAGGGCCTGGCGGAAGGCGCTATTAAGGGGTAGGAACGCCCAAGCCCTGCCGCTCGTGCCGCTACGCCATCGCGACGTGGCGCTCCCCCCCCCCGTCAACCTGCGCACACTCGCCTCCTCGCCTGTCCCTGTTGCCGCGCTGCTGTAACTTCCGGCGGCGGTTGCTTCACTAAGTAATATGAGCGGTGTATGGTGCAGGTTAAGGGACTTGGGCCGACGGGGCGAAGGAGATCGGACGGATGACTGAAACTGCGAAATGCGCCAAGTGCGGTGCTCTGCTTACCCCGGGTGCGGCACCCCAGGGACTCTGCCCGCGGTGCCTGCTGGCGGCCGCGGCGGGCGGCACGGAAGCCTCGCCCATGGCCTCGGACGCGGCGCCCAAGGCCCGACGCCTCGCCGACTTCGAACCTCCACGCGCCGAGGACTTGGGGAAGCATTTTCCGCAATTGGAGATTCTCGGCCTGGTGGGGCGCGGCGGCATGGGCGCGGTGTACAAGGCCCGACAGACGACCCTGGACCGTTTCGTGGCGATCAAGATCCTCCCGCCCGCGGTGGCGGACGATCCGCGGTTCGCGGAGCGCTTCACGCGCGAAGCGCGCGCGCTGGCGCGGCTGAACCACCCGAACATCGTGACCATTCACGAGTTCGGTCAGGCGGGTCAGTACTACTACATCACCATGGAGTTCGTGTCCGGCACCAACCTCCGCAACGCCATCCGCCGCGCCACGTTGAATCCTCGCGAAGCACTGGCGGTTGTGACGCAGATCTGCGACGCCCTGCAGTACGCGCACGAGGAAGGCATTGTGCACCGGGACATCAAACCGGAAAACATTCTGCTGGACAGCAAGGGCCGGGTCAAGATTGCCGACTTTGGTCTGGCCAAGCTGGTGGGGCCGGAAACGGACCTGACCTCCATCACCCAGGCGGGTCAGGTCATGGGCACGCCGAGCTACATGGCCCCGGAGCAGCGCGACCGGCCCGACACCGTGGACCAGCGTGCCGACATCTACTCCCTGGGCGTTGTGTTCTACGAAATGCTGACCGGGCAATTGCCGGTCGGCAACTTCCAGCCGCCGTCGCAGAGGGTGCAGGTCGATGTACGGTTGGACCAGGTCGTCCTGCACGCCCTCGAACAGGAACCGGAGCGGCGCTACCAGCAGGCGAGCCAGGTCAAGACGGATGTCGAGTCGATTGCCGCCACCAAAGCCCCGGCGACGTCCGGGGCATCCGGGGCGTCCGGCGGGGGGTGGAACTCGGTTTGGGCAACCCTGCGGAATCTGCGCAAGTCGAGTAAGGACGAAATGCTCGGTGGCGTGTGTGGCGGGTTGGGCGAGCACACGCCCATTCCGACGTGGTTGTGGCGGGCGCTGTTCGTGTTGGTCACGATCTATACCGAGGTTGGCCTCGGGGCCTACATCCTGCTGTGGATCTGTCTGCCCGCCGCGGCGACAGCCGAGCCGGTGCCGGGGGTGACCCATGGCCAACCCACGGCCCCTGGCCAGGCGCCTCCGGCTGGGACCGCGCCGCCGCCGGGACCCGGCCGCGCCAGGGCGATTTGGGCGACCGTCGTCGCCATCGGACTGGTCTTGCTCGCGTTCGTCGTGCCAAATCTGCTGCCGTCGCCGTTGTTCGGGGCTTTGTCGCCGACCGCCGCATGGCTGATACGCGTCGGGGGCCTGGCCGTTCTGTTGCTGCTGGCGTGGGGCGTCTCATCCCTGATGCGGCGGAAGGCGGGGCGGTTCGGTTGGGTTCTGGCCGTTGGCCTGGTCCTGCTGTTTCTCGGCCTCGCGGGGCTTGCCGTGGTTGCGGGATTCACGGTCCAAGGCCGCCCCGCCAGCCCGGGACAGGCGACAGCGGAGACGGGGCGGGGCACGCCGCAGGGGGATAAGACCGGCGCGGCCAAGAGCCCCAAGTGGTCGTTCTCCTTCTTTCCCGGCGGCTGTACGGCGGTGTTCGGTGTCCGGGGCTCCGGGACTGAACTGCGCCAGGAACGCGTTCTGGCGGAGTTCAGCGACGTCGAGCTCGCCGCGCCCGCGACGGTGCAGATCGTGTCTGGCGCGACGTGCCGGTGCGTGGTCACGGGCGACGACAATCTCGTCCCGCTCATCACCACAACCGTCACGAATGGCAAGCTGCAAATCGGCAACAGCAAGTCCATCATCACCAATCTGCCGTTGTCCGTCCGTATCGAGATGCCGAAACTCACCGGACTCCGTGTCGAGGGGAACGGCGATGTCAGTTTTGCGGGAGTGACGGACGCCCAACTGAAGGTCGAGGTCGACGGGACCGCTGATGTCACGGGCGAAGGCGCTGTGCGCGAACTCACGGCGACCGGCAACGGCTGTGCGAACCTGGACCTGAAGGCCCTCAAAGCAGAGCGCGTCACAACCAAGACGACAGGCACCGGCGACATCGAGGTGTTCGCCAGCCAGTCGCTCAAGGCGGAGGTCTCGGGTGCCGGTGACATCACCTACTACGGACACCCGGGGCAAGTCTCCAAGTCGGTGTCGGGCACCGGCGAGATCACCGCGAAGTGAACCGCGGCGCCCTCGCAGGGCGCCAGCCCGGAGCCAAAGTTCAGCCGCCGCACGCTCGCGGCGGGCTGAACCTCGTCGATGGCCGGCGCCTCTTTGTTTTGAGCGTAACCAGGCGTTTCCCCAGCGTCAGTTCGAACGCCCGGAGATCTTCGCAGATCAAGTGCAGGTCAGACTTGAACTGCTGCGTATGATCCATGCGGTGCTTCCGCACCTCGGCAACAAAGGGGTCCTTCATTGGTCATCTCCCAGGAAGGCGTCTGGCGAAACGATCTCCGGACAGCTTGTTTCGATGTAGACCTTTCGCTTCATGGTGTAACGTAACCCCAGTGGCATCGATTCTGCAAATGGCTGCTGCTGGACTCGGCGGGAACCCACCGGGGCACGCTCGTGGTGTCGCGTCAGTCGGCTTTTGCCGGCGGCTGCGTGTCGCGGTGGCAATCGCCGCCGCACCCGCTATCGTTCCGGGTTGACGTGGACGAAGTTTGCGCGGAAGATTCAGGAAAGGAGTCGGCCGATGCTGCGAGGACTGCTGATGGCGGGCGGTGGCGTGCAACTCCTGGTGTGTGCGGCGATGGCGGCCCCGGTCGCGCCGACGCTGCGCATGTACTCGCAACAGCTCGAGGTCGAGTACGCGACCGCCGACGATGCCGGGCGCGCGAGCGTGGACGTTGCGCCGGTCTATGACGGGCGCGACTGGGCGTTCTCAGCGCGCTGGGACGATTGCAGTCTCAACAGCTTGCAGATGCGCCAGCACATGGCCAAGTTCGGACTGAAAGGCACGTTCTACCTCACGCAGAACAACGCCAAGAACAACTTCGGCCCGGAGTACTGCAAAGAACTGATGCAGGACGGGTTCTCGATCGGCGGCCACACCATGACGCACCCGAAGCTACCGGAGCTTGACGCCGGCAAGATCTGGTGGGAATTGTGCGCCAACCGTGTAGGGCGCGAGGACGACACCGAAACGCCGCTGAACTCGCTGGCGTTCTCGTACGGGCAGTTCCGGAGCGACAAGCCGGAGGCGTTTCTGATGATCTCCGAGGCGGTGCGCCGGACGGGGTACCACCACTGCGTGTACGCCGACTTCGTGCGCAACAACCCGAACTTGGCGCCGGGCGAGTTCTCCACCGGCTGCCAGGTCGTGCCGGGCGACAAGGTTGTGGACGCGCAGAAGTTCCAGGCGGATCTCGAGAAGCCGGTTTCCAGGTCTCCCGAGGCGTACCGGAAGTGGTCGCATTGCATCTTCCTCGGCGTGCACGCGTGGCAGGCGGGCGAGGAGTGGAACAAGCTGGACGCGGTCTTCCAGACGATCTCGGGCAAACCGGAGTGGTGGTACTGCAACCAGACGGAGTGGGCGGCGTACGCGCGGCAGGTGACGTGCTCGGAACTGAAGGCCGAACCTGCGGAAGCGGCCGCCGTCGCGCGGCGGTATGCGCTTTCGCGGCCGGTGCCGGGCGACCTCGGTACAGCGACTCCGCTGACCTGCGTGATCGGCAAGGCCAACGTGAAAGGCGTTAAACTCGACGGGCAGACGGTGCCATTCGAGACGCGCGGCGCGGCTGTCGTCGTCAACCTGCCGCACGGGCAGGGGCAGGCGCTGCCGCAGCGTATTGGCCACATCGAGGTGCCGACCGCCGCGCAGGCGCTGGCGGACAGCTTGGAGTGCGCGGACTTCCCCGGGCTGAAAGGCCTGCTCGTTGCCGACCCCGCACAACAGAAGCTGAGCCTGACTCTGGATGCACCAACCGCGTGCGAACTCCGCAACGTGCACATCCGGTTCCGTCTGCCGCTGCAGTACGAACCGGGTATCGTCATCAAGACGCTCGACAGCGTCAAGGCAGGCGCGCCGCAGACGGTGGACATCGCGCTGCCGGCGCCGAAGCCCGAACCGTTCTGGTCCGAGGGGCCGCAGTACTGGGTGGCCGAGATCGACTTCACCGGTCCGACCGGGGCAGGACGCCTGTTCGTGACCCGGCTGGTGCCGTAGTGCGTCGGGGGTGAAGTGGTTGCTCGGTCCGAGGTTTGCAGTCCCGCGTTCACGCGGTCCGGGTAGCGCGTGACCAAGCGGGAACCAAGACCGCCTGAAGGGCGTGTCGATTTAGTGCGACAGCAGGCCTTCCAGAGTGGCGGGAGCGGCTCGCTCCCGCCACTTTGGCCATCTACCGTCCACCCTCCACCCGCGGCTGACGCGTCACGCCCCTGCGTTTCTCATGATTTTGCCATCAGCCTTCGTCGGCCGATCATCATCTTGCCGGGGGAACGTCTATTGCCCCGCCGGCTCCGGTGCAGCCACCGGCAGGTCGGCGAAGACGATCTCCTCGCCCCGGTCGGACGTGGCCATGCTGAGCACTTTGCCGGCGGCGTCGATCACGCAACTGTACCCGTGCCCGGGCCAGCCGGGGTTGTCCGGTTCCGCCGACCAATTCGCGACGACCACCGCGAAATGGTTGGGTACAACGTACCCCGCGGGGAAGAGGTTGCGAAACCAGTTCTCCGTGTTCGGTCCGTACCAGCCCACCGAGTACAGGACGATGTCGGCCTTTGCCTTGGCGAGCAGTTCGGGCATGACGTGCACATCGTAGCAGATCATCAACCCGAGCCGGCCGTAGGGCGAGTCCACGACTTGGACCGGCTTCTCGCCTGGCGTCATCCAGGCGCCGTCGCCGGGCAGCCACAGGTTCTTCTTGCGGTGGTGGGCCAGGATCGTCCCGTCCGGCCCCAGCAGGACCTGGGAGTTGTAGAGCGTGCCGCCATCTTTTTCCACGAGTGGCAGGCAGAGGTAGACGCCCAACTTCTTCGCGAGCGCGGCGAAGTGCTCCGTGGCTGGGCCGGGCACCGTTTCGGCGACTGCGTGCGCGTCGAACTCGTTCTCGTCCGGGTGCGCGGCCGACGTCCAGACGCGCTCGGCGGCCGGGTCCATGTACCCGGTGACGGCGCACTCGGGCAGGACGACGATCTTGGCCCCGGCCTCGGCGGCCTTGGTCACGAGCCGTGTGAGCAGGCTGCGGTTGTACTCCATCGCACCCATGCGCGAGTAGCACTGCACGGCGGCGACACGGACGGTCGACGGGGCTGATTTCACCTCGTTCCCGGCGGCGTCGGAGCGGCCGGTGGAAAGCGTGACCAGCAACATTGCCAGCAGGCCCGTGCGGGCACGGGTGAATTCGATCCTGCACATTGCCTTAGCCCTCTGCGGGTGTACAGTAGTCGGCTTTTCAAAACGGTAACCCAAGAGAACCGCTGATTCAATGGGTTGCCGGGAGTTGAATTTACCACTGCCATTCAGCGTCGAATATGGCCGTGGCCCGAACACCGTCAGGAACGGCGGCGGCCGGCCAGAGGTCAGAGGCGCGAATTCCCCTCTGCTTGGATGCTCGCCGCCACTCGTGAAGCTCAGCATTACGGGTGGACCGCGCGCGGACGGCGCAACAACAGCGAAGGAAGCGTAACGTGATGAAGAACACAGGGCTGTGGCGAATTGGGGCGGCAGGCGTTGCCGTGGCGGTGTGGTCTGCCGTTGGCGGTGTGAGCGCCCTGGCTGCGGACGAGAAGAAGGACGCCGCGGCGGAGGTCAAGCCGGCCGCCGTTCTGGCAATCGATGTCCCCGGGATCGGCACGCCTGTAGATCCGAACCGCGTGATCGTCGACGTCGACGGCGTCAAACTCACGCAGCGCGAAATGGACGAGCAACTCAAGCAGATGCTGAGCAGTCCGCGCATGGCCGGTATTCCGCCGGAGCAGTTGGCGCAGATCCGGCCTAGGATGGAGGACACCGTCAAGAAGAATTTCATCGGCCGCGTGGTGCTGGTCAAAGAGGCCGACCGCCTGAAGATCGAGGTGACGCCCGAGGAGATCGACAAGGCTATCGAGCAGTTGCAGGGGCGCATTCCGCCCGGGGCCAACTTCGAGGACTTGCTGAAGCAGTCCGGGTTGACCGTGGACTCGCTCAAGAAGGAGATGACGCGAGACATGCGCATCGGCAAACTGCTTGAGCAGGAAACCGCGGAGAAGGCCAAGGTCAGCGACGAGGAGATCGAGAAGTTCTACAACGATTCGCGCGAGCAGTTCCGCCAGCCCGAGCAGGCGCACGCTCGTCATATCTTGTTCAAGACAGAGCCGGACGCTGACGACAAGACGAAGCAGGAGAAGAAGGCGGCTGCCGAGGCGGCGCGCAAGCAGTTGACCGAGGGTGCGGACTTCGCAGCGCTGGCGAAGGAGAAGTCGGACTGTCCGAGCGGCAAGCAGGGCGGCGACTTGGGCAACTTCGAGCGCGGCAACATGGTGAAGGAGTTCGAGGACGCGGCGTTTTCGCAGAAGCTCAACGACATCGGGCCGATCGTGGAGACCAAGTTCGGCTACCACATCATTCAGGTTCTCGAGCGCACTGAGGCGAAAGACAAGACCCTGGCCGAGTCGCGCGATGAGATCGTGGGGTACATGAAGCAGCGCAAGCAGCGCGCGGCCGTGGACGGCTACCTCGAAGAACTCCAGGCCAAAGCCAAGATCACCGACGCCGACGACGCCAAGCCGGCAGACGCCCCCGATGCCAAACCGGCCGCGGCCGAACCGGCGAAGTGAACCTAGGCGAATTCCAGCTTCGCTCAGGACTCGTGACGTGGCAGGCGGGAACGCGCGTCGTGAGTCGGGTGCGAGGCTCGTAGTCCCGCCTTTAGGCGGTCCCGGTTCCCCGTGGCTATGCGTTGCCCGGACCGCGTGAACAAACCTCCCATGTTACTCGCGTGTCACTCTGCGCCGCCGCCCCGCGGGCGCAAGACCCGCGGCGGCGCGAACCGGTGCGAGTAACACCAACCTATGATCGGCCGGCAGACCGGCCGATCATGTGTGGGCGTTACTCACTGTTTGTTCGGGTCGTTCTG
>MHBL01000219.1 GCA_001803235.1 Lentisphaerae bacterium RIFOXYA12_64_32
GCCAAGAAGTGTTACCCCATTTCAACCCCCAGAGTGTGCCAGAATTACGTTGGTAGCACAGGAATCCCACCGGTGCGGAAGTGGGCGGATTCCCTGACGAGATTGAGGAACAACTCAAGAATGCCGATTGGGCCTCTGAGTCCTGTGGACTTAGACTGAAGATGGTCGGACGGACTGTCAAAGACGATATTGGCATGACGCAAGTGTGGTTGTTCTGCTTTGTCAAGAACTGTTCCCTGAACAGCATTCCAGCAATTGAGCACGTTGAGGGGGAATTGTTCTTGTGGGACTTCGGCGGGATCACTCCTTCGGGGAGGAAGTTGTTTGTCGATCTGTTCCCCGGCGTCGCTGAGCAATGGAAGGATTTCTGGTACGACCCAGTCCTCCCCAACGCAGAAAAGCGCTTTTTCCTGCGCTTGCCTTTCGCCTGGGAAGAGTTAGGAAAGTACAGGCTCAACGTTCACCGTCGGGTGCATTTCAGGCCCGATGGCAACTACAACGCCGGGGAACTTCCCAAGGTGTTTGGAACCTTGCACGCCTCCTTTTCGTTTGACAACACCAAAGCCATGCCCCCAGAAGGACTGACGGTTCCAGAGGAGAAGAAGTTTGAAGATCTTCCGTCGTGGCTACCAATGCCGTGAAGGAGGGTCTGGGGGACGGGTCCAAGGGACGGGCACTCTGTGGCGGTCATGGCGAGTATTGTCCAACAGCGACACAGAGAGCCCGTCCCGGATGGATGCGTGTACTGCTTTCGCGCCTGATCGCCTCTCGCCGGGAACGTCCGGTGCGGCTGCATGGCTGGCCCACCACGGCTTGCGGTTTGCGACATAACATATATATTTCTTTTTATCAGAATAGGATTTGACTCAAACCGATGACGATATCAAAGACAGGGAAACTGCTCCGCCTGGCGGCAAGGACCGGGATGGTGCGGGCGCGTGACCTGCAAGCCACCGGCCTGACTCGGCAGGACCTGTACCGGCTGCGGGACCGTGGTCTTCTGCAGCAGGTGGGACGGGGGCTGTTCCGTGCGCCCGAGGCCCCGCCGTCACCGCACCAGGCGCTGGCAGAGGTGTGCGCCCGCGTGCCGCAGGGCGTGATCTGCCTGCTGTCAGCGCTGCGCGTCCACGAGATCGGTACGCAACTCCCCGGGGAAGTCTGGGTCGCGTTGCCGCGCGGCGCTTGGCAACCGCGCGTCAATGAATGGGCGGTACGGTTCTGCCGCTTCGGCGGGGCCGCATACTCCGAAGGCATCGAGAGACGCTTCGCGGATGGCGTCGAGATCCGGGTCTACAGTGTCGCCAAGACGGTGGTCGACTGCTTCAAGTACCGAAACAAGATCGGCCTGGACGTGGCGTTGGAAGCGCTCAGGGCGGCGCGCCGCAAGAAAGCCTGCACGTACGACCAACTCTGGGCCTGTGCCCGAGTCTGCCGGGTGAGACACATCATGCTGCCCTACCTGGAGGCGATGGATGGTTGAGCCGAAACCAGCGAACCTGGCAGCGTCCGTGCACCAACGACTGCTGAACCTGGCGCGACGGGAACGCCTCGATACCGGGACCTCACTCGCCGAGGTGGTCGGCCTTCTGGCGCTGTTCCTTGGACCGGTCACGGATGCCCTGGTCCGGGGCGACAACTACAGCGGCCACGACTGGCCGCCGGGCGGGCCGTGGCGGCGGCCGCGTGGCCGGTGACACGAAAGGTACCAGGCAGTCTGTGCCGGGAGTTGGGTTGCTCCCCGCCGCAACACGCACCCAACCGTGCCACAGGTTACACCTTATGTTTCGAGTTGAACACGGACGGCAAGCCGGTGCTCACGGGCGCGGGGCATTGAGCAGTTGACAAGTATCGCCGGACGGTCTCTACTCCCTTGGCGTTCGAGTTCGAGGCTCCACGGTCGGCAGTCATAGAAGGTTGTCTTATGGGCGTCAAGTCGAACACCCGTGTTGGCAAGGCGCACCGAGCCAGAGCCAAGGGACAGGGCCTCGCCGGTGCGGCAGCCACCACACCGTAGATAGCCGTAACCAAACGAGCGAAGGAGGCCCACATGCGGCATATTGCGCCTCAATGCATTGGAGTTCTGATTGTCTGTCTCGTGGCCGCCCCTGTGGGCAAACTCTGCCACGCGGTTACGCCCAACTCAGGGCAAACGGAAGATGCGGCTGCGACTATCGCTTTGGAGGCAAGGATAGCCGGCAACATCGCCATCAAGAACCGCGAGCTTTTCCAGGCTGTTGCTTCCCTCTCGCGCGAACTCAAGTTCCGCTATTCCCTGGAGTACCGAACATCGGATCTAGACACATGCAATCCCTACCTCGATCTAGTCAGTGCCGACGGGATGACCTTGCGGGAGCTGCTCGACGCTTTGGTTGCGAAGGCACCAGGCTGGCAGTGGCGCGCCGACGAGGGGGTTGTCAACTTCATCTACGGCAAGCTGGACAGCGCATCTGATTGGCCTTTGAACAACAAGCACCCTCGTGTGAGCATATCCTCCGGGCGTGCTTCTCTGGATCAGGCGCTTAAGGCCTACATCCCGGAAATGAAGCCGGCCATGTACGGTTGCTTGGACCCGTTTGAGGTCAGGACAAAACACGCGCCTCGCCCTACATTTCAGCTGGAGCATGTGACTCTGCGGAGCGCTCTGAATCGTTTCGTGACTTCGGCAGCGTACTTGACCGAAGGAGTCTACTACTCATGGCGGTTCTGTGGAACGGAAGACGGATATCGTTGCGAAGTGCGATACGAAGACTGGGACCGGGACCAAACGGCGGCCTCGGCGCGCCAGGCACCTCAGTGACCTTGTACCGACCGGCCGGGCCCCCGCGGCCCATACGACCTTTCGTTCGCTTGCGCCTCGCCCCTCTCCGTGAGCAACGGCCCTCGGCAAGTCTCTCCGGCGACTATAGTGCTGCGGATGCATCGAGGGGGGCCAAGGGACGGGCACTCTGTGGCAGTCATGGCGAGTATTGTCCAACAGCGACACAGAGAGCCCGTCCCCGATGTTCCCTCGGCTCAGTCCTCCCATGCATACGGTATACCCAGACTTCGTACGGCAACCCCAAGGTGGGGGTGAATCGGGCACCTTTTCCTCACCCCGCCTTCGGCGCGGCCCAGGCGAAGGCGCGCGGCAGGTCAGAGAACGGGCACTCGTCGTACCGCTGCGGCGGCGGCGTGCCGCGGAACTGCCAGTCGACGAAGTCGAGGAAGACCTGCCAGTCGAGCAGGCCGTGCGCGTGCTCGCCCTCGCGCGACCAGATGCCGATCCGCGACTCGGCGCCCAGGAAGCGATACGCCTCGCCCGCCGCCAGGTGCGTGAGCCACGTGCCGGTTGGGTTCGCCCACAGATCGCCGAGCGCCTCGGTCGTGAGCAGCGCGCGCGGCGCAACCATCGCCTTAAGGAAATGCTGGTCGAAGGGCAGTTCCGCCTCGCGGCCGATGTACGTCTTCAGTTCCGGCGCGTACCAGTACGGAATGGCGCGGAAGCTGTCCGGGATCGCTTCCGACTTGGGCCCCTGCCACTTGTAACAGCCGGCGCCGCCGCAACCGGAGTTGTTGGCCGACGTCACCGCAATGCGCTCGTCCGTCGCACCTGCCAGCAGCGCCGTCTTGCCGCCGCGCGAGTGGCCCACGACCGCAATGCGCTGCGCATCCGCGATGGGCAGACTTTGCAGCACGTCAACACAGCGGTGGTACCCCCACGCCCAGGCCGAGAGCGCACCGTAGCAGCCCTCGGGGTAGACGGCGTAGAGCCCGGACGTGCGGTCCGAGTTGTAGATGTCCGGCGCCAGTTCGCAGCGGTTGAACTGCGCCAGGATGTGGCCGCGACGCAGCACTTCAGCCGCCACCTCGTCACTGGCCGTACGCCAGCAACCATCACCGTTCAGCACGACCGGGAACGGGCCCTTGCCCGGCGGTGTGAGCAAGTAGAGCATGAACGAGAACGGGCGCTCCGTCTCCGGGATGACACGGTATGAGAAATACTGGGCATCCTGCCACCGGCGCACGGTCGAGTGGTGCAGCAGTTCGCCGCGCGTCCGCGCCGGCGCCGGCGGCATGCCGCCGTACTCGAGCGGCAGAATTGTGTCCGCGAGTTCGCGACGCCGCTTTGGCCAGTCCTCGCGCCGCTGCACCCGTGTCCCGTCGTTGAACCGGAACAGATCCGGCAGTTCCGAACCCATCAATTCTGACATGCGTTCACCTCCACATGCTCACCGCAAAGCCCACACTCTCCAGCACCGTTTAACCCGTGTCCCCGAGATCGGCGTCCACGCCGCCACTCGGGAATCCCGGTCCAACTCGCCGCCTCTGGTATCGCGGCAATATGCGTGCGGCACGGCACCCCGACAAGCCCGCCCCGCAGCATCTTCGCGAAGCGTCCGGCGGCGGCGGCGAGTGAAACGCCGGCCAAGGGACTGGCCGGGCCACAGGCGCCACGTGGTGCGGGCAGTCCCTTGCCCGCAGGATCGGAACACGCCAAAGCCGGCATGATCTGCACCCACGATTGACGCTTCACGCATCTTCGCAACGCCGCGCAGGTTGCGGCCAGCTCGCTATTCTCCTATGGTATACAGTTCATGCACCGAACGGAACCTCGGAAAACGCGAACAGGGCGAGAAGTCATCAAGGAGCCCGAATGGTTACTGGCATCTTCGGTCCGCTCAGTCCTGCGTCGTTGGTTGTTTCGGCCGCCGTCGGTATATCGGGGCTCGGCGCAGCACTCGCGGCGGCCCCGCAACCCAAGCCCACCAACCCCGGCGATGGCGGCAAGACGGCCAAGGACCAGCACGCCCTCATCGGCGTCAAGGCCACCACCAAGGAGACGTTCCAGCGGACGTCGCACCCGGACGCGCAGTGGTTCGGCGATGCCGGGCTGGGCCTGTTCATCCACTGGGGCATTTCCAGCGTGCACGGCGGCGTCGACCTGTCCCGGGGCATGATGGCTGACAAGCCGTGGGACCCGAACGCGAAGCCCGGAGTTTCACTGGCGACGCCCGAGGAGTACTTCGCTCTGGCCAAGTCATTCACGCCGGACAAGTACGATCCGGACAAGTGGCTGAGTGCCGCGAGAGAAGCCGGTTTCCGCTACGCCGTCATGACCACCAAGCACCACGACGGGTTCGCAATGTGGCCGAGCGAGGTCGGCAAGTTCGGCGTGAAGCAGTACCTGCCCGGCGTGGACTTGGTAAAGGGCTTCATCGACGCCTGCCGGAAGAACGACCTGAAAGTCGGCCTCTACTACTCACCGCCCGACTGGCACTTCAACCGCAACTACATGTCGTTCCACTACGGCAGCGGCGACCAGAAACGCTTCCCCGGCCGGAAGCACTTCGGCCTCAAGCATGAAGTCATCGACGCGATCCCGTCGAAACCTGTCGGCTTCGACGATGCTCACAGGGCATACGTTCGCGCCCAGGTGCAGGAACTCCTCACCCGCTACGGCAAGATCGACGTCATCTGGTTCGATGGTTCAGTGCCCCCCGACACTCGCTTGCCACGGCGTAGCTTCTGAGCGAAGCCGGGACACGCCCCCCCGCGTCGCAGTTTAAGGAGTCATTCGTGCGCATCTACACCTGTCCCGCGTTGATGGACCTTGCCCTGTTCCTGGTCACGTTCGCCGTGCTCTACGCGGCCGGCGAACGGCACATGACGCTGGCGCAGTGCATGTGGATCGGCGGCATCTTCCAAGTTGCGTACCTCGCATTCAGCATGGCGTCGGGGATGGTGCTCTCGCGTCGCAATGCCCGGCCCATCCTGCTGGTCAGCACCTGCGGCTGCATCCTGTCCGGAGTCGCGTCGCTCTATCTCACCGGCTTCATCCCGCTGCTGATCGCGTTTGCCGCCAACGGCGCCTTTTGCGCCTGGTTCTTCAACTCGTTCCAGACCTTCATGCGCAGTGAGTCGCCGCCCGGCAGCCTGGCGCGCAGCGTCAGCCTCTACACGCTGGCCTGGAGCGGCGGCTCCGCGCTGGGCTTCATCTCATCAGGGACTTTCTACCGACTGGGCATGCACGCGCTCTGCCTGCTCACGCTCGCGATCGGCGCGGTCATCTTCACCATACTGGCGCGCCACCGGTCGCGGCCCGAAGAACACCCGTCGGCCGACGATCATGTCGAGGAAGGCTCCGCCGCGGCACCCCGCGTCGACCCCCTCTACGTCTGGGTCGGGTGGATCATCATCTTCGCCGCCATGTTCGTCCAGCGTCCGGTCACGACCTACTTCCCGACCCTCAGCGCCAAAGCCGGCATCAGCCCGTTCCTCGCCAGCCTGCCGCTCTTCCTGCATTACCTCATTCAGGGGATATTCGGGCACAGAATGGACAAGTTCCGAGACCTCCTCTACCGCCGCACGCCGTTGTGGCTGTTCCAGGGCGCCGGCGCGGTGCTGTTCTTCGTCATGTGGCGCCAGCCGTCGTATGCGGTCTGCGCGGTGGCCGTCAGCCTCCTCGGCTTCTACACGGGGTTCGCCTACTTCTGCGCCGTGTACTACGCCAGCAATTCAGGGAAACGCTCGTTGAACATCGGCGTCAACGAGTGCCTCGTGGGCGTCGGTTCACTGGCCGGACTGGTCATCAGCGAGTGGTGGATGCGACGCGGCGGGAACGAAGCAGGCATGTACCTGGTCTGCGGCGTGGCACTGACGACGGCAACCGCACTCCAACTCGCGGTGACCAGCCTGCGCAGGTCCCCATCAGCTTCTCGCCCAGCGTGACCGCTGTAACGCCTCCGCAGGCACACGCACTATGCGCCCCTCGCGGATCAAGGGCCTTTTCGCCCTTTTGCGTGCACCGTCTGCAGCAGCAGGTCGGCCACCGCGTCGGTGGCATTCGGCGACGCAATCTCACCGATCCGCGTTCCCAGTTCGGCCCACTTCGCGGGAGCGTCGAGCCAGTCGCGCAGCAGGCGCGTCACAGTCTCGGGCGTCGCCTGGCCCTGGGTCAGGAGCCGAGCCGCGGCGCGTTTCTCGAGCATCCGGGCGTTGATCGTCTGGTGGTCCTCCGCAGCCGTGGGTAGGGGCACCAGGATCGCGGGCTTGCCGAAGAGCGCCAGTTCGGAGATGGTCGAAGCGCCCGATCGGCAGATCACCAGACCGGCAGCCAGGTAGCAGTTCTCGATATGGCTGTCCGCGCGCCGCACCGACGCGACCAAGCCGGCCTTGGCATAGGCATCGATGAGCCCCGCGTTGTCGTCCGTCCCGGTCAGGTGCAGAATCTGCAGCCGCTTCACGTCGTCTCCGAGCAGTGCGGAAACCCCGGCCATGAGACCGTTCAGGAACTGCGCGCCCTGGCTGCCGCCGAAAACCAGCAACGTCGCCTTGCCGGGAGTCAGTCCCACCTCACGGTAGAACTCCGCCGGAGCCGTCGTCTGGCCCGCCGCGGCCAGGATGTCGTCCCGCAACGGCAGGCCCGTACGGATCTGCGGACAATGGAACAGGCGCTCATCGGCCAATGGCAACGAGATGGCCATCACATCGGCCCAGCGAGACAGGAATCGGTTCGCCCGGCCAACATACGAGTTGCCCTCGTGCAGCACCAGCGGCACGCGCAGCAGCCGCGTTGCCAGGCAAGCCGGCACAGCCGCGAAACTGCCCATGCCCAGCACCAAGTCCGGGGCCAGCATCCGCAGGCGGGAGCGCGCCGCCCAGACCGACCGCCCGAAGCGGAACGGGAAGGTCACGGCCGCCACACCGCGTCCGGGCAGGCGTACGGCCTCCATCGCCCAGGCCGGAAAATCGCCTTGCCGCGCCGCCTGAAGCTGCTCCTCGGCATGCTGCCCGGCGACCAAGAACGTCACCACACCGCCGCGCTCCCGGAAACGCCGGGCGATCGCCAACGCGGGAAAGAAGTGGCCGCCCGTGCCGCCACTGGCCACAATCAAATGCGGGTTTGCCTTGTTCATGATTGCCTGCCCCGGGACTGATACGCGTCGGGGGGCCGGGGAGCATTCCCGGCCCGCCCTCCCTCACCTATTCCCGACTCCCTAACTCCGTGCTCCGTGCTCCCTCACCCCTCCGCCTCACGCGGCCCGTACATGGCCATGCCGCCGCTGGCCAGGTCGTGCTGGTCCTGCTCGCGCTCACTCGTCCGTGACACACTGAGCAGCAACCCGACACAGAGCAGGGAGTTGAGCATGCTAGAGCCGCCGTAACTCAGAAAAGGCGCCGTGACACCCGTGGTGGGGCCAAACCCGCTCACCACGCCAATGTTGACAAACGCATGCAAACCCAGTGACAGCCCAATTCCCACGGACAGCAGGATACCTTGCCTGTCCGAAGCCAACGCCGCAATCCAGAAAGCTGCGGCCATTAGCAACCCGTACGCCAAGATCAGTACCGACACCGCAAGAAACCCGAGCTCCTCGCCCACGATGGCCACGATAAAGTCGGTGTGTGCCTCGGGCAGGTAGAACTGCTTCATCCGGCTGTTGGTGAAGCCCATCCCCCGCAGGCCACCCGATCCCATGGCCAGTTGCGATGTCCACAGTTGATAACCTTCCCCTTGTTGGTGCGCCTCCGGATTCCGAAACACCGTAAGACGCGACATCCGCTCCGGGTCGATCTTCACCAGCGCGATCACGGCAACCACACCGAGCGCCGCCAGAGCGGCGAGATACCGCATTCGTACCCCTGCGACAAACGCCAACCCCGCCACGACCACACTGGTGATCACCGAGATACTGAGGTTCTTTCCCAGCAGGATCAAGGCGATAACGCCGCCGGCGATGCCCATGGGAATGAGGAACCCACGCTTGAACTCCTGAATGTACCTGGCCGAGCGGGCAAAGTGGTCGGCGAGAAACAGAATCAGGATCGGCTTGGCGAACTCGGACGGCTGCAGCGAGATGGGACCCAGGCGCAACCACCGAAAGCTGCCCTTGGTCGGCCCACTGATGAACGGCAGATGCCCTGCGATGCCGCCCATTCCCGGCAGCTTGTGCAGCAGATAGGCAAACACCAGATACCCCAGGGCAAGCCCCACCAGGATCAGCGCCACCCACGCCCATCGGCCGAGGAACCGGTGGTCGCACCGCCACACCAGAACCGCCGCCACCGCCCCCATCCCGACCCACGTCAACTGCCGGGCCAGAATCGTCTCCCCGGAGCTCACGTACGTGGTCGAGTAGAGCATGCTGATGCCAAACACCAGCAGGAACGCCACGATCACGAGCAGGAAAGTGCGCGCCGTCTTATGCATGTTCGTGCGCCGCTGCGCCAACCCCTTGCGGAAGACCCGCCACATCCGCCGTCATCAACCTGCTCCGAAACAGGCTTGGCGGAAAACCACGGTGCTTCCGGTAAATACGCGAGAACAGGAACGGATCCTGGTATCCCACCTTAGCCGCCACCTCCCGAATCCGCAATTCCGGATGGGTGCGCAAATGCTGTTCAGCCGACTGCAGCTTGAACTCGATCAACGTCTGTTTGTAGCTGCGCCCGACCTGCTGCTTGAACAGATGCGCCACCCCCGACACACTGCGGTTAACCATCGCCGCAGCTTCGGGCAGTGTCGGGGTCCGGCCTACGTTCGCCTGCAGGTGATCGCAGATCGCTTTCACCGCCAGGCTGCCCTTCAACGTGATCAGACTGCCGGCGACAATATAGTCCACCAGCACACGGAACAAGCCCAGGATGTTCTCGATCTTTTCCTCCGGGAAGTAGGGCAACGCCTGGTACGCTTCATCCAGTCCTCGTCGGCAAGCCGCCGAGCGGCACTGATCCGACACGGCCGCCGGCATGCGACGGCGTGCCCGAAACTGGCCCATCATCATGAACCCCAAGAGAACCTCCTCCATGTAGATCGGGACCACCGCTTCGCGGCAACCGGCGTGACACTCGTAGCACAACAGACGCCGCAACCGCGTCGCTTCCGCACGCTTGACCGCGTCGAGCTGCAGACAGGTGGCCTTGCCAAATACCGCCTCCTGCGCACGAACACAATAGTGCGAATCCGGATAGTTCAGCCCCACCCGCAACTCCTCGCCCTCGGGCGTGAAGTAGATGATCCGAATGCCGAAACAGGCGCTGAAGCAATCGAATATCCGCTGCACCCGATCGTCGAGCAGGATTTCCAGGGCTTGCTTCATGTGTCCGTGGCGCCGTCCTGACCTCGTCGCAGACAGGCCGGGATCGACCTGAGCTGTAATGGCCGCGTTGCACGCGGCTTCCGGGATCCCGCAACGGGCAATAACTATACTTTTCTCCGACTCTTTTACAATAAAGTCCATGCAATTGACAGCTTATGCCATGGCTGGAATGCCGACCTGGCTCTAGGGTATTAGGCAAGCAACCTGTTTCAGGCACCGACACCCGACACCCGACACCCGACACCGAAACATGAGGAGAACACCATGATCACCCCAACCGTCGGCTTCATCGTGTACGGAGTGCACAAGGACGGCCTCAAGGACCCGATGGGCCAGCCGTTCATTGATGCCAAACTCGTCACGGCCTCCAAGAGCGCCCTGCGCAAAGCCGGCATGAATCTGGTCGAGCACAAACTGGTCATTGCCACCAAAGAGGAAAGCCGTGTGGCGCTGAAACGGATGAAGGATGACGACCGGATCGACGCGGTTGTCTTGTTCTCCGGGACCTGGGTCTGGTCCGCGCACCTGATCGCGGCCATTCGCGACTTTGCCATGTCCGGCAAGAGCGTCATTCTGTGGACCCACCCTGGCTCACAGGGCTGGCGGCCGGTCGGCGGCCTGGTCATGCACGGGGCGCTGAAGGAAGTGGGCATTCCGCACCGATTCGTGTACGGCGAAGCGTCCGACCCTGCGGAG
This sequence comes from Lentisphaerae bacterium RIFOXYA12_64_32, assembly GCA_001803235.1. GTDB lineage: Bacteria > Verrucomicrobiota > Lentisphaeria > Oligosphaerales > YB12-FULL-65-16 > YB12-FULL-65-16. Next base: position 10,776 of record MHBL01000219.1, read on the forward strand.
GTCGCGAAGATCGCCAGTTACTGCCAGGCCGCGCATCTGCGGAACTCGCTGAACCTGTCCACCATCGGGACATTTGGCGGCCGTGGCATGGGCCAGACCTGTGGCGTTGCCGATCCGTCGCAGTGGATGAAGGTGTTCGGCATCGACATCGATTCGCGCGACACGACCGAGTTGATCCGCACCGCCGACAAGATCACGGAGCGCGAGATCAAGGCGCTCGAGCCGCGGATTCGGAAGCTGTTCGGGAAAATGCCGCCACGCGACGTGGTCAACGACAAGTCGATCAAGCTGTACCTCGCCATCCGCAAACTGGTCAGGAAGAACAACTGGGACTTCTACACCATCCAGTCGTTCCCCGGCCTGGGCGACGACTACTGCGCCTCGTGCTTCACGCAGAGCATGATGCTCGAGGACCGCGTCGGCACTTCGACACTCGGCGACTTCAACACCGCCATGAGCGTGCTCCTGCTGAACAAACTCAGCAAGGAACCGGTCTACTACGGGGACATGCAGCACCTCGACAAGAAGAAGCGCGAGGTCAAGATCATCGGTGACGGCGCCGTGCCGCCATCGCTGGCCAGCAAGCTCGGTCCCGCCGGGTTCGCGGAACACGGGATCCCGACCGAAGGCGAAGCGGGCGGGCTCTCGGTGGAACTGGTCTGTAAGGTGGGCGAAGGCGTCCTGGCCCGGTTCGGCCGTACCGACGGGCAGTTCGAGATGGTCATCACGCGGGCATCCGTCTTCGAACCGCCCAAGGCGACGCTGCCCAAGCGCCGGCTCGAGTGCAACATTCCGTTCTGGCCGCACGGGTTCGTGACCGTGCACGCCGACCCGGACGCCTTGGTGGAAGGTTGGAACAACGAGTACGCCGTCCTCGGCTACGGCGAGCACCTCTACGCCGCCCTGGTCGACTTCTGCCAGCAGACCGGCGTCAAAGCCATCCTGCCGTAAGGCCGTCGCACACCGAGCCAGCCACCCGGACGGAGCCCGCACGGTTCCGTCCGGGCACGGCCGGGCGGCGGACCTTGGCGTGATTGAACGGCGAGGTATTGCGGCGATCCTCATTCGTGATCTCTAGCGTTGGCCCCGACAGGACAATGACAACAGGAATGGGTGGCAGCTACTGCGATGAGGTGTCTTCATCCTTGTCCTGATCCTGATCCTGATCCCGATCCTTGTCCTCTGACGGACCGGGCAAAGACAAGGTTGGTTCGGCGCCGGCTTAAGTTCCACGCCCGCTCGGGGCACTGCAGGCTTGTGTCGGGACTTGTCAGAGGGGTCTGCGCAGGGCCTGCCTCGGCAGAAGACGCCGGACGTCCCTGCGGACACGACGGGCGGTGGACACGGCGCACCGTGCTTCTGCAAGTGCGATGGGCGGTTGGCCGCCTGGGTAGCAGGCGACAGTCGCGTAATTCGTG
>MHBL01000220.1 GCA_001803235.1 Lentisphaerae bacterium RIFOXYA12_64_32
CGGGCGCACGCACGCCCCTACTGTGGGCATTCATGTTGCGCGCAACGGTGAGGCCTGGTGGACTGCGCGGTGCGGGGATGGTAAGACTGGGGCCTTGCGGATTCCTCGCTGCGTTCCGACTCACGGCGCCCTGAGGCACCGGCGTGACCGCGTTGATCGCTCGGCGGTCGGGGCGGGCGTCGATTGAATGTGCCTGGCCTGGTGGCATAGTACCTGCCGACGCGTTCCCACCCATGCGCCCGTAGCTCAATTGGATAGAGCATCTGACTTCGGATCAGAGGGTTGGGGGTTCGAGTCCCTCCGGGCGCACCATATAACTTGCCGCAGATAAGCCACTTACGACACAACGGCAACCGCGCCTTTTCCCGGCGTTTTCGTCGGGTGAATTCCGGGTCACCCAAGTGGACGGTGTGTCCATGAGCGTGGCGGCGCCATTCCCGGCATGTCGGCACATCCGTGGCTGGCGGCGTGGTGTGCCACGGGCTGAAGCGCGTGGCGGGCTTCCGGCTGAAGCCGGGACTCAGGCGTGAACACCGGCGCAACGGCCTCAGATGACTGGGCGGTCCGCTGCCGGGGGGCGCGGACGTATTGCCCGGTCCGATCGCGGTCGTCGTGACTATTGTCCGGACGGGCAGTACGTTAAGCGCATGCCAGATCGCGAAGCGCAACCAGCGGTGCGGACCGAGGCCATTCTCGTCTTCTTGGGGGGCTTGCTGCTGTTCGCGGTGGCCATCCCGGGCCGCGAATTCATTCAGGTCGAGTGTCGATGGGCGATGTTCGCACGCGAGTGGCTGGCGCACGGTGCGACCTTTTTTCCGACCGTGTACGGCCAGCCGTACCCCGACTATCCGCCCACCTACACGCTGCTGACCGCTATCCTGTCGCGCCTGACCGGTGGCGTGAATGTGTTCAGCGTGGCGCTGCCCACGGCCGCCTGTGCCGCCGCGACGTTGGCCTTGACGTACGCGCTGGGCGTGGCGTTGGTGTCGCGGCGCGCCGCCTGGTGCGCCGTCGCCTTGGAGTTGCTGACGGTCGGGTTCGTGACCACCGCCCGCAGTGTCTATCTCGACCACGCCGTGGCGGCGGTGACGGTGGCAGGCGTGCTGGTGATGCACTCCGCCCACGAGCGCAACCGGCCGTGGCGTCTGGTCGGGGTCGTGTGCCTGCTGGCGGTCGGGTTGCTGTTTCGCGGTCCGGTGGGCGTGGCCGTGCCGGGCGCCGTGTTTGTGCTGTACTATGCCGCGATGGGCCGATACCGGCTGATGTTTGGCACCGGCGTGGTGGTGGCGGCACTGCTGGGGCTCGGGGTTGCGGCGCTGCACCAGGCGGCGCGCCTGCAGGCGGGAGACGCGTTTGCCGCAACCATGGCCGCGTCACAGTCGTACGGACGGTTTCTGCGCCCCTCCTCCAAACCTCTCTATTATTATTTCGTCGACGGACTGGGCATGTATGCGCTAGCGTTCCCGCTGGCCTTGGTGCTGCTGTGGCCGGTGCGACGCCGGCTGTTCCGTTGGCCGGCGCCGGACGAGACCGTGCGGCGGCAGCAGTTCCTCCTGCTCTGGATGCTGGTGGTGCCGTGCGGGTTCACGTTGCCGACCGGCAAGCACATGCAGTACATTCTGCCGATGGTGCCGGCTGCCGCACTGCTCGCCGCATGGCTGCTGACGCAGCCGGAACCGGGGCGCCTGCAGACGCGGTTGTGGGAGGGGCTGTTGGGCGCCGGGCGCAGCGCGCCGGCCGTAGGACTGGTGGCGGTCATGGCCGGGTGGATTGCGCCGCGTTTTCACGCCGCCCCCGCTCTGCAGGAGCTGCCGTTGGGCGTCGCAGCGGTGGTGTTCCTGGCTCTGTGGGCCGGCCAGGAGTGGCTGTGCCGTCAGTGGCCAGCCCGTCGAGACGCGGTCCGGCTTGGGGGCGGCGTGGCCGCGTTCGGGGCGGCGATCATTCTGCTGATCGACCCGTTGCAGAACGGTTTGGAGCGGACGGCGCCGTTCGCGCGGCAAGTCGAAGCGGTTCGAACGCCGCAGGAGATGCTGCTGTTCTACCGCATCGGTCCGGACCAGGGCGACATCAAGTTCATGGCGAACGTGGCGCGGCTGGAGACGCCGGCGTTCTGTCAGTCGCTCGAGGAGTTGATCACGTACCGGGACGCGGCCTGCGTCGTGATCATGCGCCAGCGTGACGTCAAGACGTTGCCGGCCTGGCTGGTGGCGCGCTGGGAACGGCTTGCGGACGGGAACATCGGGCACCAGGAGTGCAGTGCGTTCCGTGTCCGCCGGCCGGCGCCGGCCGGCACCACGGTCCCCAGTGCGCCGCCGCGCAGTTCCGGCGCGGCGCCCGTGGATGGAACGGGGCGGGTCCGGCCCGGGTGAGCAAGCTTGGCTTTGTATGATCGATTACCCGAAAACACCACCTACATGGCTGTCGAGCTGGCCCTCGGAGGCGGAGCTGCGCAACGCGTTTCCGGAGGGCATTCGCCGGCACGCATTTCGAGCTCTGGGACGTGAGCGGATTCAAGCCTTGGACTGGACGGATGCCGGCCTGGTGCTGACGCTGGGCGACCAGAAGACGACGTGGCGTCTGGAGAAGGGCGCTTGGCGGCGGACCTGCACGTGTGGTTACATCAATGACCGATGCCTGCACGCCTGTGCCACGGTACTGCTGTTCCAGCAGATCCTGAAGCATGAGCGGTGGGGTGGCGGCGCGGCGGCCGTCCCCGGCGCGGCGGGAACGGCCCGCGGCGGGTTGCCGCGGGCAGCGACCGCGCCGCGCGACGACGAGCAAGGAATGGAGCAACTGCCGCTGTTCGGCTCGGCGCTCATGACGACCGACGAGCGGCCGAAGAAGCTCGAAGTCGAGGTGGATTTTCACCACGAACCCGGCTGTGCCACGGTCCGGTTCTACCTGAACGACGGCGGCACGCGCGGGCTGCTGCGCATGCAGCAACTTCTGAACCTGTGGGGGCGCGTCCGCCACACCGAGGCGTTCCGGCGGTTGTGGCCGGCCGGCGATGTGGACTTTCTGAACTGGCTGGGGCCGCAGGTCCGGGCCGACGCGGCGATGAAGCAGAACCTGCGAGTGTTCAAGGTCTCGCGCGACCGGTTCGACACGTGGCTGGAGCGCTGGGGTGATGCACCCGGCCGATTTCTCGAACGGGCGAGCCAGGCGCCGCTGAGCCTGGCGCGGCGCGGCGCGGATTTCGCGATCGAACTTACGCCGCACGAGGAGGACTGGGTTCAGATTGCCGCCTTGGTCCGCACGCCGGCCGGGAAGCGGTATCACGTGCACGAGATCTTCAAGTCCCTGGCCGAGGGGCGCAACGACGTGGTCCTGGACGGGCAGGTGCTGGATTTCGACTGGCCGCTGTCGCGGGAAATGGTCGTCGAGGTGTTCTCGCGCAAGTCGCCGCGTATGCGGCGACAGCACATCTGCGAGCACTTGCCGCACCTGCTCGAGGGGCGGCTTGACTTGCTGACCGGACCGCTGGTGACGCACCGCAGCGAGTCCGGCACAGTGCGAGTCGAGGCGAAGCCGGACGGCGCCGACGTGCTGCTGCGCGCCTTTGTCGGCCACACCGCAGTGCTGCCCGGGGTGCGGCTGGCCGCAGGGCGGCTCGACGCGGACGGGGAGCGGTTTGTGGTGACCGTCTATGACGCGCCGGAACTCGCGGCAGTGCGCAGCTTTCTGGACCAGGCGGGCACGCCGGCGGGCCGGGACGGCGCGGTGCGGGTGTCGGGCACGCCGGAGCGGATCACAGCCCTGGTGCTGGCGTGGCGGCAACTGCCGGCCGGCGTGACCCGTGACGTGACGGGGAGCCTGGCGCCGCTGCTCGACGACCATGCCGTACCGCTGCCGCAACTGGACCTGCGCGAGGAGCGCAACTTTGTGGACCTGCAGGTGGCCTGGGTCCGCGACGATGTGCGGGTGTCGCACCATGAGATCGCCGAGGCCATGCGGGCTGGCCGTGCCGTGCTGCGGACGCGCGGCGGCGCCTGGCTTAGCCTTGATGGCGCGCGTCTCCGCGAGCTCGAAACGAAAGTGTCCGCACTCGGGTTCGGCGATACCGAGCGATTGCGCCTGTTCCGAACCGGCGCCGGGCAGGTGGTCAAGGAGTTTGCGGGGCTGAGCGGCAGCGGCGTGGCGCCGGAGGTGCGGCCCCTGGCGGAGCGAATCGTGGCCGAGCCCGCGCCGGTCTGTCCCGCGCTGCCGGAGGCACTGCAAGCCGTGCTGCGCCCGTATCAGAAGGACGGTTACGGGTTCCTGTTCGACCGTACCGCGCACCGGGTCGGAGCGATCCTGGCCGACGACATGGGACTGGGCAAGACACTGCAGGTGCTGTCGCTGCTCGAAGCGCACCGTTGTCAGAAGAGCAGGCTGAACGCGCTGGTGGTGTGCCCCGCATCGGTGGTGTCCGTGTGGGTGGATGAGGCGGCCCGGTTCTGTCCCGGGCTGTGCTGCGCCGCCTACACGGGGTCGGCCGAGAAGCGCGCCCTGGTCTTCGAGAGCGGCGACTGGAACCTGCTGGTCACCAACTACACCCTGGCGCGCATGGACCTGGAGCGGTTGTGCGGCCGCACCTATTCGCACGTGATCCTGGACGAGGCGCAGTTCATCAAGAACCCCGAGTCGCAGATCAGTCAGGCGGTCAAGGCTCTGAAGGCGGACTGTACGCTGGCCCTGACCGGGACGCCGCTGGAGAACCGGCTGCTGGATCTGTGGTCGATCATGGACTTCCTCAACCCGGGATTCCTCGGCTCGCGCGAGGCGTTCGAGGAGCGCTACGAGCGGCCGGTCCGGCGCGGCGAACTGGCGGCACGGATCGCACCGGTCATCCTGCGTCGGACCAAGGAGGCCGTGGCGCCCGAACTTCCGCCCCGGACCGAAGAGGTGATTCGCATCGACCTGACCCCGGAAGAGCGGGAACTGTACGATATGGAGCTGGTCCGGGCGCGGCAGATGCTGAAGGAGAAGGGGCCGGTCGAGATCCTGGCGGCCCTGACGCGGCTGCGCGAGGTGTGCTGTCACCCGCGACTGCTGCTGAAGCAACCCACCTCGGTGCCGTCCAGCAAGCTGGCCACTCTGATGGAAATGACGCGCGAGATTCTGGACGAAGGGCACTCGGTGTTGGTCTTCAGCCAGTTCACGTCCATGCTGGAGTTGATCGACGAACAGATGCAGGACATTCCCACGTTCTGGATCACCGGCGAGACGCCCTCGACGCGGCGCGCCGACGTGGTCCGGCAGTTCACCGAGTCGCGCGACAATGCGGTGTTCCTGCTCAGCCTCAAGGCGGCGGGAACTGGGCTGACACTGACCCGCGCGGACTACGTGTTCATCTATGATCCGTGGTGGAACCCGGCGGTGGAGCGGCAGGCGATTGACCGCACGCACCGCATCGGCCAGGAAAAACCGGTGATCGCCTACCGTCTGGTGTGCCGTGATACGGTCGAAGAGAAGGTCCTGGCTCTGCAGGCCGAGAAAGCGGAAATGTTCGCGGACGTCATGCGTGGTGCTGAGGACCAGGCGGTGGCGCAGCGTCTGACCGCAATGGACATAGCCAGCCTGCTGGCGTGAAGCGCGGAGGAACGGCAGTGGCCCGGGACCTCCGGGACCGGGGCAGAGTACCCTCGGGACGTCCCGGCCCGAGACTTTCGACCGGGGACCGGTCGGCGCACCTCACGTCGGCGTGGGACGCGCCGAGCTACTGAGCGGCCTATCACCTCCCGGCTGGGGCAAGCCGCATTTTCGCGAAGCTGGACTGCACGCCCAACTAGGGTAAAAAGAAGACGCCCTGACAAGTAGGGGAAGAGGGGGGGGAGGGACTTGCCAGGGCGAAAGGGTAATCTTAGGTTTTCAGGTCTTTTGTTAGCTTCTTGCTTTCCTCGCTTCGTTTCCTTGCTTACTGATTACGGTTCCTAACTTAGCACCGCATGTGCCAACGTCAAGTAAGTTGGCATAACATATTGTGGGGGAATATATAACGATGTTCGCATGTCATCCGGGCCCAGTTGCCGGTCCTGTCGGGTTTGGCACTTTTTAGTTGGCAATAGTTATCAAGTCTGACACAAATCGATCCTTGACGGCACCCCCAGACCACCCTATCGTAGGGACTGGACGGTAGGGTAGCGTGGAACGTGGAGCTGGGAGCATGGGGTGTGGGCATCGGTGCGGCTCGGGCTAAACCGTCGCCAGGTGTGCGGGGGCGTGAGTCGGAGAAGCGCAAAGCCGGGTGTTCGGTGTTCTCCTCGTCCCTCGACACTCGCGTGCCGCGGCGGAAGATTCTGAGCGAAGCCGGGACACTCGTTAAGACGAACAGGTTGATTCAAGAGTAGCCGCTGAGGTGGTCAGAATGAAGGAGACGCGTGTTATGTCCATCGCGACGAGAGCACTCTACCGGGGCTGGGCGTTGCTGCTGCTCTGCAGCGGGGCGTTGGCCGGGGCGTCGTCGGTCACGTTCGAGGTCCAGAACGGGCCATGGGAACGGTTTCGGCAGCCGGTGGCGGTGGTGCTGACGGCCGAGCAGGTGCAGCAGGCGGCGGGCTGCCGTTTGGTTGAGATCGGGCCCGGCGGCGAGGTCCTGGGCGCGGTGCCGTTTGCCGTGGACACTTCGGCCAAGGCGCCGAACCTGGCCTGGGTGCTGCCCGGCATCACGCCAGCCGGGGGCCTGCGGCGGTTTACGTTCATGCCGGAGGCGGCGGTGACGGCGCCTGCCTCGGACGCGACCGACCTGGCGGTGGTCGAGGCGCAGGACGTCATTTCGGTGGGCAACTCGTTTTTCGAGGTGCGGCATCCGCGCACCGGATTCGGCGGGTTTCCGGATCGGATCGTGTTCAAGCTCTCGGGCAGCGAGGAGACGGAACTGCGTTTCATCGACCGTCTGTTCTCGCGTGAGTTGAAGCGGCAGGTGTCTGCTGCGGCCGATCCGAAGGCGACGGCGCGGGTCGTATTCCAGAGCCCGGTGCGGGTCGTGATCGAGACAGCTTTTGCGTTCCGTGGCGGGGACAGTCCCGTGTCCGGCAATCCGCACGCCGTGTACCGCTGGACATACTCGCCCTTCTCGCCGGTCGTTGACGTCCGCGCGGTCATGGAGCAGGACACGGAACAGGTGTGGGACGAGCAGCACTTCCTGCAACCCTCGCGCGGCAAGTTCCTATACAACCGTTTTGTGATTGGCGAGCCGGTGGCGGAGAAGCCGATGCTGACGCCGGGCGCGAAGAGCCAGTCGCACCGTGGTTCGAACTGGGCCGTGATGGCCACGGACACCGACGCAGTGGGAGTGGGCTACGACGGGGGCTTGTGCTGGGACGCGGCGAACGAGTTTGTGTACTACGTGACGCCGGGCGCGGTCAAGTGGTCGACGCCACGGCTCGAACGCGCGGGCGGGCTGTACCTAGGCCCGGCTACGGGCGACACGGCGTGGTTCTCGCGCTGGCTTGGGCCGCAGCGCGAGCCCGGGGTTCGGGTGGTCACGGGCGCGCCGTCCGGCGTGGCGGCGGCCCCGGCCGCGGCCGAGCGGCTGGAGGGCGCCTACGAGTTGGCGAATGAGGCGCTGCGAATCGTGTTTGCGGACGCCGCAAACGGACTCGGTTGCCTGGGCATCGAGAACCGGTTGGCGGGAAATGTCCGGTTCGTGACCCCGCGCCCGGGCGCACCCGGGCTGTGGAAACTGGAACTGCACGCGGCCAGCCCCCCGATCCCCGCCCCTGACCCGAACGAGTCGAAGGACTCGAAGGACCCGAAGATCTCGAAGACCTCGAAAGACACCGACGACGAGATCTGCACGCTGGACAACACCAGCGCCGCGGTGTGCACAGCACAGTTGGTCAAGGACGGTGCGGTTCAGAAGCTGGTGCTGCGCTGGCAGGGCTTGGACCTGCCCGAAGAGCCGGATGCCGTCGACGTCACGGCCTCGGTCTCGCTGGGCGCAGGGCGAAGCGCGAGCGAATGGACCATCGACATCGCAAACCGCAGCAAACGCTGGGGTCTGTGGGAGGCGCAGTACCCGCTGCTCAGCACCGTGTGCGCCAAAGGTACCGCCGACGTGCTGCTGCCGCACGGCAACTGGGGCGGCTCACTGGCACGGAACTGCAAGCGGACGCTGACCGGCCGATATCCTTCCGGCTCGTGTCCGGTGCAGTTCCTGGCGTTCAACCGCGGCGAGGCCGGGCTGTACTTCGCGGCGCACGACCCGGGGGCACGCACGAAGCGCGTGGTCCTGACGGCGGACCAGGATGCGACGTTCGCGACGTACGCTGAGGGCATGGGCGTGCCGGGCTCGCACGTGGTCGCGCCGTTTTCGTTCGTGGTGGCGGCCTATGCGGGCGACTGGTGGCAGGCGGCGCGGATCTACCGCGACTGGGCCGTGCAACAGGCGTGGACGAGCAAGGGCCGGATCGCGGACCGCAAGGACATTCCGCTCACGTTCAAGGAGCTGGGTTTCTGGATGCTCGGCGGCGGCATGCCGAGCGAAGTCCGCACTTGGATGATCCAGACCGAGGAGTTGTTCGCGCCCATCCCGGTCGGGTTACACTGGTACAACTGGCACGTGATCCCGTTCGACAACAGTTACCCGGAGTACTTCCCGACCAAGCCGGACTTTGATAAGGTCGTGCGCGAACTGGTCGGCCGTGGCCAGGTCATGATGCCGTACATCAACGGCCGGCTGTGGGACCGCGACATTCCGAGTTTCGAGGCGGCCGGGCGACCCGGCGCGACCAAGAAGCAGAACGGCGAGCCGAACATCGAGACCTACGGCTCCGGGCGCTTCCTGGCCGCGATGTGCCCGACCACGAAGGTCTGGCAGGACAAGGTCAACGAGATCGTGTATCGGCTGATCCACGAGTGCGGCGTGAACAGCGTGTACCTGGACCAGATCGGCGCGGCGGCGCCGGCGCTGTGCTTCGACCCGAGCCACGGCCACCCGCTCGGCGGCGGCCGGCACTGGGTCGACAGCTATCGCGAGATGCTGAACCGCACCAAAGCGGAAGCTGCGGCCAACGGCGTGTCTCTGACCACGGAGAACACCGCTGAGCCGTACATGGACAACATTGACGGGTTCCTGGCCTGGTCGCCGCGGTACGACACCGATGTGCCGCTGCTGCCGGCGATCTACTCCGGCTACACCATCTACTTCACGAGTCCGGAGTCGGAGAAGGACGATCTGCAGGGGTTCGTGATGGCGCAGGGCCGTGACTTCCTCTGGGGCTGCCAGCTTGGCTGGAACGGCACCTGGATGATCGCGCCCGAGCACCGAGCCAAGGCCAACTTCATGCGCAAGCTGTGCCGGCACCGCCTCGCGGCCAAGGATTTCCTCGTCTACGGTCAGCTCCTGGATGAAATCCGTTTGGATGAGCCGTCGGGTACGCTCGCAACGACGTGGAACCGCACTGACCCGCACCCGGCCACGCTGCCGGGGGTGATGGGCACGCTGTGGCGCGCACGCGACGGTCGGCTCGGCGTGGTGCTGGTAAACTTCGCCGAGGAAACGCGCCGTGCTGTGTTTACGCTCGACCCGGGCAAGTGGTTGCCGGACTCCGCTGCCGCCAAGTCCTGGCTGTGGTCGCGTGTCACGCCGCTGGGCGGCGAGGGGCCGCTGAGCCTGGTTGACGCCGGGCCGGCGGCGCGGAGCGAGCTTCTGGCCGGACGCGAGGTGGCTGTGTTCATCGTCCGCCCAGCCTTGGCGGTCAAGGATGAGATGCGACGCGCGCGGCAGGTTCTGGCCGACTCCAAAGGCTGCTCGATTGTCGAAGCGGCCGCGGAACGGTTCCTGTTCGAACAGGAGGCGCGCGAACTCAAGCTCGAGGTCACCCTGGACGCCGCCGTGCTGACCGTGGCGGAGGGCGAGCCGGCAGAACTGGGCGTACACGTCCGGGGCCAGTCGCGCAAGGATCAATACGTGGTCGTCGAGTGGCCGGACGGCGAGAAGACGATGCTCACGGTGGGAAGCGACGGCCAGACGTTGGCGAAGCATGTGTACTGGCCCCCCGTCGAAGGGGTTGAGACGGCTGCGCCGCAGGGACAGGCTGACGCAGGGAAGAATGCGAAACCGAGGCAATGCGCCGTCGTCCCGGCCGGATGCGGTCCGGGCAAGGGCGGCGATGGCAGCCGGCTCGATATCAAGGTTCGGCTTGGCCGCAAGGCGGACGCGCCGCAGCGCACGTTCCGCGTGCCGCTGCGGATCGTGGCGCCGGTCCAAGTCACGCTCGGGGCCGTGTCCAGCGTGCGCAGCGGCGAGAGCTTCCTGCTGCCGCTGGAGATGGTGAACAACAGCCGCAGCGTCCAGAGCGGCCGGCTCGAACTGCAGACACCGCCGGGCTGGACCGTTGAGCCGTCGGCATCGATCGACGCGGGCAAGTTGCGGCCGGGCGAGCGCCGCGACATGCTGCTGAAGTGCTGCGCGCCCAAGTCCGGCGAACTGCGTATGGACCGCCTGGCGGCGCGATTCGTCCGCGACGCGGTGGTGCAGCCCATCACGGTGCTCCCGGCACGACCGGAGGTGAGCGCCCCTTTTCTGGCAACCCCCCCGGTCATTGACGGCGCGCTCAACGAGTGGGGCGCGCCCGTGATCGAGCTGGGGGGCGAAGCCAAACAGACCGTGAAGATCACCAAAGACTACGGTGGCGCGGATGACTGCTCGGCCAAGGTCCGGGTCGCCTGGGACGCGGCGAATTTCTATCTTGCGGCCGAGGTCCAGGACAACACGTTCTTCCAAGCCGAGTCCGGATCCATGCTCTGGCAGGGCGACTGTATTCAGCTCGCCTTCCGCTCCGGCGCGCCGAACCCGAAGCCGGAGTTCGACGGGACCGAGTCCGAGGTCGGACTGACCCAGGGCCCGAACGGACCGGCCATGTTCCAGTGGATGCCGGGTTCGAAGCCGGTCGAGGGCGGGAAGCTGGCGGTCGTGCGCGACGGCAACGTGACGCGATACGAAGCGGCGGTGCCGTGGAGTGCGCTCGGCGTCGCCAGCCCGATCCCATCCATGTCTCTCACATGGTCCATGACCATTAACGACAACGACGGGCAAGGTTTCCACGGCTGGCTCGAGTGGACACCCGGCATCTGCGGCGGCAAGGACTCGTCCGGGTTCGGCTGGCTGCGACTGGTGAAGTGACGCCGGCCTGCGGGGGCGGCAGGGAACGGTGATGCCTGGCGATGCGTCAGTCGTGGGTGGAAATAGAGTCGAAGGTTGACCGGGGCTGGCGCCCAAAGTGGTCGGAGCGGCTCGCTCCGACACCCGCGGGACCGAGCCGGTCCCGCCACTTTGGCCAGCCACCTCCAACCCTGCACCCGCGACTGACGCTCCACGATGCCTGGACGGGAAGGGCTTTCCCAAATTGGGAAACCGGGTTATATTGCTGGGTGTGAGGATCATCGCATTCAGCAGGTTGCGCGATTTCTGGCAGCAACCCGGCAGGGGCGACGCCGAACAGGCGTTGCGTGCCTGGTATGCGGAGGCAAAGAGAGCCGACTGGCGGACGCCGTCCGAGGTCAAGGCCGCATACGGGAACGCCAGTCTGCTGCCGGGGAACCGAGTGGTTTTCAACATCCGCGGCAACAAGTATCGCCTTGTGGTGGCCGTGAGATACGAGTTCCGGCTGATGTATGTGCGGTTCATCGGAACTCACGCCGAGTACGACAGTGTGGACGCGGAGACGGTCTAGGCCATGAATATCAAACCGCTGAAGACGGACGCTGACTGGCGCGCGGCCCTGGCGCGGATCGACGAGTTGTGGGACGCGGCGCCCGGCACGCCGGCCGGCGACGAACTCGACGTACTGTCCACGCTGGTCGAGGCTTATGAGACGGCCCGGTGTCCGATGCTGCCTCCTGACCCGATCGAGGCCATCAAGTTCCGCATGGAACAGATGCAACTGGCGCCGGCGGACGTCGCGCCCTTTTTCGGCGGCCGCAACCGGATTTCCGAGGTCCTGAACCGCAAGCGGCGCTTGACGGTGTCCATGATGCGGCGTCTGCACAAGGGACTGGGTATTCCGGCTGACGTCCTGCTCCAATAGGCCGTGGCGGGCATCGCGACCGATCGCGCCCCGGCGGCCCACACACGCGTTCTGCTGCACCTGGTGCATGTCAGCTACGGCCCAAGCGACGACCAGATGCCCCCTATCGAACCGAGGAAGGGCCAATGGTCCGCCGCCACCGGGGTCTGCGTAGGCCTACATGTTGACTATGAGTATGTTCCGTTCTTCCGCTGTGCTTGGATTACCGGGCAGGCTGTTTATGTTGAGC
>MHBL01000221.1 GCA_001803235.1 Lentisphaerae bacterium RIFOXYA12_64_32
GGCGAAGTCATAAGAATTATTTTTTACTGTTCTATTTCCGCTGGCATCTTTGGTTGTTACTATAAACTCAAGAGGCTGAGTTGAGGTGGCGTAAAAACGCAGGTCAAAACCTTCTTGAAGCTGGGTGTTTGAATTCCAATACCAACCTCCAAAAACAGCGTCGGCGTAAGTGTTATCAGCCGCGTTTCTGTAAAACCAAGCGCTGACAGAAATCTCATCGTTGTTTAATGAAGGAATAGAAACCTGAATGTTTGCAATAGGCATGCTAGTCCCCGCCTCATACACGGTGCCGGCCATATTCCCAACAAGACAAGGGGTATCCTGCAGCCTATTATCACAACAGAACTGGTTTTGATGGATTGTGATATCCAAGTACTCCGGACCGCATTGGCACTTTTCAATGCCAGTCAAGTTATAGTCACTATTTGTCTGGGGAGTATTCCCAATCTGGGCTGAACATTGCACGACCTGGCGAGCCTGGAGACAGCAAAGGCCAGTTGGCGAAGTTTTTGTGCTGTCCAAGACCGCATTTGGGCATTGATAGACATAATCAACCGTATTAGTTATGCTGCATTGCTGAGTGGTGCTACACTGCATACAGCACTCAGTTGTCTGGCCGAAACAGCCCTGGAGGCCATCAGGCAACGCTTGCCGGCCGGGCCCCCATGTGCTACTGTCACACGGGTGAAGGGGGGGGCGCCATCGCAAGGAGCGCAACATGTTCATCGACATTCACGTTCACTGCTGCAAGGCGCGGCACCCGAAGCTCACGCGCATGAACGGTTCGCACTACCCGGACCCGGCACGGCTGATCGCGATGATGGACGCGGCGGGCATCGACATGGCGGTGGTGCAGACCACGCTCAGCCCGGAGTGGCGTTACACCATGGTCACGGTCGAGGAGACGCTCGAGATCTGTAGTATGTACCCGAAGCGGCTGATCCCGTTCTGCAGCTTCGACCCGCGGTACCTCAGCAACGACACCAAGGCGAACTTCACGCCGTTGCTCGAAGCGTACAAGGAGCTGGGCTGCAAGGGTGTCGGTGAGATCATCGCGAACATTCCGTTCGACGATCCGCTGTGCATGAACTTCTTCGCGCACGTCGAGAAGTCGGGGCTGCCGTTGACGTTCCACATCGGGCCGCAGGCGGGCGGTTGCTACGGCCTGATCGACGAACTGGGGCTGCCGCGGCTCGAGAAGGTGCTGCAGGCGTTCCCGAACCTGACCTTCCTTGCGCACTCGCAGCCGTTCTGGGCCGAGATCAGCACGGATGTCACTCAGGGCACGCGCGGCGGGTATCCGAAGGGGCCCGTCACGCCGGGACGCGTGGTCGAGTTGCTGCGCAAGTACCCGAACCTGCACGGCGACATCTCCGCGGGCAGCGGCTACTTCGCCATCACTCGCGATCTCGAGTTCGGCCTGCGCTTCCTCGACGAGTTCCAGGACCGGCTGCACTGGGGCACGGACATCGCCAACCAGGAGCAGGAGCTGCCGATCGTCGGCTTCTTCCGCAAGCTCAAGTCGGAAAGGCTGATCTCCGCGGCGGCCTACGAGAAGATCACCTGGCGGAACAGCAACGCGCTGCTGAAACTCGGATTGGAGTGAGGGCGCTAACACACGGACGGAGGCCGGCCATGGTCATCTACGGAGAGGCCCGGATCCCGCCGGTTGTTGTCAAGCTCGTGAACACCACCGACCGCAATCGGCCGCAATCGAGCGCGGCCGGAGATGAATCGATGTCCGACCGTTTCGCCAGCGACAGGTAACGTCATGACAGATCGTGCACGCACACCGGCGGTCTTCCTCGATCGCGACGGCACGCTCATCGAGGATCGCGGCGCGCTGGGCGAGCCGGGGCAGGTTCAGTTCCTGCCGGGCGTCGCGGACGCACTGCGTCGGCTCCAGGCGGAGTTTGCGCTGTTCGTGGTCACGCACCAGCCGTGGCTGGCGCGGGGCGTGCTGACCGCGGCGCAGGTTGACGGCGTGAACCGCTTCATTCTCGAACACCTGGCCGCCCAGGGCGTCACGATTCGCGAGGTGTACGTGTGTCCGCACGAGCGCAGTGCGGGCTGTCCGTGCATGAAGCCTAAGCCACACGCGCCCGAGGCGGCGGCGCGGAAATGGAAACTGGACCTGACTCGCTCGTTCGCGGTCGGCGATCATGCGCACGACGTGGAGTTGGGTCGGAACATGGGCGGGCGCGGCGTCTTCGTGCTGACCGGGCACGGTGCCAAGCACCGCGACGAGATTGCTCCGGACGTGCCGGTCGCAGCCGGGCTCGCAGAGGCGGCTGATGTGATTCTCCGGCTGGCGAACCGGGAGGGGTAAGGACTTAGGACGGCCTGACGTACGGACAGCGACGGCCCCGCGACGGAAAGCTCTTAACGAACGCAGGACCGTACGCAACAGAACGGCTGTGGGTAGAGCCAGGGCGGGGAGACAAAGACGTAAGACAAAGATGATAGACAAAGACTCGGAACGCCGCTCTCGCCCGTCTGCTGTGTTGTCTTTGTCTCCAGTCTTCGTCTCAGGTCTTTGCCTTCGGACGTGATTGCCCGAGGAGAGATGCGATGACCGACCTGCCCGCGTTCCGTTACGTCACTAAACGCGATCGGCATTCCGACCCGTTCCGACGCGTGGTCGTGTTCGGTGAGAGTCACGTGCATGGGGGGCTATGGCCTGCCATTTTCGGAGACCTGTTGCGCCGCTTCCAGGGCACGCCGGATATGGAACTCATCAACACCGGACTGGGCGGCAGTGTTCTGACACCCCGGTGCCCGGCCTACCGTGCGTCCACGCGGCCGAGCGGTGTGGAGCGCTTCGTGTCGGACGTTCTGAACCGCAGGCCGGACCTGGCCGTGCTGTCCTACGGCGGTAATGACATGCGCGGCGGTACGCCCGTGGCCGATTTCCGGGAGGAGCTTTCGCGCCTCGTGGTCAGACTCAAGGCCGAGACCGAGGCGGTCATCGTGCTCACCACGCTCTATGCCCAGTCGGCCTACGAACTCTACCCGCCGTTCGACCAGGGCAGCGAAGCGTCCGCGCAGGCCTTCAATGCGGCCATTGCGGCCCTGGCGGCGGAGCACGATGTGCTTCTGGCCGACATCTGGGCCGGGCATGGAAATGCACCGTGGGTGGTCCTGGTCGATACCGTGCACCAGAACCTGCTTGGGCATACCCTGGTGGCGCACCGGGTGTTCGAGACGGTCGCCGCCAACTGCTCCGGTGTTGCCGCGTCGCGGTACGTTCCGCCCGACCAGGCCCGCGCGAGTCTGGCGGTGCTGCACGCGCAGGCCCAGGAACGTGTGCGGCAGCGGCTGGAAGGGGATGGGTTGTGACGAACCCGCCACGAAGAGCGGATGGCGGAAAAAGGACCATACTCAAAAGAACGACTACGGCAGAGACGGCGCGGGGAGACAAGAGACGAAGACGAGAGACAAAGACTTGAGACAAAGACGAGAGGCCTGGATGTGGGTCTTCGTCACCCAATCTTTGTCTCCAAATCGGGTAGTACAAAGGAGTAACCCATGGTTGACCGCAGGCTTCGGCTTCATCGTGGGAACGGTATTGGCACGCGGACACGCAACGCGGGACGGTGGCTGCGGTGGGTTGGTGCGGCGTTGGGTCTGGTGCTGGGCGTTGTGGACCTGCGGGGTGCGGACGCGGACCCCGCAGGCGGTGCGGCGACCGCCGGGACGCCGGACCTGTTCCGGTTCGACTTCGAGCAGGCGGCGGACTTCGCGGCCTGCACTGGGCTGGAGGCCAGCCAGGCCGAGGCGCGGTTGGTCGACGGCGGGCCGACGGGCACGGGCAAGTGCCTCGAACTGCGCAACCGCACGCCGGGCTGGTCCTGCCCGCTGGAGTTGAAACTGCCGCTGACGGTGACGAAGAACCTGGTCTTGACGTTTGACCACAAGGAGACGATCGAGAACGGCGAGGGCGAGAATGTCGCCATTGCGCCGTACTACGATGAGAAGAATAGCTTCTGGGTGGCAGAGCCGTTTTCGAATGAGTGGCGGCATGCGGAGATCGCATTCGGCGCCTTGCCGCCGAGCAGTGCGGGTGCGACAGTGACTCTGGGGCTGGTCCTGCCGCGGATCTCGGTGTACGCTCGGGCGAAGAACAAGGACACTGCCAAGGCGACCATCACCATGCACATCGACAACATCCGGATCGGTGCCGGTGAGCGCCAGAGCGTGCTGACCGACAGGACGCGGGTCTCCTACTCCGCCGTGCCGATGTTCAACTGGCCGGTCCCGACGACCAAGGTGACGGGTGTCCGGCTGCAGTACGCGCAGGACGCGGCGTTCCCGGGCGGTGCGGCCGTGACGGTCGACGTGCCGGTGTCGCGCAACTTCTTCGCGCCCGCCGCGCCGCTCGCGCGGGGCACCTGGTACTGGCGCGTGTGGCAGGCGAGCGACTTGGCGGAGGGCTGGTCCGACATCCAGCGCATCGTGATCCCACCCGAGGCGCATACGTTTGTGCTGCCGCCGGTGGACCTGGCCGCACTGGCGCAGAAGCCGCACCCGCGGTTTCTACCCCTGGCGATGCTCGATCGCGGCCCGGTCGACAAGGCGGAGTGCGAGCGGATGGTGGTGCGTGTCAAGAGCCTGCGCGAGCAGGGCGTCCCGCCCGACCCGCCGCCGTATCCGGGCAAGACGACCGAACCCGGCAAGGGCCCGCCCGAGTGGCCGAACTGGATCGACTGGTACGGACGGATTGCCGACGAGACGATCGCACGGACCGGCGGACGCCTGCGCGACGCGGCGAAGTGCGCCATGCTCTCCGGCGATGCGCAGGCGAAGCAATGGGTGAAGGAACTGTTGCTCGAGGCGTGCAAGTGGGACCCGAAGGGCGGCAGCATGATGAGCCGTTGCGATCTGCAGTCCGGCTGGTTCATGGAGGGCATGAGCTGGTGCTACGACGCCGCGTACGATGTCCTGACGCCAGAGGAACGCATGCAGGTCCGGGCGGTGCTGGTCGAGCGCGCGGAGCAGTTCGACCATCACGTCAGGCCGTTCCGCGGTAACGAGGCGCAGAACCACCCGTGGCACAACACGCAGTGCCTCATGGAATGCGCGGTGGCGCTGCTTGGCGAGCACGAGCCTGCCGCGGACTGGCTCGAGTTCGGGCTGGAACTCTTCGCCTACCGGTTCGTCGCCTGCATGGGCTACGACGGCGACAACAACGAGGGGCTGAGTTACTGGAGCTTTGGCACGGGCATGCTGGCCGACGTGGTTGACCTGGCACGCGCCGTGTGTGGCGCCGACCTCTACAAGCAGCCGTGGTTCGCGAAAACCGCACGGTACGCGGTCTACTGTGCGCCGCCCGGCGGCTGGAACGTGGCGTTCGGTGATGTCGGGGCGCCGAACCATGGCATTGTGGGGCCCTACGGCGTTCCGCTCGCACTGCGCCTCGGCCGGCGCACGAGCGATGCGTACGCGTTGTGGTACGCCGGCGCGACTGCGGCCGTGGACGGCACGGCGCCCAAGCCGCCGGTCGATATCCCGGCCTCCATTCACCATCGCCAGACCGGGTGGGTGCTGTTCAACACGACATTGGCCGACGGGCGTGAGAACGTGGCGCTCAGCATGCACAGCGGTGTGTTCATCGCCGGACATCAGCACCCGGACCAGAACAGTTTCACCATCAACGCCTACGGCGAGAAGCTCGCCATTGACGGCGGCTACTACGACTGGTACGGCAGCCGGCATTTCAACGAGTACTCGTTCACGACGTTGGCGCACAACACATTGCTGGTGAACGGGAAAGGCCAGGCGGTGCGAAAGGATGGCGCCGACGGGCTCATCACCGCATACCACGATGCGCCGGGATATGCCTACACCGTCGGCGACGCGTCGGACCCCGAGATCTACGCCAGCGCCCTGAAACGGTTCGACCGGCGGTTGTTGTTCATCAAGCCGGGGTTCGTCATGGTGCACGATCTCGTGGCCACGGCGGGTGGCCCGGCCACGCTCGACTGGCTGATCCACTCGCACACGAGCGAAACGATAAGGACCGGCACTGAGGGCGGGATGGCGTCCTTCGCGATCGAGGCGAAGAACGCGCACCTTCTGGGCCGGTTCGTGGCACCGGCAACGCTGGATGAAACCGTGACGCACGGCTATCCCGTGGCGCCGCAGCACAAGCGCAAGTCGGAAGACCTGCCAACCGACCAGGTCGTGTCGGAGTGGACGCTGAAGGCGACGCCGAAGGAGGCGCGGGAGAAGGAGGAGTTTCTGGCCGTGATGCAGGTGCGGCGCATGAACGGCGAGCAGGACGATCCGGTCGCGGTTCTCGAGCGCCTTGACGGGCCGACGACCGTCGGCGTGCGGATCCAGCACGGGCGGAGCGCGCACGTCGTGGTGTTCCGTAAGCAGGACGCTGCTGGCGTGCTGGCCGCTGGCGAGATCGAGACGGATGGCGATGCGGCGGCGGTCGAGGTCTCTGCCGCCGGCGAGGTGGCGCGGGCCTTTGCGGCGAACGCAAAGTTCCTGCGCTTCCGCGGCCAAGCGCTGCTGGAACGTGCGGAGTCCGCAACCTGGTCGGAGTGCTGGGTGCCGAAGCCCGAGGCGGGCCCGATCGAGGGGGCCTGGCTCGAGGTCGCTGGGACGCGCGCGCCGCTGGCCGGGCATGCCTCGCGCAGCCCGGCGTGCGAACTCCGCACGTGGTGGGCGCCGTTCACGGTCCCGAAAGCGGGCCGGTATCGCCTCGAGTTCGCTGGCTGGACCGGGAAGAAGCTGTTGCCGTGGGTGTTCCTCGACGGCAAGGTCGTCGACTCGCCCGCACCCGACGCACCGGACGGATTTGTCGTGCGGCTCAAGTCGGAGCCGCACCTGATCACGCTGACGGGGCAGGGCGCCATGGAGGGGTTGCGGATTTCGCGCGTCGAGTTCCCCGTGGTCAGCACCACGGCGCTGCCAAAGGAGTTCCAGCCGCCCGCCGCGTGCCTGAAGATCGAAGCCGAGGTGATCGCGCGTGAGGGACATGTCACGGACCCGAAGTTCAAGCCGCGCGCCAAGGTCGCGGACAAGGTCGGCGCATCGGGCGGCAAGGCGCACTGTTTCTGGGACGACGAGGGCTACTGGGCGGAGTGGGATTTCGAGGTCGCGCAGGAGGGCGATTACGAGCTGCTCATCCGCGCTGCCGGCGACCAGGACGACGTGGTGCGCCGGGTTCAGGTCGACGGCAAGCCGGTGGTCGAGCCCGACGGCGTGGTCAGCTTTGCCTCGACCGGCGGCTGGTGCCGCACCACGGACGACTGGCGCTACTTTGCCGTCCAGGCCAAGGCCGGCGGCAACGCGCGCCTGCACCTGGCCGCCGGCAAGCACACGCTGCGTTTGGAGGAATTGGAAGGCTCCGCCAACCTCGACGTGTTCGTGCTGCAGCCGGCGGGTGCGCGGTAGCGGTCGGCACCCGGGGAGCGAGTCGAGCGGGTTTGCAGTTCCGCGTTCAGGGTCTGTCGATTTACCTAACGCGGGACCAAGACAGCCCGCGAGGACGCGGGCGCTCCAGGCCGGACCGAGCACGGAACTTGGAGCGCCCGCGTCCTCGCGGGCTCCTTGTTTGACGAGATCGACAGTCCCTTCACGCGAGCCTCTTGCTTGGCGACGCGCCACCCGGACCGCGTAAACGCGGAACTACGAGCCTATGCCGTTCCCCGTTCCGGCTTCTCTCGGGTGTCATTGCGCGGCGCCTGGTTCCGGGTAACCCCGGTCTGACGGGGTATGTTTCGGGATGTGGTGTGTCTGAGCTGGAGATGGACATTCTCCGGCGAGTTGGATATATTCGACTTGGGACGAAGCTGAGAACGAGGTCGAGAATAAGGAGGTGGCCGCGATGAAAGAGTTTGCCGAGAAAGGGTTCTATGCCGGGCTTGGTCTTGCTGCGTTGACCAAGGACAAGATCGAGGAGTTGGCCAAGGACTTCGCCGCGCGGGCGAAGATCAGTGAAGAGCAGGGCCGCAAGCTCGCCGATTACCTGCACGAGGAAGGCAAGAAGGCGCGTGAGGGTTTGGGCAAGACGGTTGATGGCATGGTGCAGAACGCGATAAAACGGATGCCTTGCGAGAAGAAGCTGGAGGCTCTCGAAGCGCGCGTTGCGGCCCTGGAAGCGGCGCTGGCAGCGAAGAAGTCTGAAGGGAAGACGGAGTAGGTTCCCGGCTTCGCATTTTCGTTGAACCCGCGTGCAACCGCGCGTTGCAGAGGCACGATTATGTTTGTGCACAGTCTGGCCGGCATTCACAAGACCGTCCGTCACGGGCACCGGTACCGGGACATTGCCGGCGTGCTGCTGAAGTACGGCTTCGGGGACCTCGCGGTGACCTTGGGACTGCGCCGCTATCTCCGCTTCGGGCGCCTGCACCCGATTACGGAGGTGGAAACACCCAAGACGCGCCACGAGCGCTTCCGCCTGGCGTTGGAGGAATTGGGGCCGACGTTCGTGAAGCTCGGGCAGGTGTTGAGCAGTCGCCACGACATTCTGTCCGAGGAACTGGCGTTGGAGCTGGAGAAGCTCCAGGACACCGTGGCGCCGTTCTCCGGTGTCGAGGCACGTCAGATCGTCGAGCGCGAGTTCGGGCGGCCGATCCATCAGTTGTTCGCCAGCTTCGACGAGACGCCGCTGGCCTCCGCTTCCATTGCCCAGGTTCACCGTGCCGTGACCGTCGCCGGTGATGACGTGGTGGTGAAGGTGCGGCGCCCGCACGTCGAGACAGTCATGGAGCTGGACTTGGCGATCATGGCTGACCTGGCCCGGCTCGCGGAGCGGTTCGTCGAGGGCGCGCGCGTGATGGAGCCTGTGGCCATTGTGCGGGAATTCTCGCGCCTGTTCCGGCGCGAGTGCGATTTCCGCACTGAGGCGGGGCACATGCAGCGCTTCGCCACCCTGTTCGCCGCCGACCCGCGGCTGGTCGTGCCGCGCGTTTACCGGGACCTGACCAGCGAACGCGTGCTGACCATGGAGTACATGGACGGCATCAAGGTGTCGCACCTGGCCGAACTCAGGGCGCAGGGGGCGGACCTGGATGAACTGGCGCGGCGCGGCGCCGAACTGGTTTTCGAGCAGGTGTTCACGCACGGTTTCTACCACGCCGACCCGCATCCCGGCAATTTCCTGATCCGGCCCGGCAACGTGGTTTGTTTTCTTGACTATGGCATGGTGGGCGTGCTGACGTTGCGCTACCGCGAGGAACTCGGGAACTTGATCTTGGGTTTCGTCAGTCGCGACGAGCGCCGGATCACGGCCGCGGTGTTCCGGCTTTCGGGGTACACCGACTTCGATCACGCCGACCGCGTCGAAGCGGACGTGGCCAATTTCATCGGGGACCACCTGTACCGGTCGCTGCGCGACATTCGGGTCGGTTGCATGCTCAACGAGTTGTCTCGCCTCCTGATAGTCCACGGCATCCGCCTGCCGTCCGATTTTTTCGTTCTCACCAAGGCGCTGACAACCATTGAGGCGGTGGGACGCATGTTGTCTCCCGACTTCGACCTGGTTGAACACGCGCAGCCGTTCGCGAAGCGCCTGGCGCAGCAGCGGCTCAGCGTGCGGAGCCTGGGCCGCGATCTATTCAACGCGACCCTGGAGTTCCAGAGCTTGCTGCGGGAACTGCCGGCGGATGCGCGCGAGATCCTGTCACTGCTGAAGCGCGGCGAGGTGCGGGTCAAGTTAGATCATCGCGGGCTGGAGGACCTGATCAGTACCCACGATCAGGTCAGCAAGCGCCTGGCCTTTGCCATCGTTCTGGCGGCACTGATTGTCGGTTCTTCGATCATGGTGCTGTCGAAGATCCCTCCGCTCTGGCATGAAATCCCCATCGTCGGTTGGATCGGCTTCGTCGTCTCCGGTCTCATGGGCTTCTGTTTGCTGTACTCGATCGTCAGATCGGGGCACGAGTAACCGATGCGTCGCGCCGGGACGCCGGCGCTTCTTGTTACTCGCGGGCCGCTTTGCGCCGCCGCCGAGCTCGTCTCGGTGGGGCGACGATTGAGAAAAAGCGACCTGTGCAATAAGGGGAACAGGCCCCGTCACTTTCCGACAGTACCGCGGGCGGCGCCCCGCCCGCTTCACGGTACGCACATAGAACAAGGCTCGTATGGCGGGCGGAGGGCCGCCCGCGGTACTGCCGGTCAGGAGGGGCTGGCCTGGGTTGACACCACATCGCTCCGCTTATTGCACAGGTCGAGAAAAAGGAGAGGCGGCCCCGCCCCTCGTTTTCCCATCGTCGCCCCACGGCCGCAAGGACCGTGGAGGCGCGGACGAGCGTGAATAACATCAACCTATGACCGGGCGGTCTGCGCCCGGGAGGCGCTGACACCTGCCTCCGACACCTGAAACCTCTCTTCCGGTTACTCCCGCGCGGCTTGGAACAGGGCTTCAACGTTGGCGGGCGGGACGTCGGGCAGGAGCGCCTCGTGGCTCGGGGAGATGACCAGGCCGGTCGGGAACAGGCGCCGCAGTTCGCGGACGCTGGCGCGGACCTGGTCCGGAGTCCCGTTGACCATCAGTTCCTGGACGTCGACGCCGCCGCAGAACGAGACGCGCTTGCCGAACTCGCGTGCCAGGCTGGCCGGTTCCATGCCGGTCGCACGCGCCTGGATGGGATGGATCACATCTACGCCCATGTCGATCAGGTCGGGGATGATGTCGCGGATGGCGCCGCACGAGTGGTGGATGACCCGGACGTTGTGGCGTTTGGCCTGGTCCACGAGTTGGCGCGTGCCACGCCAGACGTGCTCCCGGATCAGCCCGGGCGACAGCATCAGGGCGGTCTGGGAGCCGAAGTCGTTGCCGATCAGCACGGCGTCGAGCTTGCCCTTTGCTGCCGAGTAGAAGATCTCGTTGGCCTTGAGGTAGAAGTCCGTGATCCGATCGATGACGGCGAGGAACATGTCGGGCTCGGCGAGCATCTTGCACAGGGCCGTTTCCATGCCGAACGCGGCGCAGGCGTCCTGGAAGTGGGCGCACCAGATGACGCCCAGCACGGCGGTGTCGCGCGGCGCGGCGGCGACGACCTTGCTGCACTCGGCCGGGTCGATGTACTTCGTCGGGTCGGGCCAGGGGAAGTCGTCGACCCGGGCTGGGTCGGAGTAGTCTTCAAAGAAGCCGGGCGCGGTCAGGGCGCGGTCTTTGTCAGCCACCTTTCCGCCCTTCTTGGGGAAGTCGAACGCCATGTAGATGGCATCGCTGGTCGGCGAGTGGTAGGGCAGTTCGACCGGGAAGATGTCGTCATCGAGCTTGCGCTTCAGGCCGGCGAGGGTCCGGACCCCAAAGTGCTGGAACAGGCCAGGCAGCGCGTCGGCGGTGGGGATACCCAGCCAGCAGGCGGGGCGGTCGACCGGCCGGCGTTCGATGGTCGCGTAGAACCGTTCCTTGTGTGTCATGGCAGTATCTCCGTGGGGGCCCACTCCAATTGCTTCTCGCCATCGTTAATCATTGCCGCACGTGGCGCGGCTCAAGCCATCAGCACGTGATGTCAGAACAAACGGTTACTACGTCGAAGTGGATTTGGCAAGTGCCCGGTCCGCGGCCAGGTCGCGGGCGCGGGTGATCAACCCGGCCGCAACACCTTGAGATGACGCAAGATGCACGGCCCCATGACCGGCTCGTGAACAGGCCAGACTCGGACGACCAGGCAATCGCCGGGAGCGCCGACTATCTGCCGGCCAGCGTGGCGGTCACCTCGCCGTAGACCAGGATTTCAACGGCCGCGGCACTGTCAGGCTTCAGCACCGGGATGGCGATGACGCACCGGAACACGCCGGCCGCGAGGGGGACAGCCGTCGTCGACACAGTCAAGCGGTACTGACCGGGTTGAGCCAGCTCCTGTGTCAGTGCGACGGTCAGCGGGTGCGTGCCGGTGACCACAGGCGGCCCGAACTCGACGCCGGGTTCGCTCGGCGCCAGCGCGAACTCCTGGCGCCATGGGGTACTGGAGGGGATCGAGCCGATCGCGAACTTCGCACTCGGCTTGATATCGACGAGCGGCACGGCGTGCCCGGAGATGTCCAGCCGCAGGCAGGGCGCCGCCAGGTCCGAGGTCTCGACCTCGACAAACACCGACCGCGTGAAGGCTTGGTGGATCGAATCCGGCAGTACGGTGACAGAGACGACCGCATCCTGACCGGGCGCCACACGAACCGGAACACGCGTCGCGCGAACGTTGCCTTTGATGAAAGGTACACGGTCAT
>MHBL01000222.1 GCA_001803235.1 Lentisphaerae bacterium RIFOXYA12_64_32
CCACTTTAGGCGTCAGCCCAGGTCAAACTTCGACCTTATCTCCACCCGCAACTGACGCATCACGGTCCACGTCCTCCACAATTTCCCTTTCCGCGTCTGGAACTGTATATTCAGAGAGCGGGTCTGATAAATAGGGTACGTGTCGTACGTACGCGCCGCCCGCGGGCGGACGCGACCTGAGACGGCAACGTCGGCCCCGCCTGGAGCAAAGCCGTGAGCCGTTTCGAAAACGTTCAGCAGCACCTCAATCGTTTGCGCATGGGTTACGTGCGCAACCGCACAGCGTTGTTTGCCCAGGGCACTCTGGCCGCGCTGCTGACGCTCTTCCTTGTGTTCACGCTCTTGGACCTGGCGTTTCACCTCCCCACCTTCCTGTGCTGGTTGTCATGGCTGTTCCTGCTCGCCCTGATCGGCACGGGTGCCTGGTTTGTGCGCCGGACTCTGCGCCAGGAGATCAGCCAGGACGCCATGGCCGTGCTGATTGAGCGGGTGCTGCCGCAACTCAAGAATCACCTCATCAATGCCGTGCAGTTGACCGAGGACTACCCCAAGGCGGGGCTTTTCATAGACGCGCTCCTCTCGGAAGCCGATCTCGGCGTCGAAAACGTCCAGCCCCAGCACCTGTACTCCCAGAAACCGGCCCTGTGGGTCCGGCGCGGCCTGGCCGGCATGGGAATCGTCATCGCCGTACTGTTCGCCGTCACGCCCCGAGGCATGGGGCACGCCGCCGCGCGCCTGTTCCTGCCCATGGCCGGTGTCGAACCGTACACCCTGACCCGCCTCGATGACGTGACTCCGGGCGACACCACCGTGCTGCGCGGGAATTCGCTGGACGTGAGCGCTGCCTTCGCCGGCGTCGCGCCCAAGGATGCCAGCGTCATTTGGGACCGTGGCGGCGGCCGCACTGAGACGCTGCTGCTCCATCAACCCGACGCGCCGCAGGGTGCCCAGCCCACGCCGCCCAACCGTTACTCCGCCCAGCTTCAAGGCGTCTTCAACGACTGCCGTTACCGCGTCGTGGGCGGCGACGCGCGGACACGCTGGTTCACCGTCACGGTCACCAACCCGCCCGGTCTCCAGAGCTGGGAGGCCAAGGTTACGCCCCCCGAGTACACGGCGCGCCCCGCCTACCCACTCCGGCCCGGCGACAAACGGCTCGATGTCCCCGCCGGCTCAACCCTGGTGCTGGCCGCCGTCGCCAACTGCGAACTGCGCAGCGTGCAGTTCATGCAGGACGACAAGCCGCTGGTTCAGAAGGACATCGACAGCAAGACCAAGTTTGCGGCCAAGTTCGACGTCCGTGACGGCGGTGCGGTCAAGTTACGCCTGAGCGCGACCAGCGGCCTGGAGACCGTCGAGAGCCTGCCGTTCGTTATTGTGCTGGACCAGAAACCCGTCGTGCTCCTGCTCGAGGCGCGCCAGCGCATCGTGGCCGCCAAGGACGCGCAGGTGCCGCTGGCCTTCCGCGCCGAAGACGACTACGCCGTGCAGCGTGTCGGCCTCGAACGCCTGATCAACGACGAGTCGCAGGAGAAGGTCGAGCCCGTGACCGCCGCCCAGCCCGAGAAACCGCAGAAGCAGTTCGCCGCCCGTTTCCTCGTGGACCTGGCCACGTTCGGCGCCAAGGAGGGCGACACGCTGAAGTTCCGCCTCTGGGCCGAAGACAACGGCCCCACTCCGGACAAGCGCCGCGGCTACTCGAGCGTGGTCCAGATCGCGATCCCGGCCGCCGAGGAACGACGCGAAGCCAAGGAAAAGGTTGCCGAACAGACCCAGAAGACCCTGCTCACGCTCATCAAGATGCAGCGCGACACGCTGGCGACAACACGTCAGATCGCGGACATCGCCGCGGCGAAGCCCAAACAGGTCACCCCGGCACAGATCCAGGACTCGCAACTGGCCCAAAAGTCGGTCCGCGCCCTGGCTGCCGACCTGCTCCAGACGCGGGCCGCGCTGGGCGACCTGGCCACCGTGCTGACCGGACTGCTCAATCACGAGATGGTCGAGGTGCTCAACGCCTTTGAAGAAGCGCACCAGGCCGGCGAAAAGGACTTGGGCACGAAACTCACCGCCTGCGTCGCCCTGCAGACGCGTATCCTGACCGCCCTCACCGGCGTCAACGACGGCATCGCCCGCGAAAACAAGCAGCAGGACAAGACCGACCTGTTCACCATCCTGCAGAAGATCGTCGGCAACCAGCGCAAGAACCTCAAGGACTCGGAGGCAGCCCAGACCGCCAAGGCCGGGGTCGCGGAAGTCCGGCAACTGGCCAAGATCGAGGACGGCCTGGCCAATGACCTGATCACCTTCTCGGACCAGTGCCAGGCCCTGATCGAACAGCGCGTCGAAGACGAGTTCGCCGCCCAGTTGCGCAAGGTCTACGACCTGTTCGGGAAGAAGCAACTTTACGAGAAGATGCTGGCCGCCGCCGAGGCGCTCGATGGCGCAGACCTGGCGGCTGGGATCCAGAGCCAGGAGGAAGCGTTGAGAATCCTGCTCGAAGGCCTGAATATCCTTAACATGTGGCGCATGAAGAACGCCGAAAATACCGTCGCCAAAGTGCAAGAAGTACTCAAGGCAACCGCTGAGAAACTCGACAAGCTCGAACAGAAACAGGCGCACATTGCCGAAGTCACACGCGACCTCGCCGAACGCGGCGTGCTCGACGACAAGGTCCGCGAAGAACTCGCCAAGATGGACAAAGAACAGAAGGACATGGGCAAGATCGTCGAGGAAATGGCCAATGACCTGTACCAGTTCCCCGAAATGCCCGTGTGCAACGAACTGAACGCGAAAATGCGCGAGATCTACGAGGACGTCGAACAGGCGCAGGAGAGCGAAGACGCGCCCGCCCTGGAAATCGCCGTGCAGAAGGAAGACGCGCTTCTCGACGCCATTCGCAACACCAAGGAACGCATCGAAGACGTCGAAATGTGGCTGCCCGACATCCCCGACAACATCGTCTGGAACATGGAAAGCTTCGACGCCGACGAGTTCCCGGACATGCCGCTGGTCCCGCTCCCGGACGAGCTCGAGGACATTGTCGGCGACCTGCTCGACCAAGCCTCGGACATCGACGCCCAGTCCCAGGACACGACCGGAAACAACATGATCGCCGACATGGAAATGGGCTGGGCCGTCATGGACGGCCCCATGCCCTGCTTCTCCGCCAAGGGCAAGTCGGGCAACGCGCGCCCGAACGACAACGAAATGACCGGCCGCAGCGGCGCCGGCCGCGAAGGACAGTCGAACGGGGAACTGGTCGAGAACCACGTCAAGGGCCTGGAGGGACGCGAGACCCACGCGCGCCGCACCAAGGACCCGTTCCAGAAAGGCCAGGTCACCGAGGACGAAGGCTCGACCCTGAACGCCAAGAGCACGGGCGGCGGCAAGCTGGGCGGCGTTTCGGAGACGATCGGCATGTTCGGCAAAGCGCCGCGCCGCGACCTGAATCAGCCGGCTCACGGCAACGCGACCGCCGAACTGCGGCAGGAGACCGAGGCGCTGTACGCCACCGCGCGCCTGCTTTACCTCGGCACCGGTAATCTCGGCACCGCCGCACGCGAACTGCGCGGCATCGAAAACGCGCCCCAGAAAATGAAGAACTTCGGGTCACTGCACAAGCGCGTCATGCGCCAGCTCGAGGACACGCAGGTCGAACTCACCAGCGGCGTCGTCCTGTCCATGCCGGTCTCCACCGTGACGCAAAGCGGCGGCGCCGCCACCCAGGACGTCAACGTCAACCAGATCTCCGAAGAATACCGCGAAATCGTCAGCGACTACTACCGCAGCCTGGACAAAGAGTAGCGCGCCGCGGGTTCCCTGGAACGCCCGCGTCTCGCGGGCTGTCTTGGGTGCGTGGCGGTACCCCGCGAGCCAGTCGGTCCCAAATGCTTCGGTGTCGCGCGTCCGTCTCGCGCCGGCGTCTCGCCGGCGGGGTTGTCGTGCTGGCGACGCGCTACGCCCGCGAGGACGCGGGCGCTCCAGGGAACCGTCCCCGACCTCACATGTGCCGCATCCTCCCCCCATCACAGCCCGAAGAGTTGTTTGGGCCGGTCGTAGGCCAGATGCCGGACCAGACGCTCGGCCAGGTGTGGCGGCATCTGCCCCTGTTGCACCATGTTCCCGATGACGTCGCTGAGGACGCGCCGGAACATCTCGAACCGCGAGCCATACGAGAGCAGTTTGCGCGAGTCCGAAACCATACCGGCCATGTTCATCAGCACGTCCACCGACCCGACGTACTCGAGTTGCTGTTTCATGCCGATCGGCGAGTCGTTCAGCCACCAGGCCAGGCCGAGGTTCACCTTGGACCCGAAGGCGCGGCACAGTCCGGCCAGCGTCGCATGCTGCACCGGGTTGAGGCAATACATGACGATCTTCAGCCGGTCGTCGAACCGGTTCAGCAGGTCCCGCAGCGGCGTGACAATGTCCGTGAGGTGGTTCGAGATATCGCCGCCCGTATCGGGCCCGAGCGATTCGAGCAGCAGCGTGCGCACATCGCGCACCGCGCCGATGTGGACTTGGAAGACCCAGCCCTTCGCCGCGTCCAGTTCCGCCACCTCGTTCAGCACATAGGACATGAACCCGACCACCTCCGCGGCCTCCAGCGCCTTGCCTTGGTACGCCTTGCGGAAGATCGCGTCCGCGTCATCCGCCGTGACCGAGAACCCGTACGGTGTCTCGACCCCGTGGTCACTGGCCACGCAGCCGTTCTCGGCGAAGTAGTCGTGCGTCGTCCGCAACGCGGCCATCATGTCCTGCACCGACTTGAAGCGCGTATTGACGCGCTTCTCCAGCGCCGTGATGTACTCGCGCCACTGCGGCTTGAAGATATTCATCGCCTTGTCCGGCCGGAACGTCGGCCGCACCACGCCGGCCAGGGGCGAGTCCTGCAGCTTGCGGTGGAACTCCAGCGAGTCGATGGGGTCATCCGTCGAGCACATGCGCTCGACCTTCATGGTCCGCAGCAGGTTCTGCGGTTTCATGTCGTCCTTCTGCAGGACCGTTCCGGCGGCGTCCCAGATCTTGCGCGCATTCGCGGCGCAGATCAGGTCATCGACACCGAGTCGCCGCTTCAGGTCGAGGTGCACCCACTCGAACGTCGGGTTCCCGACCAGTTCGTCGAACACATTGGCCAGCGACAGCCATTTCTCCTCGTTCGGCGTCTCTGAACCGGTGATGTACTTCTCCGCCACACCGCGCTTGCGCAGCACCTCCCACACGTAGTGGTCCGTCGCCGCCTCCGCTTCCCACAGGTCGCTGAAATTGCGGTTCTCGCAGATCGCCTTCACGTCCGCGTGATTATGCGGATCCACGATTGGCAGGTCCTTGACCTGCGCGTACAAACGCACCGCCATCTCGCTGTTCAACAGGTATTTCTCGTCCAGAAATGCCATGGAGTGTGTCCCTTTATGTTTTGGCTAAGGTCGCCGTTGACGTCGCGGGAAGGTAATATGCCGCCAACGCCGGCTTTTGCACGGGATACCGGACACGGCCACCAGGAAAACAGTGCATCCCTGCTGCGGCCTGCCTGCCGCCTCCCTGGAGCGCCCGCGTCTCGCGGGCTGCCTTCGGGAGCGTGGCGGTACCCCGCGAGCCAGGCGCGCCCAAATGCCTCGGTGTCGCACGTCTCTCGTCGCGCCGGCGGGGGATGTGCGGTTGGCGGCGCGCTACGCCCGCGAGGACGCGGGCTGCCTTCGGGGGCGTGGCGGTACTCCGCGAGCCAGACGGTCTGAATTGCCTCGCTGTCGTGCGTCCCGGTCGCGCCGGCGCCTCGCCGGCAGGGTGCGTGTGCTGGCCGCGCGCTACGCCCGCGAGACGCGGGCGCTCCAGGGAACTTGGCGGTGCGTCTACGCGTTACGCGCCCTACTTCCACACCGCCCGTACGCCCGGGTAGGTCGGGATGATCGCGTCCTTCGTCAGGATACGCAGGCCGTAGATCTTCGCCGTGGCGATGATGATCCGGTCGAACGGGTCGTTGGCCCCGGCAACAAGCACTGTGAGTTGCTGAGATGCAGACGACGAGGATTGCGATAAGGATTGGGACGAGGATTGAGAGTCGGAGATGAGATTCCCCCCATCCTTGTCGCGATCCTAATCCCGATCCTTGTCCCGCTCTTCATCGAACGACCGACCGGGCAACGACAAGGATTGTGACGAGGATAGCGACGAGGATGAGGGCAAGGACTCCCGGCCCCAGCCGCGTCGTACTTCCGAAAGGCGCGGCCGAGACAAGCGGAAGATCATCCGGCCAACAAGATGGCTCCTGCCGACCGCGAGTACGCGTCGGCAGAGCCCAGCGTTGTGAATATCCGGCAAGTCCACCGCGCTGTGCGCGATGGCGATGTCGACCGGGATCTCGTGGATTCCGTGCTGGGCGATGGCGCCTGTGACAAACTCGACCGCCCCCACGGGCAGGCGAAGCCGCGCCCGCTTCACCAGCAGGCCAATCTCCAGTGCCGTGATGGACGACATGTGCAGACCGTCGGCGCTTTCACGGATGGCCGCGACCGCCTTGCGCGTCAGGTGACTCTGGTCCGAGGCAAGCCAGACAAAGGCATGCGTATCGAGCAGCAACATCAGCGGGCGTCCTCCGGCCAGTCCTCAACGCCCAGCGACGCGCAAGGGTCGCCGACGAAAACGGCCCCACGCAGGCGCCGGTCCTGACGCAGCGGGTCCATAGCGGTGCGACGCGGCACGATTGCAGCGACCGGTTTGTGGTTCCGGCAGATGGTGATGGGCCGACCGCGCTTCTCAACCTCGGCGATCAGTTTGGACAGATGCGTCTTCGCTTCGTAGATGCTCACCATCGCAGTCATGACACGTTCCTCCGGCCGTTATCGCGCCAGCGTCTTCACTCGCGCCTTTGCCCACAATATAACTTGACCAACTTGACCAAGCAAGCCAAGCGCCTCCGCTCGTGTCGCACCTCCCTGGAGCGCCCGCGTCTCGCGGGCTGCCTTCGGGGGCGTGGCGGTCTGCCGCGAGCCAGGCGGGTTCAAAGGCCTCGGGGTCATGCGTCCCGGTCACACCGGCGTTTCGCCGGCGGGGGGCGCGTGGTGGCGGCGCGCTACGCCCGCGAGACGCGGGCGCTACTTCGTGCCCCCGGCTTCCTTCTGCTTCGCCGCCCGAACGGCCATGGCCTTCTCGGACTGCTCGCGCAGAACCTGCGCAACCATCGCATCGAAATCGGGAAAACCCTCACCTATTTCCGTCTCGTACTGGTCTTGGATCTCAGACATGCGTGCGTAATTCTTGGCCGACTCGTCACGGTCGCCCTGCTCATAGGTCTGATTGCACGCATGCAGTGCCTCGTAGTAAGCGACCACCAGGCGCGCCTTGGCGATGGTGTTCTTGGCGGTCTCGCGGGACTTCGGCGAATCGCCCGGGTGCTTGGCCGCGTACTGTGCGGCCTTCTGTGCCTTTTCCGCGTAAGGGGCCACCAACTGTTCTTTGATCGCAAGCCGCTGCATGGCCTGCTCCTCGATCAACTCATTGCGCTTGATGCGCGCCTCATTGGTCAGCGGGCGCGGTGCCGCCGCGGCCTTGCCCTTGTCCTTACCAGCCACGGGCTGGTCTGCCGCATGGACCAAAGCCCCAACCAGGCATAGGCACAGACCCCACTGAAACCACCGAAGAGACGAAGGCATCCGAAACGGTTTGTGCATGCGACAACCCCTCGCGTCTTCTTTTCGACCTGTGCAATAAGCATGACGGGCCGCAAACGGAAGTAGGGCATGGCTCCAGCCTTGCCGTTTCCTGAGCTGTCGCCCTGCATGGCGACAGCGAGGCGCTCCGCCGCGGCGGCGCGCACTGCCGATTCATCGCAGGGCTGTCGCCCTGCATGAGAGAGCAAGGCTGGAGCCATGCTCTACTTCCCCCGAGGCAGTCGAGGGGGAAGACACGCACTGATCCTTATTGCACAGGTCGCTTCTTCTCGCTCTATTCCTCGAGGAATTCATATCGTTCCACAATGACCGTTGGCTCGCACTCCATGACAAACCGGTACTGCACCGGAACGTACGGAGTGAGGCTCGTGTAGTAGTAGTCGGCATCCGCCTGGCAGGTGGTTGACACGGCGCAGCAGACGGACGCCGACGCCGCCGGACCGCTCGGCGGCGAGCCAACCGTCGGTTCTCCGGGAAAGCCAGGCTTCCAGAAATCGGCCAACGGGAAGTACTTCTGGTAAGTGGCGGTCGGCGGCGCCGGCTCGGTCGGACAGAACGGTTCCGTCGTGACCCAGGCGAACTTGGGGAAGGGCGGCGCGGGCGGACCGGGATCCCCCACCTGGTACAGGCCGATCCAGAACTTGAAGAGGGGAAGGGCAAGCGCGCCTATTCTTCCCTGAAGCCAAGTCCGTTCCCCCGGCGCCACTCCGTTAACCGCATCGTCGTTGATCGTCACCAGGTAGCCACCATTCGTTTCGCAGATGCGTTGCGCCGCCAGCCATGTTGCGGCGTTCGTGGAGAGGTAGTACCGGTGGCCAGTCCGGGGATACTTGCCAAGATAGGTGAACGTCTCACCGGACTGGTTATCCGTGAAGTCTGCCTCCAACCCCGCGTCCAAACCGTTGCGCGTCACCTGCGCATAGATCTTCTGCTCAGCCAGCACTCGATCCGGGGTCTTGACCGGCAGTTCCGCGGGCGCCGTGTGACCCGCGATCACCGCGGCGGTATCGTAGTAGCCATAGCCGGCCTCGTCGCCGTCGTCATCCGTATGGTTGAGAGAATCCACCAGCGCCTTCCCGGGGTCCGACGCCCGTTCAAGCATATCCTGAATGGACTGTGCAATGACCAGGATGGAGAACTCGCTGTATTTCGTGGACATCAACGCGTTCGTATGCACCAGCGCCACCTCGACTTTTCTGTCGTTCAGAGCCGTCAGCAGCGGGGTGGCATCCCTCTGCTCATCGTAGAACTTGTCCCCCATGCGCACCAGGATCTCCTGCGGTCCGGACATCGGCGTCGCGTTGACCGCGAGCACCGTGCTGGCCAGTGCCGTCGCCTCCGCGTCCGTCAAGACCGTCCCGCCCGCTTCGCCGGGGTAGTGGGCCTGGTCCCCGACCCGGATGTTCCGGAACACGGCATCCAGCACCTCCTGCCGCGGCGTGTTGATATTGACCTTGGCCGACAGCAGGTGCGGCGTCTCCATGACCGTACGGGTGCGGACATCGTCGAGGATGTTGCGGTCACCGTCAGAGTACCGACGCGCCCCGCCCGCCACGCCGCCGGCGGCGATGCTGTACTTGGCCAGATTCAGGGTCTCCCACGCCGCACCCCGGTGAATAATGCCAACTTCCGCCAGGCTCGTCATGGGACCGTTCCGAATGTAAACCGACGACACGTCCCACGGATCCGCAGCGGCATTCTCCAAGTCCCTGGCGCCGCCGGAATTCGGATTGCAGCCGGCATTCTTCCCCGCCGCCAGGTTGTAATCGCCGGCGAGCGTCGAGTTCTGGACAACCCACGTCCAATCGAGTTCGTTGATGTTCTGCCGCGGGTCGTCGGTCTCAGCCCGAGCGTAGTAGGAGGGCACTCCCGGGAGAAAGTACGGCCCCGGCGCAGGCGGCCCCATCGGGGCGGCAGCGGCTGTCATGGCGCAGTCCCAAAGCGGGTCGCCCACCGCCGAACCTTCCCTGAGAAACAACTTCGTAATCTTGACGATCACATTCCTGAACTCAGGTATGTCTCCAACAGCCGGATCGCCGAGCACGACCACATCCGCGGTCCCCTCGGCAGACAGAAGGTAGGAATGCGCGGGCACCCCACCGACAGTGGCCACCCAGGCGCCTGACTGGACCGTATCCACGGCGCCGTTGGTCCAGGCGCCGGTTCCCTGGTCCTGCCAGTCGAACGTTACCTCGAGCTCCATCTCCAGAGCGCAACCAGCGCCCAGGGCGACGTCGAACATGTTCACCAGCTCGACCGTCACCGCCACACTCAATCTCCGGTCGCCATAGTCGTTCACGGCGAACAGCGAGCTCGCATTCATGACCTTGACCCGGATATCGTTGATGAACGGGACCTTCTCCAGGCCGATGTACGTCGGGTAGCTGTCCATCGCAGGCGGTGGAAGGAGGGTGACGACGCTGTCGTGAGTGGGGCTGGAGCCCCCGTCGCAATAGTCAATCAGGTTGGCGGCAATCTGCTTTGCACGGGGCGCGGGGTTGGGAAACGGGCCGGTGGCAAACGTGCCGCAGTCCGCGTCCGCCCAGTACAGGAGCCAAGGGACCTCTGTCAGGAGCTGGTTGACCCCCGCGACCCCGACGTAGGGCGCGACGCCGAGCAGGGACAGGTCCAACTGGTGCAGGAGTTGCCGGCAGGACACGGGCTCGGGATGGCCGAACGGACAAAGCCGGTCGACCATATTCGCCATTTCCGCGTCCGTCATGTCCACGGATGTCGCAACATACAAATCGCGCCAGGCAAGGAATCGTCGCGTCGGATCGGTGTCTGCCCAGAGGTTGTCGGCAAAATCCGTGTAGTTGTTAGGCCCGCCAGCCCCGGGCCACACCACATCGTGCAGGTCGATTTCGGTGATCGAGTCACCCGGGCGCGTCGTCTCCGCGGCGGCCGCGCCCTCGTTGTTGTTCAGCACGGCCGAAGGATCGATGCGCCCCGACTCGTCGATGATCACATACGCCAGGCGACCCGTGAGACGCTGAATGAGTTTGTCGACGTTCCCAGTGCCGTCCAGGTTGTGCCGGTTCGGTTCGTCCACCAGAATCGGAACCCAGCCGAACGCGGGAAGCACTGAGTAGAACCCATCGCCGTTGTCCGGGACGCTCACATCCTCGTCCGCAGTTGGGTCGACCGGGATGTAGCCCCAAGTCCTGGGGCCGGGTGAAGCCCGCGTGAACACGGTGCGTAGGTTGTCCAGGCCTGACATCCGCAGTTGGCCGTGCGGCGTGGCCGGGAACGGGGCGAGGGAAAACGCCAGGTTATAGTTGCCCCACGCCGTAAGCCCGGCGCCCGGATAAACGTTCGTCCGCTCAGCCAGCTCCACCGTCCCATTCCCGTTCGTATCGAGCCGGTAATTGTACTGCACCGTCGCGATGGCGCGCTGCAGTCCGGACTCGCAGAGAAGGCGCGCTTTGACGACATCGGCGTTGACCGCCGCGGCCATGCGCTCCGTCCTGGCCGTGAACGCGAAGCTCATCGCCAAAATCAAAACCAGCGAGAGAATCCCCAACGTCAGGAGCAGCGCCACCCCGCGCTCACCGCCACGACGCCCGGCGCACCTGCCGCGCAACATGGAGTGCGGCGGCAAAGAGCGTGACAGCACCCGGCGACGACGCCTTGGCTGAGGCACGTCGCGCGGGCAACGCGTCTCAGCCAAAGCGGTGTCATGCCGCCCGTGGCGGTCTTGCCGCCGAACTCCATATCGTAACGTTACTGGAAACCTCAGTAGCATTGCGTCTCCGCCCCCCCCTCGCCCATAGCTGTCAAACTGACGGCGGTAGCTTGCGCGGGGTCCACCAAGCAGCAGCATGGCTCCAGCCTTGCTGTCCCGCTCCCGATCCGCGCCAGGGCTCTCAACCGGCGCGGAGTCCGCAAGGCTGGAGCCATGCGCTACTTCCTCCAAGCGCCGTTCCACGGCAGCGACACACGCCAGTATCGTTAGCGCCTTAATTCCCGGGAACTGTCATGAAAAACAACATTTGTCACCCAACCAACTCCTGACTTCTGACTTCTGACTCCTGACTTCTGACTCCTGACTCCTGACTCCTGACTCCTGACTCCTGACTCCTGACTCCTGACTCCTGACTCCTGACTCCTGACTCCTGACTCCTGACT
>MHBL01000223.1 GCA_001803235.1 Lentisphaerae bacterium RIFOXYA12_64_32
ACCGGAAGTCGATGGTCGCCGCCTGCTCGGGCAGGAACAGCTCGATGAACTCACGGAAGAACGCGCGGATCAGCGTCTTGAACGCCTGGTCATGATCGATGGTCATGGTCGATTCTGTGCTCCCTCTGCGGCCAACTTCAGGTTCCACTGCCCAATGTAGTGCGGCGGCCCGGCAGGGGCAACGCGGTTGCAGCGACTTGGGCGTGGTCGCTGTTGCGTTCGTCCCGGAACGGTGTCATCCGCCGTTCTCGGCCTCATCCCGCTCCCGCGGGTGGCACTTGGCGTGCATGCGCTTGACGTCCAGGATCGTCAGCCGGGTGTAAGGCTTCAGACTGGCCAGGGACTCGTGCCCCAGGAACTCTTTGACATGGTAGAGGTTGGCATTGCTCCTGACCAGTTCAGTGGTGCAGCTCCTGCGGAACGTGTGGGGCGTGACTCTGACAGACGCCTTGCCGAAATGCCTGTCCACGACTGCGGCAAAACCTGGCCGGGAGAGACGCAGGCCCCGCGTGCTGAGAAACAGCGCTTCCGTCTGGGTGCTGTTCTTCCAGAGCGGCCTGATGGCCTTCAGATACGACTCCAGGTAGCGCAGGGCCGTGGCGCCAATGGGCACCATGCGTTCCTTCTGACCTTTGGGAGGGGCGTCCGGCGATGATCCTCACCAGGCCGACCACCGTCCGCCGCAGCCACGCCAGGTCATGTTGCACCCGCAGGATGACGGCTGTCGGAGTCAGCGCGCCCAGCGCCACGGCCTGGCGCTTCTGCCGTTCCCGCAGCGCCCGCTTCCGGGCCGACTCCTGCGCCGTGAAGTCCGGGTTCGTCTCCTGCTGCGCGGTCCGCCACTTCTTCCGCGACGCACAGGCACTGGCGCGACGGCAGGCCGGCTTGGCGCAGTAGTCCTGGTTGCCAGGGTGGTACTTGTTCGGGAAGAACTTCTCCTTGCAGTGCTCGCAGTCCCGCAGTGCCGCAGCCATGTGGATACCCCCTTCCTGCCGTGACAGACACGGATACGCCGGACACGAAGGGAAAACATAAACGCGACATGACGCCGGAGGCCAGACGCGAAGACGACGGGGGGGCGCGACAACGGGAGACGGGAATGAGCGGTCAGGGGAAAGGTTACTCACCAGGCGCGGGGACAGCCGGACTGGCGTCCTCGTGTGCTGTCTGAGTGAGTGGTGAGGGCGGGGAAGAGCCAGAGGGCGCTCTACCGCGAGCTACATCAGGTGGTCAGGGCACTTCAAACCCTTGGCCTCCAGCTCGGCACGGTACTCGGCCTTGATCTGTTCAACACTGACGTGACGCCGGATGGCCTCGACCTGGATGGCAACCTCGACTTCCTCCTGCATCCGGGCGATGCGCCGCCGCAACCTGGCGATCCGCCATGCCGTGATCCGGTTCTCGATGGCGTAGTAGATCCTGACCGGAAGGCATGGTGTTCTGGCCGGTGTTGGCTCCGTCATCGGCTGCCTCGTCGACATCCGCCCATCCAGGGTTCCTCGGGCCGGCTCACTTCGGCGGCGGTGCGGCCCGGTCTCCCTTGCCGTCACTTAGCGCCGCGGGTCGCTGGGCCGCTTTAGGGGGTCTTGTTGACCACACGAGATTACCTCCAGAATAGGCACTGACTTCCAAACGGGGAAACCTGCCTCTTACCTGTTCAAGCTCCTGCGTCGTCATGCTTGGAATTGTCACGTCCACACTCTCAAGACCGGGAAGAGACTTCATGGGAATCGCATTCAAACTTGTGACTTTCGTGCCTCGGAGTATCAATATCCTAAGAGCAGGTAGCCACCCAAGATGCTTCAGATCGTCACTCTCGATATTGGTATTCTCCAAATTCAGCGATTCTAGTTCACCCAGATTCCCAATATACCTGAGTGCTTCACCGGTAATTTGTGTGTTTGAAAGAACGAGGCATTTGATTCCTCTCAACTTGGGAATGAGTCTTGCTCCTTGGTCATTAAACTGACTCCCGTCAAGAAACAGCCTTTTCAGCCTTTCCGGCTCTGCCATTGATGAAAGAAAAGTGCCATTCACTCTTGTTTCTGAGAGAAAGAGATCCTCAAGTTTGGGCATGTAGCGACAGACCGAGAGGCCGTTGTCGGTCAAAGGCAGTTTCTGAAGTTCAAGAGTCGTGAGTTCATTTAGGTTCTTGAGGTGTTCCATTCCGGAATCTGTCACCTTTGTTTCGGCAATGGCTAGGTTCTGCAATTTCCGAAGGTTTTGAATGTACATCAAGTCTGAATCAGATAACGTTGTCTGGACCATCTGCAAGTCCTTGAGTTCACTCATACGGGAGATGTATTTCATGTCTTTGGGGGTCAGCTCCTGTCCGGACATGATCAGGAAGTCATTCCGGAGGATCCGGCTTCCTCTCTTAACCATTGCACCCTCTGGTGCCTTCATATCTTCAACAAGCATAGATCTTGATGCAAAGTGGTCTATCGCTTCTTCGTACTCGTCCCCAATACAGCCGCAAAAGCACATCGGTAGGATGAAGGACAGTACGATGAACAAAAATGTCTTCCCAAGGTATGCTCTGTGTCTTGCATGTGTTGTTTTCATCATCTTGCCATTACCTCGATGATCTCCGCTGTTTCGTGGAATTGCCATTTGGCGATTCAGTTCTATTTATCTTCTTCCGACCCTAGGTTGTCATGCCACGCAGCTAATGTCACAGTTTGGGGTCGGTAATTGGTTGACACTCGGGGTTTGGACGACACGGATTACGGCATGGGATTCGAGCCACCCCTGGACCGCCTGGCGCCAGGCCCGACGGGCGTGGTGGCTGTTGCGGGCGTCGTCCTGATCGAGCAGGACGGCGGCCGCGGCGATCAGTTCATCGAGGACCTCCTTGCGTTGCCCCAGGGTTAAGGTAGCATGCCGAGCGTCCGGGGCAAAGACCTGGCATGCGTGGCGACCGTCGAGGACCGGCCGCGGCTTGTGGTTCAGTTCGTGGACCGCGAGTGCCGCGTAGGCGTCGAGGTGTTCGGCGGGCACCTGGGTGAGGTCGGCGGTCCAGTCCTCGATTTCGTCCTGCAGTTCGATCTGAGCGCGTTCGCAGCCGCCGTTGTACTGCGGGTATCGCGGCGGGCTGTTGTAGGGGATGACCCAGTACTTGGCGAGCACGGCCATGACCTCCGGGCAGTTCTCGTTGGCGGCGTTGTCCATGCGCAGGAACAGGGGCACCCCGAAGCGCTGGAAGGCCTCTTCCAGCCAACGGGCGATATCGCGGCCCGTCGGGGTGTGCAGCGCGAACGGGCCGATGGTGTAGCGGCTGCCCAGGTCGCGGATGGTCTGGAACCGCTCGCGGCACCGTTCGTAGTGGTGTCGCAGTCCCGGCGGCGCATCCGCCGGGCAAGACACCATCCCCGCACCCCGCCGTCGCCACACGCCAGATGGGCTCTTGGCGCTCCACGTTGTTCCGCGCGCTGCGAGCCCACTACGAACGGGTGCATCCTGGCGGCCATGGCGGGCCCTTTTCTCTCTTAGGATTTACCCGCACAGGTCGTTTTTACGCGCGACGCCAGGATGTCCTGCGATTGGGGTGCCGCAACGCGCGGCACCCCGTCGATCACGTCACGGATCAGGATGGCCGCTTGCAGGAGCTTGACCTTGTGCTGGAGTTCGTCTTTCTCCCGCTCCAGGCGCACCTTCTCCGGGTCCGGCGGCGGGTTGGCCGGGCGACCGGGCTCGCGATCGGTCAGCGAGTTCTGCAGAGCCGCCAGGGCCCGGTTGTACCATTCGTAGAACGTCTCCCATGTTACTCGCGGGCTGCGGTAGAGTGGCCGGAGCGGCTCGCTCCGGCACCCGCGGGAGCGATCCGCTTCCGCGCCGACTCGAAACTGTCGAACTGCGCCCGGCACAGGAAGTCACCCCAGATGCCTTCCCAGAAGCGCTCGATCTTGCCCAGGGTCATGGGGTGATGGGGCTGCGAGCGGATGTGGTGCACCTTGTCCTTCTTCAACTCCTGCTCGAACCGGGTCGTGCCGCGCCAGGACGCGTACTGCCGCCCGTTGTCGGTGAGCATCTCGCGCGGCACGCCGTACTCGCCGACCGCGCGGCGGTACACCTCCATGACGTTCTCCGCGGTCTGGCTGCGGTAGACCTCCAGCCCCACGAGGTAGCGCGAGTAGTCGTCGATGAAGCCGATCAGGTAGGCGTTCTTGCCGGCCAGGCGGAAGGTGAAGATATCCGTCTGCCAGAGCTGGTTGGGAGTACTGCGCTCGAAGCGCCGCGGCTTGGGTGGGGCCTTCTCACGCTTCGGCCGCACCGGCGCAATCAGGCCTTCGGCGTGCAGCGTGCGCCGCACCGTCTCCGGACTGCCCGGCAGGTGCAGCATGCGCCGGAGAAACTGCGAGATGCGTTTCACCCCGAAGCTGGGGTGCTCCTGCTTCAGCGCCACCATCTCGGCCTTGACTTCCGGCGGCAGTTGCACCCGGCCCGGCTTGCCCTGTAACTTGGGGCGCAACGCCTCTTCGCCGCCGTCGCGGTACAACCGCGCCCAGCGGATGATCGTGTCCGGCGAGAGGTGTGCTTCCCGGGCAATGTCCTCCAGGGGCAAGCCTTCCTCGGTGCGCAGCTTGGCAACTCGCAGCCGGAACTCGAACGGGTAGGCGCCGACATAGCGCCGGGGCGCGTTCTTGTGGCGGGCCGAACGGCCGTCGCGCGAGCGCGCATGCGCATCCCCCCTGCGCATGCGCTCTTGCTCATCCCCTCCACCCTCTGCGACTCTCTCCCCGTCTTCCCGTCTTACGTCTTCTTCCGGTACTCTCTGACCTTCCACGTTGACACTCCTTCGGATCTCTCCCGAGATCCTCTTCTGGAGTGTCAGCCAATTCCCCCGGTACCCGCTAGGACATCAACTGGTCGTT
The DNA here is from genome assembly GCA_001803235.1 of Lentisphaerae bacterium RIFOXYA12_64_32. Classification (GTDB taxonomy): domain Bacteria; phylum Verrucomicrobiota; class Lentisphaeria; order Oligosphaerales; family YB12-FULL-65-16; genus YB12-FULL-65-16. The sequence continues at coordinate 4,875 of MHBL01000223.1, forward strand.
AGCACAGCTGACGCATTGCCGGGCCGGCTGCGGCGCAGACTGGCGCGGCAGCGCTTCGGCGCTATCTTCCGGACCTGACACTCGGAAGCAACGCATGCAACGTCGACTCAAAATCTGTCATGTCATCACCCGCATGATCGTGGGCGGCGCTCAGGAAAACACCCTCCTGACCGTCCGCGGACTCATGGACAAGGGCCACGACGTCGTCCTGGTCAGCGGCCCCTCTCTCGGCCCGGAAGGCCGCCTGCTGGAGGCAGACCGGGTCCCGGGGCTGAAACTTGTCGAAGAGCCCAACCTGGTGCGGCAACTCAACCCCATCATCGATCTCAAGGGGTACATGGCCCTGCGCCGCTACTTCCTGGCGGAGAAGTTTGACGTCGTGCACACGCACTCCTCCAAGGCCGGGGTCGTGGGGCGGCTGGCGGCGCATGCCGCGCGGGTTCCTCTCGTCATCCACACCGTGCACGGCCAAGCGTTCCATCCCTTCCAGTCCTGGTGGCTGAACTGGCTGTACATCACGGCGGAACGCGTCTGCGCCCGCCGCAGCCACCGTGTGTTCGCTGTGGCGCAAGCCATGGTTGACCAGTGTGTTGCCGCACACGTAGCCCCGCCGGAGAAGTACCGCGTCATCTACAGCGGCATGGACATAGACGCCTTTGTCAACGCCCGGCCTGAGCCCGACCTGCGGCAGCGGTTGGGGATCCCGCCCGGGGTCCCGGTCGTCGGCAAGATAGCGCGGCTGTTCGAACTCAAAGGCCATGAATATCTTATAGCTGCAGCCCCGGACATCGTCCGCGAGTTCCCGGAGGTGCGATTCCTGCTGGTGGGGGATGGTGTCCTGCGGGACGCTCTGCAGAGGGAGATTCGAGCCCGGAACCTGCAGGAACACTTCGTTTTCACCGGCCTTGTCCCGCCTGCCGAGGTCTGTCGCTACACCGCATTGATGGATGTCCTGGTGCATCTATCTCTGCGCGAAGGTCTTCCGCGCACCGTAGTGCAAGCCCTTGCCGCGGGCATCCCCGCCGTCGGGTTCGCACTGGACGGCACTCCGGAGGTCATCGTGGACGGACGCACGGGCATTCTGTGTCCGCCGAAAGATATCGCGGCGGTCCGCGAGGCGGTCCTGAAATTACTTCGCAACCCGTTGCAGAGAAAAGAGATGGGGTGTTCAGGTCAGGCGTTCGTACAGGAACGGTTCTCATGGCGCCGCATGGCGGACCTGATCGAAGCGCAGTACTACGAGTGCCTGGGGACGCATTCGGATTGAGAAATGGCGCGAAATATTTTTCTCCAGTGTACGATCAACGGGTTATGACTTCAAAATGGGGCATGAACCCAAAAACGCGTTTGCTAACACGCGAGGGCATGGCTAGATTGCTTTGTCGCATGTAAGGGACATAAGGGAAGGCTTGAGTGCTTCCTTTATCTTTATGTTGAAGACACGCGTGATTCGGCTTAGCCTTTTACGTCCTGGGGAGGACTTGGGTTTTGTCTATGACTACTGCTATTGCTCACACTTGGCAGCAGGCTTCGGCCAAGCTTCGCCAATTGCTCAACGAAGATACGTACGACCGGTGGATCTCAGGCATCGTTCCCCTTGAGATCAACGAGAAACACTGTCGTCTCGGCGTATCCAACAGCATGTTCAGCGAATGGCTGAACATGAATTACAAGGACGTCATTGCCAACGTGCTGGAGGAGACGACCGGGCGCACCCTGGCCGTTTCCTTCGAGAGCGGGCATGATGCTCCGCATCCGCCCGCCGAATCCCGGCGCGAGGCAGCCGCCGAATCCCGGCGTGCATCCGTCGCCTCCACAAAAGACGACGCTTCCGCCGAACGCTACAACCGGCGGTTCACGTTCGACACGTTCGTGGTCGGCGAGAACAACAAGTTCGCACACGCCGCCTGCTCCGCCGTTGCCAAGTCGCCCGGGAAAGCCTACAATCCGCTCTTCATTCACGGCTCGACCGGCCTGGGCAAGACTCATCTTCTGCAAGCCATTGCACAGGAAGTACTAGGACGTAAGAAACGGGCCCGCATCGAATACCTCTCCAGCGAAGAGTTCGCCAACATGTTCATCGATGCGCTCAGTTCCCGGTCGCTGCCTCGATTCCGCCAGCACTTCCGCAGCGCCGACCTGCTCCTGATCGATGACGTGCACTTCTTCAAAGGCAAAGAGCAGTTCCAGGAGGAGTTTTTCCACACCTTCAATGCGCTCTATAACTCTCACCGCCAGATTGTTCTGACCTCGGACAAGCCCCCGCACGAGATTGGCGGCCTGGAGAAGCGCCTGGTGTCACGTTTCGAGTGGGGTTTGACGACCGAGATCCAGGCCCCGGACCTTGAGACGCGCATCGCTATTCTGCGCAAAAAGCAGGCGGATCACACCGTGAAGCTCAGCGATGAAGTTCTTCTGTTCATCGCCAGCCGGGTGCGGTCCAACATCCGGCGGATCGAAGGTGCCCTGCTGCGCCTGGTCTCGTACGCGTCGGTGACCAACAGCAAGGTGACGCCCGAACGCGCCGAACAGCTCCTCGCCCCCATTCTGGATGAGGAAGCCGGCAGTTCCATCACGGTGGAGCACATCCAGCGCACCGTGGCCGAATACTACGACATCCGGGTCGCGGACATGACCAGCAAGCGGCGCCCCCAGAACATTGCATTCCCGCGCCAAGTGGCCATGTATTTCTGCCGCCGGTTGACGGAGTTCTCTTCGCCCGCGATTGCCGACCAGTTCAGCCGCAACCACGCCACCATTCTACACGCGGAGTCGACGGTGAAGCAGCGCATGGAAGAGGATGCGGAATTCCGTCGGGAGATCTCTCTGATCGAGCGCCGGGTTCGAGCCTGAGGGGCGGCGGTGTCATCCCTCCAGCCCGCGTTCGCCACGGCGGGTCACCGTCCGCCGGGCACCAGGTCCAGGTCGTACCGCACCATGCGGCCCGTGACGACCAAATCCTTCGCCCGCCCCGGTTGTGGTGCTGTCGGCGAGACCAGGGACATGCCGGCTCCATCCAGCGTGTCGACCAGACTCTGCAGGGCGCGGTCTGCTAACAGAGCCTGAATCGACACCGTGCCGTCTTCGGCCGTAGCCACGGACAGCGACGCGTCCGCCGGCAGGCTGGCCAGAACTTGTTTCTTGGCCGCTTCGAGGTCCTTGACCACCCACACGTGCCGTACCCGCGACGGAACGAGCAGCGCCTGGCGCATACCGTCGGCGCCGGACGCGGACGGATCGGCTGCAGCGCGGGTGATCTGAGAGGCCCTGACCGGCTCGGAACCGGCCACGACCAACGCCCCGTCGTCGCCGGCGCGCGTCCGGCCGCCTTCGTCCTGAGCGGGTGGGACGGCAGGGACGGGGGGCGGCGCGTTCTCCGCCACCATTACGGACGCAGCAACCGACGTCGGTGCCGCTTCGTTGGCCGCCACCGCCGGCGACGTCCGGCCGGCATCCATTCGCTGATACGCCAGCAGCAGAGCCGCGGTGGCCACAATGCCCGCCGCAGCCCAGCGCAGCAGCGGTTGATTCCAGAGCACCAGGAACAGCGGCTCGCGCTTCGGCAATACCCGACAGCGCTCCTTGATCCGCTCCGCCAAGTCAGGGCTGGCCTGCGCGACGCGTCGCGTCGCCGCGTCGATCCGCCGGAAACTCGCCAGTACTTGCTGGCAAGCGGAGCAGGCCTCGACGTGGGACGTCAACCCGGCCGCTCCCATCCCGTCATGCCAGGCGCTGAGTTCTTCCAGCGAAGGACATCCCCCGACGTTGTTAGCGGACGTGTTCATACTCGCAACCTTTTCCTCATCTCTTCCCTGGCCCGCGCAATCCTTGACTTGATCGTTCCCAGCCGGCACCCGAGAAGCGTGGCGATCCGGTCGTAGCTCATGTCATCCAGGTTTCGCAGCACCAACGGTTCCCGGTACAGATCGGGCAGCGCCTGCAGTTGTGTCATCACCTCGGCTTCAAACTCGTTGTTCGCGGCCGCGTCGTCTGGCGCCTTCTCAGGAGAGGCCAAAATCCTTGACATTTCACTTCCGTCCTGATCACCCAGAGTGGCGTCCATGCTGAGGTTTTTCTCGGAACCCCGGCTCCTATTCCACCGGTACTTGTTGCGGGCCAGGTTCACCGCGATCCGGTACATCCAGGTGCTGAACTCAGAGTCACCCCGAAAATTAGGCAACGCCTTGTGAATCCGGATGAATACGTCCTGCGAGACTTCTTCTGCGTCCTGTCGGTTACCGAGAACTCCGTAGGCGATCTGGAACGCTTTGCCGGCGTACTTGTCGACCAGTGCTTCGAAGGCCCACGGCTCGCCTTCTTTGAAGCGACGGATCAATTCGCCGTCACTCATATTCAACGTCAAGTTTGACATGCCGTTTTACCGTTTGGTTCCCATCCGGCGTGAAAAAACGCCGCTCGCATATCGATATCGGCCCCGTCCGGCCCGGCGGAAACACCGCCGGTTGCCCGGGCACCGCACCTCGCGTCAGCCCTTCATCGCGTCGAGGATAAACTCCAAGAGCCGTGCCGCCAGCTCAACCTTGGGCAGGGCCGGGAATTCGTGCTGGCCGCGTTTCGCAAACACCGTGACCGCGTTCCGGTCGGATCCAAAGCCGATATCTGTCCGGCTCACGTCGTTGGCCGCGATCCAGTCCAGACCCTTCTCGCGCAACTTCCGCCGTGCCGAGGTCTCCATGCCATGCGTTTCGGCCGCGAACCCCATGATCCGCTGCCCGGCGCGCTTCAGCGGCTTGAGTCCGAGCAGGATGTCCTCGGTCGGAACCAGTTCCAGAGAGACGTTCGCGCCGGACTTGTGTACCTTTCGCGCCGCGGCCACAGCCGGCCGGTAGTCGGCGACCGCGGCACACATCACCAGGACATCGCAGGCCGGAAACTCGCGTTTCACCGCCTCGGTCATGTCCGCCGCGCTGGTGACGTCGACGACCCGGCACCCTTCGGGTTGCGCCAGGGCCGTAGGGCCGGTCACCAGGGTCGTTTCGAAGCCCGCCGCGGCACCCACCCCGGCCAGCGCGTAACCCATCTTGCCGCTGGACCGGTTGCTGAGAAACCGCACCGGGTCCATCGCCTCCTGAGTCGGCCCCGCGGTCACGAGCAGGCGCAGGCCCTGGCCTCGGGCGCCCGCCAGCGCCCCTGCCGCGAGCTGAATCTCCGTCACCCGGAAGATCCGCTCCACCGCGGCCAGACGCCCCAGACCGGTGACACCACAGGCCACCTGCCCTTCTTCCGGCCCGACGAACAGCACCCCGCGCGCCTTCAGTGTCCGGACGTTCGCCTGCACCGCCGGATGCGCCCACATCCGCGGATTCATGGCCGGCGCCACAAGCACCGGCCCGGAGTGCGCCAGCGCGTACGTGGTCAGCGCGTCGTCCGCAACGCCGTGCGCGTACTTGCCCAGGAAATTGGCGGAGGCGGGCGCTACCACCAGGATGCGGGCCTTCTCGGCCAGCGCCACATGGTCCGGTTCCCAGGTCGGCACGTTCCACAGGTCGGCCATCACCGGGTTCCGGGACAGGGTCAGGAACGTCTGCGGCTGCACCAGTTTCATGGCGCTGGCGGTCATCAGCACGTGCACGTCCATTCCGGCCTGGACCATGCGGCTGGTCAACTCAGCCGCCCTGTACGCCGCAATGGACCCGGTGACGCCGAGCGCCACCACCGGCTTTGCCTCGGATATGGCCGTTGCCATTCGGACTCCTTTCGTACCAGAAGGCGCCCCGCCACGTGCTCATGGGCCCGCGGAAGGAACGCTTCCCCGCGCTTGTCACCCCGCAAACAGCCCCAGCGGGTCCGCGGACTCATCGGCCTTGACACATCGCGTGGCGGCGTGCGCCGCCTCCAGAATCGACTTCAGCGTTGCCACCGCGTGCGCCACGTCGCCGTTGACGACCAGGTAGTCGTATTCCGGCCACGCCGCGAGTTCGGTTCGGGCATTGGCCAGACGCTGCGCTACGACCGCCTCGCTGTCCGTCCCACGCCCGCGCAGTCTTCGCTCCAACTCACCCAACGACGGGGGGGCGAGGAATGCGAACACCGCACACCGGCCCACCAACGAACCGCGGAGTCGTTCCCGCACCTGGCGCGCGCCCTGGATGTCGATGGCCAGGATCACGTCCTGCCCGCCTGCCACGCGGCCATCGACTTCTTCGCGCAGCGTGCCGTACAGGTTGCCGTGCACCTCGGCGTGTTCGAGGAAGTCGCCGGCCGCGACTCGACGCTCGAACTCGGAACGGGATAGGAAACGGTAGTCGACCCCGTCCTGCTCGCCGCGGCGCATCGCGCGCGTCGCGCATGACACCGAGAGGTGCAAGTCCGGCATCGCAGCCAGAAGTTGCCGGCAGACGGTCGTCTTGCCCACACCGCTGGGTCCGGACACCACCAGCACCGTACCGTATCTGCCGATCTCCGACATGGAACGAGGAATCCCTTTCCAGTTGATGCAACCCCAGTGCATGTGCCGGGTTACCCCTTTCCCGGCTTCGGCACATGGGCAAAACATACTATAGCACGTCCACCCCGCAGTCGGCGTCCCGGAAACGGACTTGGCCGTGACGCGTCAGCGTCTCCCGGGCGGCAGACCGCCCGCGCGCCAAGCCGTCGGCGAGAGGCGCTCCGCGCAGAGCGCAGCCAAGGCATGTTCAACCGTAAACCGCTATACCCTTGACACAGCACCCCCTTGGTCTTCCTTCTTGACTTCCCCCCGCAATGTAGTGTATCCTATTTGTCAGTAGGCGGTTGAAAAAAGGCCGCCAGGCGTCTTCGCCTCATAGCCGAACAGTCGCAAGAAATCGGGGCACATCAGGGGGACATGGCCACATGCACGTGCAACACGCCAATCCCAAACCGACGGCAACCCGCCAGCGTTTCACGCTCATCGAACTCCTGGTCGTGATCGCGATCATCGCGATCCTGGCCAGTTTGCTGCTGCCGGCACTGCAGCAGGCGAAGGAGAAAGCGCGCGCCTCCATCTGCGGCGGCAATCTCAAGCAAATCGGCATCGCTCTGATCTGCTATCCACAGGATTACGACGAACACTGCGTAGTCCAGAAGCCCTGCGGTCCTGATGGTATCACCAACACAGCAGACGATTCGGAAATTGTGTGGTCCAACTTCCTGGCCCAGTACGTGGGGAGCGTCGAGGTCTACGTCTGCCCCTCGGAACCGAAGTCACCGATGGGCTACAAGATGGCGCGGCAGCCGTTCGCCAACTGGTGCGGAAACTTCGCCAAGTTCAGACCCCTGAAGGTGTCACGCCTTCCCTACCCGGACCGCACCCTGGTCATCATGGACGCCCTCGTCAAAGATGGCCGGATGCTCGGCTACCTGCCGCCCGGCTGGCTCGATCCCTCGCAGGGCTGCCAACCCGGCAATCCGCTGCTCTGCAAGTGGCCCGATTTCCGCCACAGCTACGGCGCCAACGTGCTGTACTTTGACGGGCACGTGAAGTGGAAGCGGTAGGCCCCGACGCCTCGGCTTGAGCCGAGTGATCCCGTCTCCCTGACAAGGTCTCAGCCTGTCGCGATGAAGTGGGCTCAATTCTTCTCCAGATCGAGCCGGATGTTGTCGAGGTAGAACACGGCGTTCGTGTCGGCGAAGCTGATGAACCCGAGCCAATCGAGGCTGCGGAACGTAGCCGTGCCGCACGGCACGGCTTTGAGTTCCGCGAGCGTCCTATCGCCAGCACGAAACGTCAGGTCATAGGCGCTCTGCGCCGAGGGCCCGAGCCCGCAGACAATGCCGACATTGACCCACTCACCGACCGGGACCTTCGCCACCTCGCGGCCGTTCGCCTCGACGCGGCCGTCCGGGTGGAAGGTCAGGCTCGGCCCGACGCCGAACGGGTTCTTCGAATCGCGCCACTCGTGCGTGACCAGCGCGCCCGCCCCCAGCCACACGTCGAAACTCAGCAGCGCCTTGCCGCGCCGGAACCGGGGTTGGTAGTACAGGTGCGGGTTCCAGCGCTGCTCGAGCCCGGGGGCATCGACGATCTTCAGACTCCTCTTGCCGGCGACCGCCCGCTCTTCGGTGACTGCGATCGAGTCGCCTTTCCCCTCGACGTGCACCTTCGCACGCTTCGGCAACTCGCCGAGCGGCGTGTCCTCGAAGCCGTCGTCGAGCGCCAAGGGCTGGAGTTCGGGCGGCAACGGCGGCAGCACCGTCGTGGCCTGGGGCGACGTCTTCCCGAACCACCGCGAGTCGCGGGGCAACCCGACCGCGCTCATGTCGATGGACGTGATGCCCAGCGCCAGGGCCGGCGAGTCCGGTTTCAGGCTGAAATCGCCGCTTGCGGGGTCCGCGAACCGCGGGTCGGCGACGACCGCGGCCCGGTCCATGCCTTTGGCGCGCCACTCGTCAAACGTGAAGTCGTAGAACATCAACGGTTCGCCGTCGGTGCGCCAGTACAGGTTGTGGTCCCACTTCGTCTCCGCGTCGGACACGCCGCCGTCGGCGTGGAACAGGTCGCCCTGCGTCAGGTAGAAAATGTTGCGTTCGACCGTGCTCGGGCCGCCCGTATCGTCGCGCTTCCAACGCCAGACCGCCTGCCAGCCGCTGAACGCAAACACGTTGTTGCGCACGATGTTGTCCGACTGCCCGGTGTTCATCAGCCCGCCGGTCAGGGTGTTGTAGACGACGTTATTCTCCGCTGTGATGCCGTTGGTGCCCTGGTCGAAGTAGATGCCCCAGGCCATGGTCGGATCGCCCAGGTACGGAAAGATGTCGTGGAAACTGTTGTTCCGAATCACCGTCCCGGTCTGAGTTCCGAGCGTGTAGATGCCGGCCCCGTCGCTCAACATGCCGCGCACGACATGGTGGACGTGGTTGAACTCGATGGTGTTGTGCAGCGTACGGCACGGCGACTTGTCCCAGTTCCACCCGGTCGAGATACCGGTGTAGTAGCCGTCATGAATCTCGTTGTGTGATATCCAGTTGTGACTGCTCTGCGCGACCCAGATGCCGACCGCGCCGGCGTAGATCTCGCCGTAGTGATGGATGTAGTTGCCGTGCACCACGGTGTGGCTGGTCTCACCCGCGTCATCCTTGGCCATGCGTGCCTCGCCGATGCGGATCCCGCCCGCGCCGACGTCGAACACGTGGTTCCCGGACACCGTGCAGTCCTTGCAGCCGTGCCGGAACCAAATCCCGTAGTTACCGATGTGCCCGACTTCGCAGTCCTCGATGCTGCAGTTCCGCGCCGCGCCGGCGGTGACGACCGCCGGCACGTCGACCGCCGCCTGCGTGTTGCTGTTGCCGGCCGGATCCAGAATCCAATCGGCATGGTGAAACGTGAGGCCCTTGATGTGCACGTGCTCCACGACCAGCCCGGCGGCCGCATCGCCCTGAATCCGCACAAACTCGGTCAGGACCGGCGCCACGACCTCGGTCGTGTCGAGCGTTTCACCCGGCATCGGCATGTAGCTGAGTTCGTTCGTGTCGCGGTTCAGGTACCACTCCCCGGGCTGGTCGAGCAGTTCGAGTGCGTTCTCGACAAAATACCGCCCCTGGCGTTCCCAGTGACCAACTCCCCACCACTCCTTGAGCAGCGCCGGGAACTTCAGGACGTTCGCCTCAAGATCCACGGCCTTCACGGGGTGAATCGAGGTCTCCCACGAGTGAATCAGCACGATGTTCACGTCGCCCAACCGCGCCCAGTTCTGGATGTCGCCGGGGTTGAACCGGAACCCGGTCTTGTCCGGTACGTCCTTGCCGTCGGCGCCCTTGGTGGGAGGCAGCGGCCCTTCCATGCGGAAGAACCCGGTATTCGGCGCGCGGGCGCGCGGCCGGCGCTGGCCGTTCACGAACAGCTCGAGGAACGGGCGTTGCCATTCACCCGCCGCTGCGAGGTTCGCAACCCAAAGGTTGCCTTGCTGCTGAAACCCGCGAATGGCGCGACCGCCGCTGAACACTGGCGTTTCGCCGGGATACGCGGCATACGTGACCGGCGCCGTGGCCGTGCCGGAATCCTGCGGTCCGAGCGTGAATGCTTCGTCCAGCCGGTATGTGCCGCGGCGCACCAGGACGGTGATCGGCCGCGTCTTCTCGAGCGCCCGGACGGCGTCCCGCGCCTGGCGTAACGAAACGAACGGCCCGTCTGTGCGGTCTGCATTGGCCGCCGGCAGCTTGCCTGACCAGGCGTCGTTCCCATCCACGGCCACGTAGAAGTCCGCTGTCATGGTCTGCCCTCCGCCTTGAACCGGTTGCGCTTCCGCAATGCCCAGACACCAGGTGAACACGCACGCGGCCATGAGTCCGGTGCAAAGATGCTTGTGTCTCATCTCGGGATGACCCTCCTCGTGGCTCCAAACCGCATAGCACCATAGTGCATCGCAGGCGAGCATGCCAGGACGAACCGGTGTCGGGTCGGCCGGTCCCGCACTCAGCGCCCGATGAGTTCGAGCGTGCCGGCGTCGCGCGTAAAAATCCAGTAGCCGCGCCCCACCGCGAAATGAGTGGCGCGCACGTACTGCCCGCCGGAATGCTCGTATGCGATCACGCCATCGGGAACGTCGATGTCACGGCTGACCCCGATCAGATTCCAGCCCGCCCGGAGCGGCAGCGTATTGCCCGCGGCACGGAACCCGGCAATACCGTCGGTCACCTCAGCCTGGCCGGTGGCACCGTACACCCAGAACCCGGTATTGGCTGGGAAGGAGTCGGTGACCCTGACGTACCGTTGGGTTGGGTCGTCCCAGATCCAGACCGGACCGCTGTAGAGAGTGGCACGGTCCTGCTTCAGAATCTCGGCGGGGCTGGCATTCACCGCGAAGGGAAGCGAGAGCAGGTTCCATCCGGGCGCAATCCCGAGTTGGACCGTGTCCTGGCGTAGTACGAGGTCAACGCGGGTGGTCGACGCCGAGCCAGCAACGACGATCTGGCCGTTCGCCGGGGCGCTCAGGTCCAGTTCCTGGCCATCCTTGGCGACGTGGATGACGACCGTCTCGCCGACGAGCACGCCGGCTGGCTGCGTCACGGTATCCTGGAGTGGAATGTCCAGCAGGTACCAGTCGGTTTCCGTGAGGCCGATGCATTCGGCCTGCGGCGCCAGGGCGGTCCCGTCCAGCCGGGTGACCCAAATTCTGTAGCCGGTTCCATCCGTGATCTGTGCGCGGCCCAAGTCGCTGAGCGTGCCGCCGATCCGTGCCGGCAAAGGTACGAGGGTGTTGTCGCGTTTGAGTGCGCGCAGTTCGGCGAGGAGTTCGGGCGCCAGCTCGACGGCCGCCCTGCCGCCGCCATCCCGCGGCGCGAGGATCTCCTCGGCCGCACCGGTGCGCACGTCGTCGGGCGTCACGCCGCAGGCGGCGGCAACGGACAGTGTCCGCAAGGAGGTTACGTCACGCGGCTGGTCGACGCCGCGGCGGCCCACGACGGTGAACGAGTTCGGGGGGCCGGCTTCGAACCACCCGGTCCAGTAGTCCCCCGGTTGCGCGTAGCCGCGCAGGAACAACGGGTCGCGAACCATCCATGCCACGCCGCCATAGAACTGCCAGTCTTCGTCTTCGGGGGCGACGATCGAGCGGCCGCCGACGATGGTGAAGGAGTGCCAGCCCGAGTCCACGAAGTACCGTTGCACGGACGGCGGCAGGTTCTGAACGGGCTCCGGCGTTTCGTACAGCAGTCGTTCGTAGCGCGTGCCGTAGTCGAGGTAGGCGGCAAAGCACTGGCTGGGCGGCCAGTTGTCGTCGCCGAAGTTGATCGCAATATCCCAGCCCAGGACATCGAGAGGCACCGGCTGCGAGTGGTGCCAGGTGATCTTCCCGTTCGGCCCGGTCTCCTTGTAGCTCAGGATCAGGTCGCCGTCGCCCACGTCCTCCGGCGGGAACACACTGATCAGATTGCTGGTGATCGGGATGGCGACCTCGCCGAGAACGCGCTCACCGTCCTCATCCGCGAAGGAGACCTGGTAGTCTTCCCAGGCCAAAAGCGGGAACGGGGTGGCGGGGTTGGCCGTCAGGTCAATGATGCTCCACTTCGCAACCGGCACGGCGCCGGCAACGGTCTGGCGGCCGCCGTTGTTCGGGTAGTCCGGGTGCTGGAACCGGCCCTTGGCGGAGAGTGTCAGGCTCGCCTTCTGCATGGCGTCGGGCAGTTCGGCCTCGATCGCGCCCTCATCATGGATCACCTTGACGGTGACCGGACCAACGACCGACTTGCGGTAGCGCCAGTCGAGCATGACGACGATGTGGTCGGCGTCGTACAGAGGGATGCCTCGTCTCTTGCTCCAGTCCTCCGCCTCGTACGTCATGGCTGGGGGGACATCGATGGGCGGGGCGCCGTTCTCGCCGGTGTCGATGAATCGCACCACCGGATGGACGACCCGGTCATTGAACGGCCAGACGCCCTTCTTGATCGGCGCGAACCCGGCGCCCCAGATCACGATCCGCTGGTCCTCGTAGTCCTTGTGATCCTTAACCACGGGCGGGTCCACCTCGGTGATCTCCATGTTCCAGACGACGTCGAACTCGACCTGACCCGGAGTGCCCAGCAGATCCACCATACAGAGGCCGACCCCGGTGCCGGCACTGATCTTGTCGGCATTCTGCAGTGCCACCGCCACCCAGCCGACGCCGGGCAGGAGTGAGGCCGCCACCGTCTTGGCCAGCTTTTTCTCGGCCTCCTCGATCAGTTTATCGCCGCCGTAGTAGTTCGCGATCGCCTTGGGAATATTGCCGCCACCGGTGACGTCGTCGACCAGGGCGTTGAGCACGGTCATGAACGCGCCGCGGACGTCCCCGGTCTTCGTCGTCTGGTACATGGTGACGGTGAAATTCGGGATGTTGTCGCGCAGGATCGTCAACATGGGTGCGGCCGGGAACCTTGCGCCCAGAACCGCGTTGATCGGCGGCAGGACAATCCGTTCGACAAACGTGCGCTGCAGCAGGTAACTGGCCACGTCGGGCGGCCCGGCCGGTGGCAGCACGCCCGGCGTGCACACGGCAACCTTGCAGTTCTTCAGCCGCGCGTTCGCCTGTTCGTACGCCTTCTCGCCGGCCCAGAAGGCGAATCCCCAGCCCTGCGGCCCGATCATTTCCGGGTCCGCCACGGAGGTCACGTGCGGGATGAGGACGGTCTTGCCGTCCTTGCGGTCGAGGAACATGCTGCTGAGGTACATCTGCGTGTCATTCTCGACCGCCAGGTAGCCGGTCTCGCCATAGGCCTTGACCATGATGTCGAACTGCTCGCCCTCCGGGGCAATGTTCGGCGGGTTGGTGTATTCGGGCTCACGGCCGCGCCCGGCGCCGCCGGCCGGCGGCGCGGCGGCCGTGAGCAGGCCTGAAGCCACCGCGTTTGACACCGCCGCGGTGGCTGCCTCGCAAGCCGCGATCAGGGCCGTCACGTACTCGGCCGATGCGTAGCTGGCCGTGAGGAAGAACGGGGCGGCGGTCAGTTGTGCCTCCAGGAGGGTCATCAGCGCCTGGACGTCGGGCAGCGCCCGGACCAGGTACCGCGCCGCGGCCCAGGAGTCCGGGGCAACCCGGTCGAGGACCGCGGCCTCCCGCAAAGTCAGGGCGACGGCGGTCGAGGCCACGTCGACGGTCACCGCCACGTCGCTGGGGAAGACTGCGGCCATCAGATGGATGCCCAGGCGATAGTCGGCGCCGCGCACGGTGTCTTCGCGGACCAGGGCCTTGACGTAGTCCACATCGGCGCCGTTGGCCAGCACGGACACGTGGCCCTGCGCATCGGGCGTCAATTCAGCGAGAATGGCCGCACACTGGACACGCACGTCGGTGACCGCCACCGTGCCGTTCGCAGGGACGGACACAACGGCGGCGATGGGACGGTTGATCTGGACGTACCGCGTGTTGCTGGTCTCGCCGCGCGCCCCGGTCACAAAGACGTCGCCGGACGCTGCCGGTACCGGCAGCGTGACCGTCACCTCTGTGGCCGAGACCGTGTCCGGGCTGACCGCCAGGTCGCCAAAGACGACGGACTCGACCGCGCCCAGGTTGACTCCCGCCAGGGTCAGCGTGGCGCCGACGGTCAGCACGTCGTCGCTCTGTCCCAGCAGGACCGGGGCCGTGGCGGTGAGCAGGCGCAGGGGGGCGCGGTGCGAGAGGACCGAGTCATCGACCAGCACCGCGACACCGTCGAGGTCATCCCGATCCAAGGGTACTTTGACGGTGATGTTCGTGGCCGTGGCGGCAAGCGGCGTTACGCTGAGCGTGTCGCCGCGCGTCGTGTGGAACAACACGCGTGTCGAGGTCCGCGTCGAGGTGAACCCGCTGCCCGTGAGTCCCAGCGTATCGCCCGGGCGTGCCATTCCGATCAGCGTCTGGCCGTTGCCAAAATCGACTTGCAGCGTCTCCACGAGTACGCTGTAGCCGGGCGCCAGCGCCAGGTACGGCTCCAGGTCGTCGGAATCGAGGAGCCCGTCGCCGTCATTGTCCGGATCGAGGAAGTCCGGCGCGCCGTCCAGGTCGGTATCGAGCGGACGCGCCGGACTGGCTCCGGCCTCGGTGGCGTCGGGGATCCCGTTGCCGTCCGAGTCGGTGTCGAGGAAATCGGCGGTCCCGTCGCCATCCGTGTCGTCGGGGCCTTCGACAGCGTCCGGAATGCCGTCGCCATCCGAGTCGGGGTCGAGCCAATTGGGAACGGCATCACCGTCGAGGTCGTGGTTGCCGGCGATTTCCGCGGCGTCTGGGACACTGTCGCCGTCGCTGTCCGGCGTATCGGGCCGGATGCCCAGCGCACGTTCGCGGTTGTCGTCCAGCGCGTCGCCGTCCGCGTCGGTGAAGACGTCGACCGTGTAAGCGAAAGCGGCATCGCCGTCGCCTGCCGCATCGTCGACCTGAACATACCAGACTCCGGTGCTGCGGATGTCGGCCAGGACGACCACCTGGAAGAGGTTCGTTGGCCCGATGGTGAGCGCGGCCGGGAGTCCATTCAGGCCATTGGCGTCAAGCAGGCGCAACCGCGGCTGGAAGTCCGTCGACAGCGTGGTCAGCGTGGCGCAGACCCGATCCCCTTCGGTGGCCAGGAATGAGAATACATCGCGATCGCCGGGTGCCTGGATGGCGCCCGTGAAACGCACGGGACAGGCGTGGCCTGTCGCATCGGCGGCCGCGACCGTATCGTTGGCTTCCGTCTCCACGGTCTCGGGATACGCTGTACTGCCGGCGTCGAACGGCATGAAGTCGGCGGTGTCCGGAGTGCCGTCCCCGTCCTCGTCAAGCTGCGCCAGGTTGCCGGTCCCGTCGTGGTCGGAATCGAGGAACTCGAGAGGATCGTTGGGGAACGCGTCCTGGGCATCGGGAACACCGTCGCCGTCGGCATCCTCTTCGGGCGCAGACGCGGCGATGGTGACGGACACGGTGTCGGTGGCCTGGCCGTCACCGACATGGAGCTGGAACGTGTAATCGCCCGGGATGCCCGCGGTGAACCAGGCCACAGCGCGTGTCGGGTCCTGGATGGCGGCGGTATTGCCGCCAGGCTCCGCGGTCAGGCTCCACACGTACGTCAGCGCATTGGCGTCCACGTCGAAGCTGTCGCTGCCGTCCAGTGCGACAGGTGCGCCGACGGCCATCGTCTGCGGGACCGTCGCCCTGGCCACCGGTGCGGTGTTATCCTGGGCCAGGTTCATCCGGATGAACAACGCGACACCTGTGTTCAGGGTATCGAGGTCGCTGAACAGCGGTTGTGCCGGGTCGTAGAGGCGCCAGCGGCCGTCGGACAACGCCCAGGCCGCCGAGTACTGGCCGTCGATGAACGCCAGCGCGTCAGAGATCGCTTCAGCGCCCGTCCGGCTGCGGCCGTGGAAGTTCCAGCCCGCATCGAGGCGTACCACCGGCTCGGGTGCCGGCGCCGCGCTGGTGAGCCGAAGCAGGGCGTCCTCGCGCATGTTGAACCAGTATGCCTTGTCCGGCTCGAGTCGGCCCAGAGTATTGGCCCTTCCCCCTGCCGGTTTGTACTCGAGCCAGTTCCCGGTGCCGTCTTGCGTGTAGACGCCGAGAAGGGCATCGGCAATCCCCGCCGTCACGGTCGCGGCGGTCGTATCGGCCGGACTCAGCGGCAGGGCCACGGTGTTCCATCCGGCCCGCAGAGGCACTGCCGGGACGGCGGAGAACTCGGCGGTCACGGTCGTTGTTCCGGTCAACGTCAGAAGGGTGGCGGCCTTCCAGGGATCCTCGACGATCCCTGTTCCATCGACCCGCCACTGCACGAAATAGGCCCCACTCACCGGCGTGGCCGTGAGGGCCACCTGCGCGCCGGATTCCAGTTTCATGGTTCCGGACGGGGTCGTTGTGCCGCTGTTCGCTGGCAGGACCGACACGGTCAACTGCACCACGGGATCGAGGACCGCATGGACGGCCGCGTCGGCTTCCGGCATGACAAAGGAAGTCGTGGCAGCCGTGAGGTCGAGAATGAATCCCGTGTCGCCTTCCCAGCGATTGAAGACGGTTTCAGCCGTCACGTTCGCGGCAATGGGCACTACCGTGCCGGCGCGATAGCTGCCGCTTCCCGTGGCGTTGCCTACCGTGAGATTGAAAAGGGTCGCGGGCGCGGTCTTCCAGTTGGCCGCGACCTCCACGTGGGCCGTCGGCATGGTGACTTGGGTGGTGGGCCGGTTGACGGCGGCCAGGTACTGAGTGTCACCCGACCAGTGCGAGAAGACCATGCCGGTGGGCGGCAATGCGGCGCGGATCATCACGAGGGCGCCGGGATCGTAGCAGGCCTGGGCCGTCAGGTCGAAGCCTTCGTTGATCCGAATCGTGTACTTGCCCGCAGGGGCATCCGTGTAGGTCGCCGTGACGCTGTTGAAGGAGTACTGCCCGACCCCCACGGTCATCGTCGTTTTCGGCGCGGTCGCGGCGGCGAACTGCACGCGATTCGTCTCTTCACTCGAATACAGCGTGTCGTCCACCCAGCGGTCGAAGACCTTTCCGGGTTCTGGACCAAAGGCCTGGATTTCCACCTGGCTGCCGGCGCGGTAGTAGAACGTTCCGTCTCCGTCCGTCAGGTTCGAACCGTACCAGACGCGCAGCAGGTAGGTGGGCGTCTCGTCGTCGACAACGGTCAGGTCCTGAGCGGCGCTGGCATAGCCTGCAGCGCCGGCGCGGATCGCCACGACAGGGTCGGTCGACACCTGTGTCCCGTTGTCGACCGCAGCGATCGTGAAGGTGGCGCGCACCGCACGGCTCGACAGTTCGACCGTCGCGGGCGTGACGGTTGCCACGGCCGGATCGTCGCTGGACAGGTACACCACTGTGGTGCCCCGCGTCGAGGCCGGCAGTGTGACGGTCCCGGTCGTGGTCCCGCCGTTCTCCGCGATGCGCGTGCTGTCCAGGGCCAGGACCAGCGCCGAGCCCGCCTGGGGCGTGACGGCAAAGCGCGGACTGCGCCCCACGGCGCCGCCACCGGCGTCCGCCATCAACCCCACCAGGTTCCCGGTCTTCAGGACGGCCACGTCGCCGCTCCATTGGCCGGCGGTGAACGTGATGGTTGTCGGGTAGACGGGCAAGGAGTGCGGGGCCATGTGCAGACGGTAGTTAGGCACGGTCAGGGCCGGGCGGAGGAAGGGCAGGTACGGGGGTTGCTGCTCGACAAAGGCGAGGTCGGTCCAGGCCAGGGGACTGCCGTACTTCACGTACTCGTCAAAGGCGTACAGAGTGCGAACGGACGCGTAGTCGGTGGCGGCCACCTTGCCGGGGCTGCTTGGACTGTAAGTGTTTGCGGAGCAGGCGATATCAATCATTACATTCCGCTGACCGTCGTACGCGAACGGCGTCGTGAACGTGACCGTCTGCTGGCCCGGCAGCCAGAAGCCATGCCCGAGGGCAGGATTGTACACGGTCGTCCACCCATCGGCGCCGAGCAGTCTGTCGTCTTCCGTGTAGCTCTCGAGCCGGGTGTGGCGCAGCCGCACGGCGAACAGCCCGAAACCCGACGGCGGGAGTTGGGTGAAATTCAGACCGAGACCGGTGATGGCCGCCGGCAGGTGGCCAAGTTCGGCGGCGGTGAGGATGGACTGGGTGCGGGCCACCTTGTAACGGAGCCCGACCGGGTACTCCCACGGCAGGCGGTCGGCCATGGGCTGGTGCTCGGGAATGACCCATGGCGACGCGCTGTCGCCCACGTCGCGCGTGTCGCCCGTCATGCCGGTGAGTGTGGGTGTCCCGGCATAGTTCGGCAGTGTCGTGCCCGCCGCGTTGCGCGCGGTCACGGTCACCGCGAACGGCTTGCCCTGCTCGACCCAGTCGGGGACCTCAGACCAGGCGAAGCCATGGAGTTCGTTGTTGATCGTGAAGGCGTCGCTGGTGTCGTCGTCGGCCCGGCGCTGCGGGGTGCCAATCCGGACGGTGTAGTCACTGCCGGTCGCCAGGTCAGCCGGGACGGTCCACTCATACGTGCCGCTGTTGGCGGTCGACGCGGCGATGTCGCGCACGAATGCACCGCCCTTGTACAGCGACAACCGCACCGCACCAAGCCCGTCCACGGTCTCCCATGTCACCGGGTGTACGGTCCCGCCGTAGTAGACCACGCCGCTGGCCGGCACACGCACCATGCGGTGCACCGGCGCGAGCGCAGTGTCGACGTAGAAGTTCAGCATTGCGGCATCGAAACTGAACGGCACATTCAATGATGGCACAGCCCGCTCGCCGCCGGCAGCGTCAACGATACGGAACGCCTCCAGCCGGGTGTTCGTGAAGTGAATGGTGTCTTCGAGTTCGAGGATGAAACGGGTCTCGGCGTCGGCGGTCGGCCGCAGGTCCGTGAGGTCGATCGCGAACGTGCCGCTGTAGGAGTAGTCGCCCTGCCGGTAGTTGAACAGGTCGTAGCAGTCGACAACGCCTGTGGTGCGCTGCGTCAGTTCGGTCGCCGTCGTGGCCGCAGTCCCGAGCCTGACGCCCAACTCGCTCCTGACCGACTGGCCAAGAGTGACCTCCGCCAGCAACGATGGGCTGTAGCTGGCGCGCGCCGTGGTCCAGTACAGGCCGTCACTGGTATTGAATGCCGAGTACGAAATCCACATGAACCCGGCATTGCCCCAGTGCGTGCCCCAGGAGTTGGCCACCTTGTACGCGCCGGTCTCGTCGGTGTCCACCAGACCGTCGTCGTTGCGGTCGATCCAGACCGCGTCGTTATAGCCGACGACCGCCAAGGCGTGGCCCTGATCGAAGTACGGGTTGGCAGGATCCGGTGGCGCATTGCTGTCAGAGACACAGCCCTGGCCAAACACCGCGTCATCGGCGCTGCTGGCTGGATTGTCCTTGGTCAGGAGATAGCGCCAGTGATAGGGCAGGTCCTGGGTGGTGACCAGGTAGCCGTTGTTGAGCAAGCCCTTGACTTGCTCCGGCGTCGCCTCGCCCACCTCCTGCATGCGATAACCGGCGGCGTTGCGCCAGACGTCCGCTGTCGTGGGCCAGTCGCGAAGCTGGGACGGGGCGCCCTCATACGGCCAGACGTCCCAGGTTGGGCAGCCGCGGAGGAGTTGCGTTTGCAGCACCGCCTGGATGTAGGCGCCGTCGTTGGAGCCACGGTTGTTGAGGTTATAGGTAAAGTGGGGCGAGAACTTGTTGGCGTCGCCGCTGTCGGTCACGTCCCAGTCGCGCGCCAGCGCCGTCATGTAGGTCATGACGTAATAGGTGATCGCGAACGCGGCGCAGGATCCGATGACGCCCTGACTGCGGATGGGCGGGAAGTACTTGAGCTGGCTGTTGTCCACCGCCGCGGGCAGGTCGCGCGCGAACGGGTCGTTGCTGCGCCCTGCCGTCTCCATTTGTGTCGAGATGTCGTGGGGTGTGAGTGACTTCTCGTGGCGGGCGTGGCGCTGTGCGTTGATCCGCTGCAGGCCGAGCCGGTTCGGTTGCACGAGGTCCAGGCTCGTGAAGATCCTGCGGTAGTACGCCCGTTCCTCGGGCGTGGCGCGGCGGCAGCCGGTGGGGTAATACTCGGCGCCGGCTACCGGCAGGGCAAGAGCCAGCAGGAACAGCAGGCAGTGCAAGACGTAACGGACCTGAGTAAGGCCGGGCGGGCGGAGCGGGCTTGACATGGGGGCTCCAGTGATCCGGGAGGCTTTCGGAAGACGCCTCGACTGATGGCAGTTTCGCCGGACAACAGACGCGCGTTGGACTCCGACCGTCGTTACTCGTCTGCGTCGGACTGAACTGCAGTCCAAAGCGAGGTCGACAGGTCCAGAGTCCTGCAAGACTGACCGGTAGTATACATCGCCATCGCGTGGTGAGGAAATCCGGAATGAAAGGTGGGCGCCGGGCCTCCTGACCCGGCGCGATGGAGTGAAGCGGCCGAACCAGGCCAGGCCGGGAGACCTGGCCTCCACCTTGGAAGCGCCACTCCGCTTTGCACCTTTCACTCCCATGAAACTGCGGCCCCAGAGCCCGCGAAGACGCGGGCGCTCCAGTTTGGATGTGCACCGTCTTTGGAGCGCCCGCGTCCTCGCGGGCTCTGGGTGCGTTACGGTCAGTTTCACTCCCGTATGATCGGCCGGATCGTCGGCCGCGAGCTGCTGACGATTCACGGTGCGCTCAAGCGCCCGTCGGCCAGTGGAAGACCACGCCCAGGGTCGAGCCGCGGCGTTCCTCGAGCAGCGCGTAGGCCTGCGCGGCGTCGGCCGGCGCGAAGCGGTGGCTGACCAGATCGGAGACGCGCATTTGGCCACGGTGCAGGTACAGGTAGAACAGCGGGATCTGTTTGGCCGCGCACCAGTGCGCGTGCTGCGGCGGCAGGAAATCGTTCTGCGTGCCCACGATCTTGAGCTGGCGCCGGACCACGTCGTGCGTCAGGTGCTGCTGCGACGGGTGCGGCGCGTCGCCGATCAGGACCACGGTGCCGAGGGTCCGGGTCAGCTTCTGTGCCAGCGCGAAGACACTGTCGTGCCCGGTCACGTCGTAGACCACATCGGCGCGCTGCCCGTTCGTGCGCTCGGTGACAAACGGCTCCGCATCCGCCGCGCTGCCGCGGAACACCGCCGTGGCGCCGTGCGCCACGGCCATGTCAAGCCGCTCCGGCACGGTGTCGATGGCGATGATTTCGCGCAGCCCGATCAGGCGCAGGTATTGCACCGTGAGCTGCCCGAGCGGGCCAAGCCCGAGCACCGCCGCCGTCTCGCCCATGACCTGCTCGGCGCGCCGCACGCCGGTCTGCGTGACCACGGTCAGCCACGACCAAGTCGCATCCTCGTCGGCCGTGCACTCGGGCAACTTGGCGGACTTGGGGTGGTCGACCGGCACGCGCGCATACTGCCGGTGCGACGAAACGTTGAACACGCGGTCGCCTTCCTGGTACTGCGTGACACCCTGGCCGACTTTGGTGACGCGCGCGACGTTGCTGTACCCGGGATAGTGCGGATACCGCATGAACTGGCCCCAGTACGAGTTCGCATCGAAATCGCCGCGGAAACAAATGCCTTCCGTGCCGGTGCTGATCAGGCTGACGAGCGTCTGCACGAGGATCTCGCCCGGCGCGGGATCGCCAATCTCCTGCTCGATCAACTCGACCTTGCGCGGTGCGGGGAAAGTGATGACAAGGGATTTCATGGGAAGGTTCCGGGGTTCAGAGGTTCAGGGGTTTCAGGGTGTCGGATGTCGGAGGGGGAATGGGTGTTCGTGTTCAGGGTTCAGGGGGACCAGGTTTCAGGTTTCGGGTGTCAGGGAAGACATGGGAAGACGCCTCTGCGATCGAGTTCACGTTGTCGCATCTCTCCCAGTCTGAGTCCCGCCCTTCAGGCGGAAGTGGCAGCGACGCTTCAGCGAGCGGCGCCGGGCGTTGCCCTGCGGATACGTGCCAACGCGCCAGGACACGCTGACACCTCTTCGGACCACCTGGCTCGCGGCAGACCGCCACGCCCCAACAAGGCAGCCCGCGAGACGCGGGCGCTCCAGGGGACGGCGTCTGGCGTCAGCGCTCTGTGCACGGCAGATCGACATGCCCTGGAAACGCGACTCGCCAGGCTTGTAATCCCGCGTTCACGCGGTCCGGGCGCCGCGTCGCCATAACCCCCGGCTAAGGTCCGCCGCCGGGCGCGGGTTGTTTGCCCAAGTACTCCTGCCACTCCTTGATCTTGACGTCGCGCTGCTCGACGAACGCGCAGATGTCGAATCCCGGCCCGGGGGGGATTGCCAGCGACAAGGCATGCGCGGCCAGGTCGCAGACCCGCGCCGACCCGGCATCGGCCGTATTGGTCAGCAGGGCGCGCAGTCGCGCCACGGCGCGTGGCGACCGGGTCTGGCCAAGCGTGCGGACGTACTCCGCCGCGGCGCCGGACTTGCCATCGACCCTGGGCAACGGCAGATTCGCCAAGGCCGCGATGGCCGCGTCCGTGCCGATCATGACCAGAGCCGTCACCGCCTTGCCGGAGCTGTTGTTCGCTGCGGCGCACTTCGCAATGTGCGGCACGGCTTCCGGCATGTGCAAGACCGCGGCCAGTTCCGCCGCATCGTCCGCCGCGTAGTCATCCCCGGCTTTCAGTGTTGACAGAGTCATGCGCCGCATCTCTGCTTCCCAGCGCGCCAGGTCCTCCGGCGTCGCCGTGGTGGGCAACCGCGGGCCGTGTCCAGGTTCTGCGGGTGCATTGCGCCAGATGTCGGCAAGCGCAGCGACGGCTTGGCTCTTGTCTGCACTGTCCGGGTAACGCCGCCACAACGTGAGGAGCGCAGGTGTCATGTCCTTGGAGGCATACCAGTTGACCCACATCGCGATGTTGACCCGGGACAAGGCGCTCTTCCCCTTCTTTGCCGCTGCCTCAAACAGCGCCACGGCCAATCTCTCGATCATCTTGGCGCGTGCGGCCTGCGTAGGAATGCCGGTTTCATAGACCGGGGGGTTCTGCTCGACAACCAGTTGGACGAACCACGCCGCATCTCCGTCCTCCCCGAGAGCGATCTTGACCAGCGCAGGTATATCATGGTCCTCGATGATCGACGGAATCACCACTTCGGCGGTGTTCCGGGAGTCGCCCATGTACGCCTTCTCAGCCATCGCCCAGAACTCGGGATGGCCAAGCGCCTCCAGGAGCACGGGGGCCATCCTGTGCCCCAGCCGTTGAGCTGCAAGCCGGAAGGCCCAACAATAGTTCACCTTGCCGGCGAGTGCGCCGTCGGGACGCAATGCCCTCTCGAGGAACGCGTCCAGTTCGGGCGTGTTCACGAACGGCGCTTCCTCGACCAACTCGCCGTTCCTGATCCGGGCGATCACCGCGGCGGCGTCAAAACCCGGCATGAACGACGCTGTCCACGCCGGCAACGCGGGCATGTGGCCGCTGGCCCACATACCGCGCCACTCCTCGTCCGTCAGGCGTGCACTGATCGGCTGCTGGAACTCGCAGTACGAGTAGACCCCACCGATGAGCAACTGCGGCACACCGTCGTATTCAATGATGAGATACATCGGCATGCCGCCACCCGTGCCGACCTCGAGGCACTTGCCCGACTGCCTCTCTGAGTGTACGTCGGCGATGAGTGCCATCCACGGCATGGTCCCATCGGCATTGTAGTTGCTCGGAAAGCCTTGGAGCGCGGACAGGTGGTAGCCGTACTCCTCCAACAGCTTGACCTCCTCAGGCGTGAACGGGTCGCCCTTACGCTCCTTGTCGACCACCGTGGTGAGTTGCCGCACCAGAGTGTCGAACGCTTCGAGCCGCTTGATGTCGGCGCCTTCCGCGTTTCGCAATGCCGCAATGGTGCCCTGCAGCACGATCCGCATCCGGCGGAAGAACTCCGGGTTGAGTTCGACGTAGCCGGGAATCTTCTTCTCGTCGTGGCAGCACAGGGCAGCGAACGACTGCTTCGCCTGCAGCACCCAGGCGTGGCGCATGGAGGCCCACATGGCCAGGGCGGTCATCTGGTTCTTGTCGGCGTACGCGGTGGTGCGGGCGAAGGGCGGGGCCTTCTCGAGCGGCGGCGCGGTCACGCTATCGGCCAGCCGCAGGAATTCGGCGTACTGCGTCGGTGCGGAGTCCGCTTTGACCGCGTCGAGGAGCACGCGAGCGCGGGCCATGCCCTCGGCGTAGCCGGGCATGCGGCTGTCGGGCCGCGCGGCCGCGAGCTCGGCAGCCCGCTTCGAGCCGTTCGCGGTCAGGACGTCGAGGCCGCACGGGAACGCGCGGCCCGGCACCTTCGGGTCGGTCAGTTCGACCAGCGCCTGACTGTCCGGCAGCGCGCGATTGCCGAAGAACCGCAGGCCCTTGGTGTGCGCGGGCCAGTCCTGCATCTGGCCCGGGTCCAGGACCATCGAGTTGACGGTCGGATTGCGCAGCGAAGCCGCCTCGACGCGGAACGACGCGATCAGGTCCGGGAGCTTGAGGTCCGCCAGGCGCTTGAGGACCGTGGCATACTCGTCCGGGGTCAGGTCGTCGCACCGACCGATGAAGTACGTGTAGACGCGGTCGAGCTTACGCCAGCGCTCCTGGGCCGGCGGGCACTGCGCGTACGCCTGAGCTATCCGCAGTGCCGCCCGGGTCTCGCGGTCGGACTCGAGCCGGAACGCGGCGTTCCCGTACCAGCTCATGGTGCGGAAGAGGCGCTGCAACACCGGCGTCTCGGTGTAGAACCCGCGCGGCTTGAACTGCGAGTAGTCGAGCTTGTACCCGAACCCCGGCGACACGGCAATACCCTTGGCCGCGTCGATCAGCCGGAGTTCCTGAGCGGCCGGACTCGCAGGGTCAGGCAGGGCATCCGGCTTGTCTGCGATCAGGGTCGTGGCGACCGCGAAGTACGCCTCGGCCAGGTCCGCGGCGCCCGCCTCCGGCGCGCTCAGTCCGCCCGCGTTGCTGCGGAGTTCGCGGACTTGCGCCAGCATGTCCCGGCTCAGAGCGGCGACCTCGGCCGCGAACGCTGTCTCCATGTTTTTGATCTCGTCCTCGAAGATGGTGTGGAACGTCTGGTGCACCGAGTCGGTGGTGACGTAGTGCGGCAGGTTCTCCTCGAAGTACGGCGCAAAGATGCGGTGCGAGTAGTGCGGCACCACGACGAACCCGTTCCGGCTCAGCAGCGCGCGCCCGGAGTCGGGACCGCGGTAGTACTCGATGCCCTTGACCTTGGCCAGGTCGTACGCCAGGTCCTCAGCCGCAAGCAGGGGCGCCAGTGCCAGCAGCCAGCACACGCAGCCTGCGGCGAGTGTTGTGATCCTGGATGCCATGTGGTTTCTCTGCCCCTTGTGGACGCAGACGTTGGCCCCTCGCGCGATCAGGTTCGTAGTCCCGCCTTCAGGCGGTCCCCGTCTGGGACCTCGCCGCAGACCACGCGCCACCCGGACCGCCTGAAGGCGGGACTACGAGACTGAGCCCTGCGACGTTCTGGCCTGATTTGGAGGGGCATTCCGACAGCCCCCTAGCCGTTCCAGCCGCCCAGCATGCGACAACGTATTGCGCGGCAGCGAAGTCCGCAAATGTGGAATCGACCGGGACGGAAAACACAAGTTTGGGATGATGAATGTTGCCCATGTCCAGTTCCGGGGTTAGAGTGATACTGCAGGTGACGTTCAGCGGGCCAAGAGGACGCGCATGCCGACAATACTCCGCGACGGGCCATACCGGTTGTTCTTCTACGCGACGGACCGCGACGAGCCCATGCACGTTCACGTGGAGCGCGAGAGCAAGGCTGCAAAGTTCTGGATTGACCCCGTTCGACTGGCGAGGAGCGGTGGCTTCAGCCGGGCGGAGATTGCCGACATCCACCGGATGGTCTGCAGGCACAAAGAGAGACTGCAGGAGGCCTGGCATGAGTACTTCATTGGTTGAGATCGAGGTGCCGAGTGCCCTGCGGATCAGCACCACGGCGGACACGTTGAATGTCGAACTGAGCGATGGCCGCACGATCGGTGTCCCCCTCGCGTGGTTCCCGCGATTGCTCCATGCAACGGCTTCCGAGCGCCGCAATTGGAGGCTGATCGGTGGCGGCGAAGGCGTACACTGGGATGACCTCGACGAGGACATTAGCGTCGAGGGACTCCTGGCCGGTCGTGTTTCCGGGGAAAGCCAGAAGTCACTGGGGAAGTGGCTCCAAGTGCGGGACAAAGAGCGGGCACGTCCACGCGGCTCCCGGGGACTGCCAGGCGAACGGACGCTGTCCCGCCGCCGCCCCCAATGCGTCCGGTAGGCGACATCGTGCAAGGCACGGGATGCTCGCGCGCTATCCTTCGTGCTAAGCCTTGCGAGCACGCTGCCAGTGGGATTGCCCAAGCCCCCTGTGTGGCGTACCACGTTGCACGTGCCGGTTGTGGCGTACTCGTTGTCAGCCATTTGCAGTGTTCTTCGTCATCCCCCCTTCCCGCACCACCCATTGGCCACCTGCGCGCGCTCTCACCCCACCATCTCCCGGATGGTCTTGACGATATCCTTCGGTTGCGGGAGGCAGGCGTCTTCGAGCGGCGGGCTATAGGGCATCGGCGTGTTGAGGCCGCCGAGGACTTTCGGCGCGCGCTTCAGCAGCGAGAAGCCTTCCTCGGTCACACGGCGCACGATCTCCGCACCGACGCCGCCGCGGCGCGGCGCTTCGTGGACCACGAGAAGGCGGCCGGTCTTGCCGACCGACGCGAGGATGGTCTTCAAGTCCAAAGGCACGAGCGAGCGCGGGTCCACCACCTCGACGCTGATCTCACCCTCGAGCGTCGCCGCGGCTTCCAGCGCTTTCGGCACACCGTACGACGTGGCCACCACGGTGACGTCCTTGCCCTCGCGCTTCACGGCAGCCTGGCCGAGCGGCACGATCCACTCGCCGTCGGGGCACGACTGCGCGGGCAACCCGTGCAGCAGCCGGTGCTGGATGAACACGACCGGGCCGTCGTCGCGAATCGCCGCCTTCATCAGGCCCTTGGCGTCGTACGCGTCGGACGGCATAACGACCTTGAGCCCGGGCGTGTGCACGAACCAGCTCTCGAGACTGCCACTGTGATGCCCGCCCTCGCGCGTGCCGGCGCCAGCCGGGGTCCGGATCACCAGTGGCACCTTGATCTGGCCGCCGGACATCAGGTACAGCTTCGCGGCCTGGTTCACGATCGGGTCCATGCAGCAGGTCACGAAGTCGCAGTACATGATGACCGCGACCGGCCGCAGCCCGGTCATGGCCGCGCCGACCGCCAGGCCGGCAAAGCCCGCCTCGGAGATGGGCGTCTGCCAGACGCGGTTCTTGCGGTACTGCGCCCACAGTTCGTCGCGCTTACGCACCGGGCCGATGTCCTCGCCGATGGAGAATACCGTCTCGTCGCGCTCCATTTCTTCGCGGATCGCTTCGCTCAAAGCCTGGGTGTATGTGAGTGGGCGCATGGGGAGGGTTCCTGGGTTCAGGGTTCAAAGGTTCAGGGGTTGGGGGTAGGTTTCAGGTGTCAGGTGTCAGGTGTCAGGGGGGATCAGTCGGATCGGGTGCCGCTGTTCCCCTCGACTCCCGACACCCGACCCTCGTCCCTTCTCACAATTCCGTGCCGGGGATGACGGGGAGTTCGGCAAAGCTCGGGAACGGGCTCTGCTTCGCGAACACAACGGCTTCCTCGACGTCGGCCAGGACCTGCTGCTTCAGGGCCTCCTGTTCAGCGGCAGTCATGATGCCGTCGGCACGCAGGTGTTCCTCCAGCAGTGTGATCGGATCGCGCTTAATCCACTCGGCCAATTCGGCGGGGTTGTTGTGCTGACCTTTGCCGGCGCCGGCATGCGAGGTGAACCGGTACGTCTTGCACTCGATCAGTGTCGGCCCGGCACCGGCGCGGGCACGCGCCACGGCCTTCTCCGCCACGGCGTACACGGCTAATACGTCCTGGCCGTCGACGATCTCGCCGGGGATGCCGTAGCCGGCTGCGTGACCGGCCACGTCCGGGCTGGCCAGGGCGATTTCCGCCGGCGTCGTGGCGGCATAGAGGTTGTTCTCGCACAGGAATATGACCGGCAACTTCCAGAGCGCGGCCAGGTTCAGCGCCTCGTGAAAGGTGCCCTCGTTGCTGGCGCCTTCGCTGAAGAACGCTACCGCCACCTGCGGCGTGCCCCGGTACTTGGCCGAGAAGGCAGCGCCGGTCGCGAGCGGCAACTGTGCGCAGATGATGCCGTTGCCGCCGAGCAAACCAAGCTCCGGCGCGAAGATGTGCATCGACCCGCCGCAACCGCGGCTGTAGCCGTCGCGGCGGCCCATCAGTTCGGCCATCATGGGCTTGAGTTCTGCGCCCTTCGCAATGCAGTGGCCGTGACCACGGTGTGTGCTGGTGACGTAGTCGTCCCGGTCCAGCGCCGCGCACATGCCGACCTGGGCACCCTCCTGGCCGATAGACAGGTGCACCGCGCCGGGGATGATCCCTTTACTGGCGAAGTCGTACATGTCGCCGGCTGTGTCGCCCTTCTTCAGGTAGCTCGTGTAGTCGTACATCCCGGTGAGCCGCTCCTCGAAGTGGCGGATCCGGCGCATGAGTCGCAGCATCTCGGTCAGTTTCTCGGGTGTGAGCATGGGTGACTCCGGGGTTGGGTGTCGCGTGTCGGGTGTCAAGGGGGAAGAGGTTTCAGGTGTCAGGGTTCAGGGGGAGAGGGGATCGGGCGGATCTGTCGGAGGGGGGTGTTGCCTTTTCCCTCGACACCCGACACCCGTCACTCGTCCCTCACTCATACGCGACCGGTTCGGTCTGGCCGGTAGCGGACGAGCGTTCGGACGCTTCGAACACCGCGATGGTGCGGCGGCCGTCCTCGCCGCTGACCGGAACCGGGCCGCCGTGCAACAGGTGGTTCGCCATGTCGACGTAGTACGTCAGCCAGTCGGACTCCTTGTACGGCACCTGCGTCTCGTCGCGCTTGCCGTCCTTGATCGTGACCATCTGGAAACTGCCGCCGGACGGGCCGGTGAGCAGTTCCTGGTAACCTTTGTTGCCGCCGGCGCCGGTGTCGATGATGCCGCCCTGGGTGCCGAGGACACGCCACAGCGGCTTGCCGACCGCGGCGATGTGCGACCAGGTGATGTCGGCCACGCAGCCGTTCTCGAACCGCAGAATGGCGCGGGCCTGGTCTTCCTGGTCGGCGTCATCCCACACCAGTTTATGATAGAACCCGTTGCAGCCGATGATCTTCTGACGCACCATATCCAGGACCCAGTCAATGGCGTGCGGGCCCCAGTAGTAGAAGGCGCCGCCGCCCAGGGACTTCTTCGCATACCACCACTCGCGCGGCTTGCCGAACCCGCCGGCGGTCAGTTCGATGTGGAACACGTCGCCGATCCGACCGCTGTGCACCGCTTCCTTGATGGCCCGGAAATTACCGTCGTGCCGGCGCGCGTGGAAGATGGCCAGGGTGCGGTCGTTCTTCTTCGCCGCCGCGATCATGGCGTCCGCCTCGGCGACGGTCAGACACATGGCCTTGTCGCACACGACATGCCGGCCGGCGTTCAGGCACTCGATGCTGATCGGCGCGTGCGTGTGGTGTGGCGTGACCACGGACACCATGTCGATGTCCGCCTTGGCCAGCATTTCCGACAGACTCGAGTAGGTCTCGAGCTGCGGAAACTCGTCCTTGGCCGCCTTAAGCCGCTCCGGATCACGGTCGCACACCGCGGCCCATTTCAGGCCGGGCGTGGCATCGATCCAGCGGCCGTGCGCGCGTCCGAACACGTGCGCCGCGCCGTAGCCGACCACCGCGCAACGGACCGGTGCTTTCAGTTCTTTCCGCATGCATACATCTCCTTGCGTTCGTGCTCGTCCGGCGTTTCTGCCCCGTCCACGGGCAGGGCTCTGCCTCGCACCCCGGCGGGGGACGTCATTGACTTCCCCCGCGCCCCCTTCGATGTTGCGCCTTGAAACGGCAGGGACCCCGGGCAGCCTGCCGTTTCAAGGCGCCAGGCGACCCGTCCGCCGAGCCGGACGGGTAAAGGACTGTGTCGTGCGAGAGTACCTGCAAGCTCATCTCTCCTGGAGGGCGAGCGGCCTCGCGAGCCGTCTGGACGGCCCACTGTTCCTGCCACTGCCGCAATGCGGTGCCGGGGTCACTCCGGCTTGAAAAGTCCATTGTCCATGGTCCATTGTCCATGGAGGCGCTTGCAGAACCCCTGCAAGCGCCGGTTTCAGGTTTCAGTGTTCAGGTTTCAGGAATGCGTAACTGCGTGCGGTTGAGCGAGATATTTTCCGACACCCGAAACCTGACACCTGAACACTCCGCATGTAAAACAGGGTTTTGCAGGCGGCTGCATGGTCTCCAATTGCCGATAAGGCAGAGCCACCAAACTTTACTTAGCCATTACAATAACTGCTGTGCTGGCACTTCCGCAATGGATAGGATTGCGCAGTTTTGTGCGAGGTTGATCATGGCGATGGACCCCGCTGAATGCCTGACTGCCGGCTCCATCATGATGCCACCGGGCGGGTCATTGGGGCGTGCGACACACCCGTTCATTGAAGTGCTGATCGTCATGAACGGCCGGCTCAGCGTCAAGATCGACGGGCGCGCGGTGTCCGCCGGGCCGGGCGACTCGGTGGTCTATCCGCCACGTGCGGTGCACCAGGAGTTCACGGAAGGGAGCGCGCCGGTTCAGTACTTCCACATGGCCGGCTACGGCGAGCTGGAAGCGCATGTCGGGCACGTGGTCCCTGACCGTTCGGGCCGGCTGACGGTCCTCGCCCGCTGGCTCTATGAGGAAAAGACCTCCCCCGACCATGTCCGTCGAAGAGGAACGATGACCCTTCTCTTCGCCGCGGTGCTGGATGAACTCAACCGTCTCGCCCGGCCGCGCGTGGTCAGCCGGCTGGATTCGGTGAGGGAGTGGATGCAGGGCAACCCCGAGATTACGCACACCATCGACAGCCTCGCGGCCATGGCGAAGATGAGCCGGTGCCACTTCGCGCGGGAGTACAAGAAGGTCTTCGGCATCACGCCCATGTCAGACCTGCGCCTGATCCGGGTCGACGAGGCGTGTCATTTGCTGCTCACCACGGACCTGCCGCTGAAGAGCATTGCGGAGCGGTCGGGTTTCTGCGACGAGTACCATTTCTCGCGCGTTTTCCGCCAACTCCGCCGCATGTCGCCAGGCGAGTTCCGCAAGACGCACTGATGCGCGGACGACCGGTCAGCGCTCAGTGTTCAGAGAAGCCCCCCGCCGCCCCTCGACACCCGCCCCCCCCGACACGAGTCTGCTCAGTTCCGGCCTCGCCAACCCGGTGGCGCCTGGGACTTCACGCGCCGATGAGTGAGAGGATGTTCTCCCGGTCGATCGTCTGTCGCAGCTCGGCAGGGACCTGCAGCAGTTCGTAGAACCGCTCGTAGAACTCGATGTAAGGCAGATAGTCATACCGGTCCGGCGTGAAGTACGTGACGTCGCTGGCAAAACAGAGCTTGCCGAGGGCTGCGGTATCCAGCCGACCGTTCGGCGCAAAGGTCTCGCGCCACATGTTGAGCGAGCGCCGGTACGCGGTGCCGCCCGAGAAGTCGGCGTGGATGTTGGGGTGACTTGAAATCATCTTCCACGCCTCCTCCCACCAGGGGTTGCCGAAGTGCGCCATGAGGATCTTCAGGTCCGGGAAGGCGCGCGCGATCCGGTCGATGGCCGCCGGGCGCATGTGCGTGATGTCGACGACGTCCGTGCGCTCAAGCGGCGCGCCGGGCGCAAAAAGCGCGTTGGCAAGGTAGCCGGTGTGGAACACCGCCAGCGCACGGCGGTCGCGGATGACTTCGTACAGCGGGAAGTAGCGGTTGGCCCCGTACGAGTGCATTGGCGCGATGAACTTGATGCCGCGCGCGCCCCGGGACAGGAACTGATCGACGTCCGCCGGGGTGAGCTTGTCCGGGTTCACCATCGGGATCGGAATGACGAAATCCCCGAAGATCTCCTGGAGCTCGAACGCGACGTCCGCAGGGTCCAGCACCAGGACTCTCTCGATGCCGCGCGCACGGTGCTGTTCGATCAGCGCCTCCGGAGAGCCCTGGCCCCTGCGCCAGCAAGCCCTGAGCGGCGGGCGCATTCGCCCCTCGGGGTCGCGGTCTGCACTCATTCCATGGGTGTGAGCATCAATTCGCATGGTTTCGCACTCCTGTCCTTATCCTCGCCAACGGCAGCGGTCCCAAGCGGCGTGCGCATGCGCACACCGCACGATGAGTCTGTCTCCAGCCAGACAGGCCCGCGCGCCAGGGCTGTTTCAAGATTCGTGACCGTCGCGTGCGGTGAGTACCCCCGGCGTGTCCCCACGCCGGGGGTTGGTGTGCGCGGAGGCGTGGCCTTCCGAGACGCGGTGCCAGATCTTGAAACAGCCCTGCCCGCGCGCCGACGGTGTTTGCGCGGACACAACCGCAGTGCTATGGTAACACTATAATGGTTTCATTAAGACATCACAACAGTTACATGCGGGTGGCATATGCCGAATCTCACGATACGAAACATCCCGGCGGCAGTCATGGGCCGAATCCGTGCTTTGTCCGCGGTTGACCGCCGGAGCCTGAACAGCGAGATTCTCGTCCTGATCGAGCGTGGTCTCGAATGTGATCGGCCTGAGGCCAGCCGACCGGGAACGATCCCGGACGCCGCCACGCAGCTCGAGTTGTGGCGGCACCTCTGCGGCGCCTGGCAGGATGAACGTTCCGGCGCCGAGATTGCGGCCGACATCCGTGCCCACCGCACGCCGGGAAGGGCGGTGGAACTGTGATTCTCCTGGACACCGACATCTGCGTCGAACTGCTGCGCGGCAATCAGCGGGTTCTGGAGCGGCGGGCACACTCCACCGAGACGGCCGCCGTTGCCGCAATGACCGTGGCCGAGTTGTTCTACGGTGCGGAAAAGTCGAGACGGCCCGCTGAGAACCGCGGCTTGGTTGAGCAATTCATCCTGAGCGTTCCCGTCATTCACACGTCTCTGCCTATTCTCCGCCGGTGGGGGCACTGGAAGGCTGACCTTGAACTCCGTGGCACGCCACTGACCGACGCCGACGTGCTCATCGCCGTGACCGCCATGGACTGCTGCGCTCAGCTCGTCACCGGCAACACCGACCACTTCTCGCGTTTCCCCGGCCTGCGGCTGGACAACTGGCTGCGCTGAGTGTGCCCCGAAGTCAACCAGCATCGCCGGCGAACGTGTCGGTCTGCCCAACGAAATGGCCGGGCCACCGCCTTTGAAGTCCGACTCCGTGACGACCGGCAGCGTCGCGCCGGACTTGTCAGTGCCTGCGCACGCCCAGCAGCACGGCGCACCCGTTCGACCCGGCTGGTCTCTCGTCAGGTCTGCGGGATCGCAGCCAGCACGCCTTTCACGTACCCGAGATTGAAGGCCGCGGCGCGCATGGGGTCGTTTGTCGGGTCCGTCTCGAAGATCAGGGAATCGTCGTACCCCGCCCGGACCAGCGCGTTCAGGCAGGCGGGGATCGGCACATCGCCCTGGCCGAGCAGAGGCGCGTGGTCTTTCACGTGCACGATGGCCAGGGCACTCCCAAGCTTGGCGATCTCCGCCACGGGGTCGTTCTTGAACGCGATCGCGTTGCCGATGTCGTAGTACGCCCGCACGCTCTCTGAACCTGCGCCGGCAATGAGACGGAGCAGTTCGTCGGCTGACTTGCCGCAGCCGCGTCCGACGTTCTCGACGCAAAAGAGCACTCCGGCCTTCTCCGCCGCCGGCGCCACTTCGCGCAGTGCGTCGATCCAGCGCTGCACACTCGTGTCGTCGTCGACGCCCTCACCGCCCGGAGTGATGGGCAGAAGAATCCAGCGTGCTCCGATCTCGGCAGCGTACGCCGCCGTGCATTTCATCAATTCCACGGCCTCCCGACGAACCTGCTCGTCCGCGCTCGCGGGACTGATCTTCCACAGCGCACCCACGCAGACGGAAACGAGCTCGCACTTGTGTGCCCGGGCTGTTTCCGCCAGCCGTTGCCGGTCGGCCGCATTCCACAGCGGCAGGGTTGCGTAGTCCGCACCGATATCCGGCTCGACACTGTCATAACCGAGTGCCGCGGCAGACTCGATGGCCTCGAACCACGGCAGCTTCAAACAGCCAGTTCGGATCCCGATCTGCATGGATTGCCTCCTCGTTCTGGTGATGGGCGGTCAGGTTGGGCCGAAGAGAGGTGGGATGGCATGGGACGCCTCGCCACCGGCAGCGCCTCCCGTATGGGTTCCGGTTGCTGACCCGGATTGCCTGCGTCGCCCCCCCCCCCATCGTGCGGAACCGTGGACCGCGGCTCTACCGCGTCCCCACAAGACAATAGACAGCATCGGCCCGGAGTCAAGGGGCGTGGGGTGGACCCGAATGCCCCCCGACTCAAGGCGATTCCGTGCCTGGGCCCGATGAACCCGTTCACCTGCCACGCAAGGTGGCAGGGGTCTATGCTCCGCCCTTTGCTCCCATGAAACTCGAACCCGGACCGCGTGAACGCGGTACTACAAGCCTCGTTGCGCTGTTGGCCAGGTTCGTAGTACCGCCTTCAGGCGGTCTTGGTGCATCGTCGCCAGTTTCACTCCGAGATGACCGGGCGGTCTGCCGCCCGGGGGGGGGGGCGCTGACGCATTACCGCGGGATTTCGCCCATTCCTTGCGCTTCCCCGGCGTTGGCGCTACCTTTCTTCTACTCGTCAAGAGCCTGACAGCAGGGGAGGTCCGCGGATGGCTGAGCTACGCTACGAGAACTGCACCGACGGCGTGGCGGAGAAGCTGCGCTTGCTGGCACAGGCGTACGGCGCCGGGAACCATGACGTCGCCATGTCCCTGGCCGAATCAATCAAGGACACCCTCGGCTTCGAGCGCCAGACGCCGCGCGGCGACGCGGCGCTGACACTGCCCGCGGGCACGTTCCAGGCCGTGGCCGAACTGCCGGTGCCATGGCAGCAGTGGGCCGGCGGCTGGGCCTGGTGCAAGACCGTGGCGGTCAGCGAGTCCGGTGCGCTCGACCGCGAGCGGGAGCCGGCCATGCTTGCCGCCGCCTTCCGTGCCGATCAGGTCGACGACCTGCAGCGTGAAGTCCGCGTGGCGCGGCTCGCCGCCGGCGAGGGGCGGCTGATTGAGGTACCCAGCCAGGTGTGCGGCGTGACGCGACACGGCGGCGAACTGCGCTGCCGTCTGGTCTTCTTCGCGGACGTGCCGGCACACGGGCAGACACACTACCTCATCTTCTATGGCAACCCCGCGGCGGAGTTGCCCGACTACCCGACCGACCTGAAAGTCGAGGGCAGCGGGTACGGACTGGACATCAGCAATGGTCACTATGTCGCCCGGCTGTCACGGCAGATGGGACAGCTCGAGCGACTGACCTACAAGCGCGAACACGGCCAGGAGTTGTTCGCGGGCGGGCCGGGCCACGGCGAGCCGCCGGGCATCGACTGGGCGCATGACTACGTGCCGGCGGACGGCATCCAGAAGCTGCGCATCACGAACTGGGCGAGTTGCCCGAACTACGAGGTCATTCGCGGGCCGTTGTGCGTCGAAGTGCGGCGCTGGGGTTTCCCGCACAGCCCGCTGCACCCGGTCTTCACGCCGAGCCGACTGCACGTCGACATCACCTACACATTCTTCGCCGGGTTGCCGTACTTCCTCAAACACGGCCGTATGGATGCGGTCAAGGACATGGAGATCAGCGCCCTGCGCGACGACGAGTGGGTGTTCTCGGGTTTCACGTTTACCGACCCGCTCTGGGTCGACCGCGACGGCCGCGTGCACGAGGGCGTGCCGGACGCGAGTGAGCGCGACATGCACGGCATCGGCTATTTCAACCGGCACAGCCGCGACGCGTTCGTGGCGCTGTGGCTGGATTTCGAGGCGGACCAGTTCGACGGCCTGCAGCGCTGGGCGAACCCGATGTTCTACTACCGGCCGCACGGACACTGCTGGGCGCGCTACCCGGCCGGCGGCAAGCAGCAGTTCAAGGCAGGCACGTCGCTGCGCCAGCGCAACGCCTACCTGATCTCCCCCTACTTCGAGAAAGGCGGCGCAGCCGCCATGGGCAAGTCGCGCGGCGATGTGCTGCGCGGCCCGATCTATCCCGATACGGACGGCCCAACGATGGTCGCGGAAACGCGCCAACGGCTCCTCAACCCGCTGTCGGCACAGGCGGCAACACTGCCTGCCGTCGTCGCGGCCGGCAGCAGCACGCCCCTGGCGCGCCCGGGTGAGATCGGGGCGGCCGCAACACTGAAAGCCGCCATCTGGAAAGCCCTGCGCGAGGTCAAGGACGCGCAGTTCTACACCGTGGACGCGAACGTGGTGGACATGGGCTACGTCTGCGATGTGCGCATGCAGCAGGACACCGTGACCGTGCTGGTCACGATGCCGCACCGCGGCCGCCCCGTGTACTCGTTCATCGGCGACCCGATCCGCGAGCGCCTGCTCGCGCTCGAGGGCATCCGCGAAGTGATCATCGACGTCACCTGGGACCCGCCCTGGAGCGTCGCGCGCCTGACCCCGCCCGGCCGCCGAACCATGGGACTCGACGCGTAGTGTGACGACGCGGCCAGTCGGTCCTTGGGGTCCCGGGGTAACGAGGTAGGTGATTCCCGCCTCCGTCTTGAGACACAACGGCGCGGTTGCGGGCATCTGCGCCGCGGGCGCAGTGTGCGTTTCGGGCTCGAAGTCCGCAGTCTTCGCGACCAAGACCTCGGCTGGACCCTCAACGCCGTCCTCGTTGAGAGCCGCAACCTTGACGGTGTAGGCCGTCCCGTATTCCAACTCGTCCAGAGTCGCGTCAGATCGCCCCCATGACGTGGTCTTGCGGAAGTACTTGATGGCGGGGCAGTCATCCCCCGCGTTGGCGTAGACGTTGCAGCCGCGGGGACCAGGGCGCGTGGGATTCCATGCCACGGCGATCGTGGTGGGCCCGGCACCGGTCTGGCGGAGCCCCGTTACCGGGACAACAGGCAGGGTCGGGAATGTGAACGCGCCGCGGCCGTCCTTGCCCTCGGGCACGTAGCCTTCGGCGCTGGTCACGAGCAGTGCCGTAGCCTTGACCGGCCGCAAGCGCGGGCCAAGTTCCACGAACTCCACATCGTCGATCCAGAAAGTCCCCTCCTGTTCGCCCCAATTCGGATGGCTGAGGAACGGCCGCACCCTGACTTCAGCGACGTCCGTGCCGGGCGGGGCGTAGACCTCCCGCACGACCTGACGCCACTCGGTGGCGTCGAACCGATCGCCAT
This sequence comes from Lentisphaerae bacterium RIFOXYA12_64_32, assembly GCA_001803235.1. Taxonomy (GTDB): domain Bacteria; phylum Verrucomicrobiota; class Lentisphaeria; order Oligosphaerales; family YB12-FULL-65-16; genus YB12-FULL-65-16. Next base: position 41,901 of record MHBL01000223.1, read on the forward strand.
AGATGATCAAGTCGTAGGGATCGGCCAGCGGCTGGGCATCGACCCAGAAGGCCCCGGACGTGTCCGATGGACACTCTGCCTGTCCGTCCTCGACGGGACGAACGTGTGGGCCGACATGCGCACGCCGCTGTGACTCGACATAGGGTCAACGGCATGAATGCCGTTCACCCATCAAAGCGGGAAACGCAACGTCAGATACTAGACCATCGTTCGCTCGCGTCCCATGCGGTCAGCGGCAAGCAGGGCTGCCACGACGCGGGCGGGGGTGATGATTCCCGCTTCATGGTGGATGCCTTCCTGGGGCGCGCAGGCGTGTTGAGCGGCCTTCATCAGGTCCTCGCGGGAAACGCCGGCCAGGCCGATCTCGGCCAGGGTGGTTGGCAGTCCAACATCCTCGCAGAATCCGTACGCTGTCTCCACGTCGTCCGGGTCAGCATCCGTCAGGTGCAAGCCAGCCAGGGTCCCGATGGCAACTTTCTCGCCATGGTAGTACTTGTGCGTCGGAGGCAGGGCCGTCAGGCCATTGTGAATGGAGTGCGCGGCGGCAAGTCCGGAGCTCTCGAACCCGAGTCCGGACAACAGCGTGTTCGCTTCGACAATGCGCTCCAGCGCCGGGGTCACAACACCTTCTTCGCACGCGTGTTTCGCAGCCACGCCATAGCCCAGAAGGGTGTCAAAGCACAGCCGAGCCAGTCCCAGGGCGGTGATGGTGCTCAAGCCACCGCACTCGTTGGTCGAGGCGGTCCGTTCGCAACTGTGCGCCTCGAACCACGTCGCCAGGGCGTCTCCCATCCCCGAGACCAGGAACCGTACCGGCGCCTTGGCAATGATTCCCGTGTCCACCACAACCGCATCGGGATTGCGCCGCTGGTAGGAGACTTTCTCAAACACGCCGTGTTCGCTGTAGATGATCGCGCAGCCGCTGCAGGGCGCATCGGTCGAGGCAATGGTCGGCACGATGATCACGGGCAGGTGCCCGCGGTCGGCGACAATTTTCGCCGTATCGATCGCTTTTCCCCCGCCGACAGCCACGACAACCCGGGCCCCACGTTCCGCCACCAATGCGGCTAACCGCCCCAATTCCTTTTCACAACACTCCCGTCCGAACCGTTCCACCACACTCCCCTTTGGCAATGCCTGCGAAATCCCCGGCAGAACCGTGTCAAAGGACGAGGGCGCGCAAATCACCATACCTGCACCGCCAAACGATTCCATCAACTCCGGGACCTTCATCAAGGCGCCTTCGCCCTGCAGGTAAAGCCCGGGGAAAACCGCTTTGCGAAACCGTTGCTTGTCTGCTGCCATGAATCTTTGCCTTTCCTACGGGAGCCCGTTTGAGCCACGAACTGAGAGCGAATTCCTGTCCGAACGCGCGTGGGCGAAGATAGCGCCAAGGCTGGGCGACTGCAAGGAGTGTGGCGGCGTGCAAGTAATGCGTCAGTGGCGGGTGGACGGTTGGGCGGTAGATGGCCAAAGTGGCGGGAGCGGCTCGCTCCCGCGGGTGTCGGAGCGAGCCGCTCCGACCACTTTAGGCGTCAGCCCAGGTCAAACTTCGACCTTATCTCCACCCGCAACTGACGCATTACGCGAGCAACGATTGCGGATGATCGGGCGGCATTCCGCCCGCCGGCGCCCGTCTTGCACCGTCACCGCCCGGCACTATCGTCATCCCGCGTCATCCCCGAAAACCCAAGACCCAGGATCGAAAGCACCATGCCCTATCATCACTTCAGGAAAGCTGTCGTCGCGTTCGTCGCGGTATTCTCGACCTGCGGCCTACGGGCGGATGTCAGAATGCCCGCGATCTTCTCGGACAATAACGAGATCGTCCTCTCCGGTGTGTGGAAGAGCAAGGTCGAGATGTCCGTCGAGCCGACCAAACTGCCGTTCGCACTGCCGAGCCCATACAGTATTCCCGCCGTGTTCTTCAATGCCATGATCGCACCCTACTCGAAGTTCCCGCTACGCGGCTTCATCTGGTACCAGGGCGAGGGGAATGCCGGTGCGGCGCAGCAGCACGACGTCCTTTTCCCCGCCATGATCGAGTCCTGGCGCAAGTGGTGGGGCGACGAGAAACTGCCCTTCTACTTCGTGCAACTGGCGAGTTTCCGGGCGCGCGAAGCGCAACCGTCCGAGGGTGGTTGGGCACGCCTGCGTGAATCGCAACTGAAGACACTCGCGCTGCACGATACCGGCATGGCCGTGGCCATCGACATCGGCGCGGCCATGGGCACGTTGCGGGCCACGCCCGCGGGCAGCGCGCAGCCGTAGCGCAGTTCGACGTCCTTCTGTGCGACCTCGTCCCAGTAGTGCCGCTGCGGGTGGTCCAGGTGAATCGGCACCGTCCCGAGTGCGCGCGCGCCGTCGTCACACTCGCGCTTGCGGCGCGCCATCATGTCGACCGTGCCCTCGCGCGTGGTCCGGATCGTCCCGTCGCTCAACAGTTCGCTGACGCCGCCGGACATGTTGTTCGTCGCCATCACGTACACCACCGTGTACCCGGCGTCGCGGTACTTCAGAAGCACGCCGCCCGTCTGAATCTCAATGTCGTCCGCATGCGCACCGACCACCAGGATGCTTCGATTCATCGACCGTCCTCCCCATCATGGACCCGATGCCGCTCACTTCCCCGCGCACGGCGTCGTGAACACGAGGTAGCCATAGTCGCCCGTGACCGACACGGTGACGCCGTCCGCCGGCACGGTCTTGTCGGTGTGCAGGGTCAGGGAGGGCGTCTTCTCCACCACCGTGATGCGCTTGCCGCGGCATTCGGGAGGCAAGACCACCGTGTCCTTGTCCACGCTCTTGTGATAGTCGAGGTATACCACGAGACGGTCGCCGTCGCGGTACCAGTAGGCGCACGTCGCGTTCTCGAGCGGCTCAGGATTGAAATAGCGGCGGTACGCCACGCAGTGGAACTCCGTCCCGGCCTTGATCACCGGTGCGAGCTTCGCATCGAGCGCCGACGGATAGGTCTTGTTGCTGGTGTAGAGGAACAACGCCCGGCCCGTGTGCTTCGCGCGCGCCTCGGGTGTCGTGATGCCCTGCACCAGCGAGTAGCCCAGCGAGTAGCCGACCTTCCACTGCGTCCTGCCGTCCGCCTCGTCGCCCAGCAGTTGGATGAACCGCTCCGGCAGGTTGTCCGCGCTCTCGACATTCTTCTCCGCCGCGCCGAAGTACAGCGGCTTGGGCAGGGGTTTGGAGTAGTCCTGCATGCCGCGGAAATCGTAGTTTGCCCCGTCCAGGGCGAACGGCACGGTCTTGGGCACGTAGTACTTGTGCACGCCATAGTTGCCCTTGCGCAGCGGCGCGGACTGGACAAAGCCCATGTACCCGATCTGGAAATCCTGCAACGCTTTGGCGTGGTAGTCGAGCACAATCGCGCCGTCCGGGTGGAACCGGTAGACGATCGTGTTGCGCACCGTGGCCGGCAGCGCGTCGGCGGCAAAGTCGCGCTCCTGGCCGGCGTGCGCAACGATGTCCTTCAGCAGCGCGCCAGGGTTGATGACCTCGTTCTCCTCGACAAAGTCCAGGAATTCGCACTTCACCTTGCCGTTGCGCGGCACCGGCGTCTTGCCGTCCACCAGCCACTGCTGCTGGCGAATGCGCACGGCCGGGTACAACTGCGCCATCACATCGCTCTGCACCTGCAGAGTCCGGCCCTTCTTCGCACCCGTGAGAGCCTTGCCCGTCAACGTCGACGTGAACTTCCAGATGTCGCCCTTGCCATTGTCCTGCGACAGGAACCAGAGCTTGTCCTTGTCGACGATCTTGACCAGGTACCACTTGACGCCAGCCCCATCGGTCCATTCGCGGCCCAAATCGGCGACGCCCAGACCGTGTCCCGGACAGGTGAACTCGCGGTTCGCCGAGCAACCGTGGTTGGCGCCGATGTACATGCCGTTGATGTTCCACGGCGTGCTGTCGTCGCCGTTGGGATGGAAGCTGACCGCCTTGGCCATGCCCTGCGCGTCGGAATCAGCCGAGACCGGCACCAGCGAGGCGCCGGAGAAGTTGAACTGCCCGTTGCGCCCCTTGCCCACCACGTTGACCAGGTCGTACTCCTTCGAGAACGGCGCGCGAATGCACACCTCCCCCTCCCGGACACCAGGAAAGACCTCCACCTTGCCGGTCATCGTCGGGTCCTTTGCACTCAGCGTGCCGGCGCACGCGGTCAGCAGCAGCGCAGTCCGAAAACAGCGGCCAAGATAGGTTGGCATGCAGGACTCCTCTTTGGTGGGCGCAGTTCAGTGGCGCGGGACCTCTGGGACCGCAGCAGGGTGCTCGGGGCCGTCCCGGCCCGAGGCCCTCGACCGGGGATCCGTCTTCGCGCGAGCAGCTTCGCCGGACAGAGCCGGCCGGCGTACCCCGCTTCGGCGCGGGACGCGCCGAGCCACCGCGGGCACACCGGTACTCACGCGACTGTTCGTCGGTCCGAGCCTGGAACGCGTGGTGTTCCTCGGGGGCAATCTGCCGCACCGCCAGGGTCGCGACGTCCACCAGGCGCTTGTGCAGGTCGGCGCGCATGAACGAACGGAAACTCACGTACTCCACGCACCCGAGCACGACACAGGTCAGCACCACCACGGCCCCAAACGCAAGGCTCAGGCTGACCCGCAAACTCATCCGCCGCCAGTTGGGACCCGCTGACTGGCTCATGCGTACCCCGCACCCGTTGTCGCAGCCTGGACCGAACCCCGGCACTCACGAACGAACGGCGGGAACGTCCGCGCCCGGTGCGAAAATACGGGCCACAGGCACGGTTGTCAAGCGCGGAGCTCGGCCGGCCGCAATGGCTCCGTGAAACGGGTTCCTCTGGGCGTTATGTGACGCGTCACATAACGGACAGAGGCTTCCGGCCACGTGTCCCGCACCTTTCAGTGACGCAATCGTGAGGTCACAAGCGTGAGGCTGCAAGGCTGGAGCCATGCAGCTACTTCCCCCGAAGGCGCGACCATGGGTGTGGTGCGTCCCCCTCGACACCCGCCCCCGGCCGTCAGTACTTCTGCAGCAGGTCGAGCAGTTTGCGGTCGAGCTTGTGGCCTTCCCATGCTTCGTACTGGACGTCGGCGCGGTCGCTGTCGAGCACGCCGAACGAGCCGCGGAAGTTCCACATGGCCCAGCCCCAACCGGCCTGCTGCCAGTTCTGCAGGCAGTCCTCGAGCCAGCGCAGAGCGATGTCGTGCGGTGTCTTGTTGAAAGCGCCGAACTCGCCAACGATGACCCCGACGCCCTGTGCCTCGAGTTGTTTCCAGGGCTCGATGCAGGTCTGCTGCAGCCACGCCTTGTCTTGTCGCGTGACGACGGCGTCGGGGAAGGGGTTGTCCGGCGCCGCGGGATCGTACCGGAACGGAGTGGGGTTCTCGCCCCAGGCTTCGCGCAGCGTAAGGACTTGCTCGGCCGTGCCCTCGCGGGCAGGCCGGAAACCGATCTCGGAGACGCGGATCCAGTCGCCGTCCACGACGCGCAGGCGCAGTTCGCGCGCGCCGGCGGGGATGGTTGCGGTGTAGTCCTTGTCGTAGGTGCACTGGTAGATCTTCCACTCGTCCATGTACTCGGACTTGGCCCATTCGCCCTGGCCCGGGCCGCAGGGAAACTCCTTCTCCCACGCGACCTTGCCGTCCGCCTCGACCACGAGTTTGGCACGCTGCGAGACCTTGCCCACGTGCAGGCGCATCTGCGTGGTCTCGGCAAAGCCCCCGGTGATGACCAGCGGTACGGTCAGGTCGGCTTTCATCGGACCGATCAGGATGCCGTTTGGCCCGGTGGGCGGCGACACGTACGGCCACTGCGGCGGGTCCCACTTCTTGTCCGGGCCGCCGATCCAGCTCGCCTTGTAGTGGCTCACGCTCATAGGGGTGTAGCCGCGCGTCGCCTGGGCGATGCCCAGGTCCTTCAGGCCCGGTACCGGAACGGAACCCCACATCAGCCCGTCTGCGATGACCAGCCGCGCCGGGTCCTCCTTGCGGATGGCCTCGACGAGGACGCGGGCGACGCGGACGTAGTCGTCCGGTGCGATGGCGCCGGGTTCGTTCATCAGGTCGAAGCTCACCCGCTCGTTCGGGATGCCGCGGTAGCGGCGCGCGAACGTCGCCCAGTGCAGGGCGCAGACGCGCAGCGCGTCCGGATCGGTCCAGATGCTCTTGACCTCGGGCGGCTTGGCCACCGTGTAGCCGGGCGCGCGGTGGAAATTGATGCAGACGTGGACGCCGTACTTCTCGCCCCAGGCGACGGCCTGGTCGATGTCCTTGAGCGCATCCTCGTTGATCTGCTCCCAGTCGCCGTTCCGGATCCAGACCCGGTAGTCCATGGGCAGGCGCACGAAGTTGAAGCCCAGCTTCGCGATGAGGCGGAAGTCGTCCTCGGAGAACGGCGGGTTGCCATCTTTGCGCAGGTAGAACTTTTCGAGGAGGTTGAAGCCGCGCCAGCGCGGCAGTTTCGCGGCGGTGGCGGGCAGCCACGGGTGGGGCGCGGTTGCGGACTGCGCAGTTGCGGTGGGCGGGCGGGCTGGTTCAACGGCAGCGGCGGGTGCCGGCGCCATGGTTGATCGCGGGGGCGTCGGCGAGGTGAGCGCGCAACCGGTAACGAGTGGCAGCGCCAACCAGCAGGACAAGCGACAGATATGCATGTGGGCCTCCCTGGGGTTGAGTTCAGGTCCGGTGCCGCGGAGGGGCGGCATCCCGGACCCGGCGGAATGATACCGTCTCGACGGCGGAAATGCAACGGTGTCTGGTGCCGCGGCAGGGCTGTTTCAAGATCTGGCGCCGCGTCTCGGAAGGCCACACCTCCGCGCACACCTGGTAGGGGCGGCCTGTCCTCAGGCCGCCCCCCCGGCGTGGGGACACGCCGGGGGTACTCGCTGCACGCGACGGTCACGAATCTTGAAACAGCCCTGGTGCCGCGGTTGCATGACAATTGCATCGGGCCGGGTGTTGCCGGGTCAGCAATCGGTCGCGGAATAAGTGAGCGGGGGGGCGCCCGCGGTACGGGGCAGACGCGAAAGGCTGCGCAGTAGGTCGCCGCGTGGGACTCGGGCCGGGACGGCCCCGAATACTCTGCTGCGGTCCCAGAGGTCCCGCGCCACTGCGGCCTTGCGTTCCGGCAACCGACAGGAATGTCATGCCCCGGTGTCGCGGGCGGCCCTGGGCGGGTGGTTCCCGCGTCTCACTCCAGCGACACGGCCAGGATAAGTGTGGCGCTGTTCTCGCCCGGGATCCCGCCGAGGATGACCGGCTTGCCCGGAACGAGTTGCAGCTTGGTCTGCAGCAGACGCTGGTTGTTCTGGCTCACTTCGACGGTAACTGACTCGCCCTCGATCCCGGTCACGCTCAGGTTGAGCTTGGAGCCCAGGTCTGCCTTGGCGCCGACCTGAAGGGTCAACGGTTTCGTGGCGAGCAGGCGATAGGACTTGAACTTCAGCGTGGCCTGCAGTTGTGGCAGGATATCCTGAATAGCGGACTGGTCGGCGGCGCTGTCGCCGTTTTCCGCCACCAGAAGTCTGACTTTGGCCGACTTGCCCTCGACATTCCCAGCCCGGACACTGACCCCCGCGACCAAGACCACGAAAGCAGCAATGGCTAGGACCATTCGCATACGCCACCTCTCGCTTAACTGTCCCCTTTGTCCTTCTTCCCCAGGTTCCCGAGCCACACCAAGGTGGAGCCATTTTTCTCGTCCTGGAGGATGAGCACACTACTATAGGTCACAAACACGTGGATTTCTTCCACGGCGGACACAAGAAGCCTTTGGCCGCCCCCGGCGCCCCGGGTGGACGCGCCGCCGCCGGGTCCTGCAATCCACAGCAGTCCAGCCAGCACGGCCACGGCTGCGGCTGCGGCCCAGGCTTGGCTCGGGGCAAACCACAGCCACGGGACCACGACCGCTTCGGTGCGGGGTTCGCGTGCGGCCTGCGAACGGAATTTGGCCCAGAACTGATCAGCCGGAACCGGCGTCGGCGAGGCGCTGCGCCGGCTCAATTCGTCACGGACTTGATTCCATGTTAGTTTTGCCATGGTCCGCTAGCCTCCAACATGGTTCGGAGTTTGCGTCGGGCGTAGAACAGCCGGGACATGACCGTCCCGACCGTCACCCCTGTTGCTGCCGCAACGTCGCGGTAGCTCAGTCCATCGACCTCTCGCAACAGCAGAGCTGTCCGGTGCTCTTCGCTGAGTTGGGCTACGGCCTCGTTGATCGCCGCACCCAGGTCATGCACCTCGGCTGCCCGATCGGGCGCCTGGGCATGCGGGTCGGCGACTCGCTGGATCAGGGGCGCCCCGTCGGGATCGTCCTGCGACACGTGGCGTGCGTCGCGCCGGGACCGTTGGCGATAGAAATCCAAGGCGCAGTTCCGTGCGATCTGGCACAGCCAGGTGCTGATCGAACTCTGGCGCCGGAACCCCGGCAATGCCCGCCACGCTTTGAGGTAAGTTTCCATGGCCACATCGTCACAGTCGTTCGGGCCGACCAATCGGTAGGCGGCCCGGGAAACCATGGGACGGTACTGCTCGAACAACTCCGCGAACGCATCCACGCTGCCCGCTCGGGCTTCGTCCAGCAGTCGGCTGACATCAGCAGGGGAATACGGCATTCCCGTTCCTGTCTGTCCAACCCGCCCGTCCAAGACCCAGCTCGCGCTGGACGTTGTTGCATCGCTCATCGCCATGGCTGTCAATCCATCCGGTTCACGACCCGAAGTGCACATTCGGATCGGTAACGGGGACTCTGTACAGCCGGTTTGACGTTGCGGGTAGTGTGGTTATTCGACTCCAGCTTAAATTCAGCTTAAAACGCCGGCTCGAGGCGCATACCAGAGGGGAAGCGCCGGGATTGAACGGTCAACCAGATCCGTCCGGTCGGTATCATCGAGAGCATCGAGAGCATCGGGAGCATCGGGATCGTCATTTCTGCCCTGACACAGCGGGCCTGTTCACTTCTTCCGGTCCCAGTTCAGGTCTTTGCCGCTGAAGGTCAGGTCGATCACGGGTGTCTTGGCGAGGAACGTGTCGTCGACGCGCGGGTCGAACACCCAGGTTGCCTTCTTGCCACTTGCTGCGGTCGATGAGGTCGAGATGATCTTGGTCGGCGTTTCGAGGGTCAGCGTCAGGCTGAGGCCCTCGCAGAGGGCGCGCAGTTTGTCCCGTTGTTCCGGGGTTGGCGGTTTGGCCGCGGGGTCCTCCGGAATGTCCGCGCGCAGGCGGTAGTCACCCTCGGCTGTCCGCGACAGTTGGAAAGGCCCGAACTTGCCGCTTTCCAGGGCTGCCCAGGCATTGTCGGCGTTGACGGTGATCTCGGCGTAGCGCCGCCCGTCCTTTTCGTAGATACGGTGTCCCTTCAGCGTCAGTCCCCTGCCGGCGAAGTGGCGGGACACGGCCGGGCGACTGAAGCACCACTGCAAGTCGTTGGAGTCCGGGCCGGGGTTGCGGCCCTGCCACTGCTCAATGACGCGTTGGGCGGTCGCCAGGTTTGGCACCGCGTCTTCGGGGACCGAGTAGCGGTAGGTCACGGTGCATGAGCCATCCTCGCGCAGGACGATTGCCTGGTCCAAGTATAAGCAACCGGCGTTGAGGAGCAGTCCCAGCGCCATGGCGGCGCAGAGCAGGATTGGGCGCCAATTCGTGCGCGCACGGGCCCTGATTGAGATGTTCGTGTTGGTTTTCATCACGGGTCATTACCATGCGCTGTGACGGGAAAAGATCAAGGACTCCCGAAAGGCCAGGCGTGTCACACACCGGCTGACCTGGGTTCGCAACCCAGCCTTTCCGGGGCGAGGGGGAATTCCCATGGCTGTTTCAAGATTCGTGACCGTCGCGTGCAGCGAGTACCCCCGGCGTGTCCCCACGCCGGGGGGGGGCGGCCTGAGGACAGGCCGCCCCTACCAGGTGTGCGCGGAGGTGTGGCCTTCCGAGACGCGGCGCCAGATCTTGAAACAGCCCTGGGGAATTCCCTCCACCTCTTGCGTTCCCCCATGCTTCACACTACCTTCTTCAACGTGACCAACGGCCGCGGTTCCTCAAGCGGCAGGGGAACCGCAGGCCGTGGCATTCATGGCGGGTTTACGACCAACGGCCGCGGTGTGGAGGCATCGATGCACAAGCGAAGGACGATGGCTATGCTGATTGCGAGTTCGGTTCTGGCCCTGCAGGGCGTTCTGAGTGTATCCGGTGCCGAGGGCGCGGCCGGAGCAGCGCCGCAGCCGGGCGGGGCTGGCGCACCGAAGCTGGGCGACATGAAGGTTGGCAGAATCCTCTTCCTCGGCAACAGCATCACGCTGCACGGCCCCAGCACGGCGGTGAGTTGGGACGGCAATTGGGGTATGGCTGCCAGCGCGGCCGAGAAAGACTACGTACACCTCGTCAGCAAGGGCATCGCCGCTGCGGCCGGCAGCGCCCCCGAGGTGATGGCGGAGAACATTGCCACGTTCGAGCGGCAGTACGGCACGTTCGATGTGGGCGCCGCCTTGAAGAAGCCCCTCGATTTCAAGGCCGACGTGCTGGTCCTGTGCATCGGTGAGAACGTGGCCGCCCTCAAGACAGCAGAAGCGCAGACGGAATTCCGCACCCGCCTAACCGCGCTGCTGAACGCCTTCAAGGAAAGCAGTCAGCCGCGGCTGTTCGTGCGCAGCTGCTTCTGGCCCGATCCGGTCAAGGATGGGATCCTCAAGGCGGTCTGCGCCGAACTCGGCGGGACGTACGTGGACATCAGCGCCTTGTCGAAGGACGAGCACAACTACGCCCGGTCCGAGCGCAGCTTCAAGCATGCCGGCGTGGCCAACCATCCCGGCGACCAAGGCATGCAGGCGATCGCCGACGCCATCTTGAAGGCAATGACCGGCACGAAGTAGCTGCCGCTACCCGATCACGTCGATCCCGTAGTCTTTGAACCGGCGGTCATGCGTGACCACGGGCAGGGCGCGGAGTCGAGCGGCCGCAATGATGAAGCGGTCGCAGGGGTCGGCGTGGATGGTCGGCAGTTCCGTGGCCAGGACGCACGTGGCGAGGTCCAGCGGCAGCACCTCGATCCCGTGGTGCGCAAGAACCGTCTCGAACCACTCGGCTGGCCGCGCGGGCAAAACGAGTTTCCCCGCCCGGCATTTCAGGCCGATTTCGAAACCCGTGATGGCGCACACGTACAGTTCCGTGGTGTCGCCAATGCGGGACAATGCACCTGCTGACAGGCTGCCGCCCCCCTCCGCCAGCCACAGCAGCGCACAAGTGTCCAGGATCATGTTTCTTCCTCCGGCCACTCCTCCCGGCTCAGCGATTCGCACGGGTCATACCGGATGTCGATCTTGCGCATGACCGGGTGCGGGGTGAGTCGATCCTGGGCACGGTGCGGGACCAGATCGGCAATCGGTTTGCCGTGCCGACAGATCACGAACCGCTCGTGATTGCGCTCAACAACCGCGAGAACCGCGGAGAGGGTCGTCTTCGCCTCATGCACACTGAGCGTTTTCATGGTTGGCACTCCGACCCAATTATAGTCTAATAGACTAAGTCTGTCAAGTCTGTATCGTCATGGTTCAGGCGGTGGCCGCGTTCGCGCCAACGCCGATTTCGGCGCGGACGAAGTGGTCCCGGCCATCGTCGACCAGGTGGACATACAGGTCGGCCTGCTCGGCATCGTCGACCAGGAGCCGACGCAGGCCCGGTGGCGTGGCTGGCGTTTTGACCACATGGACGTGGTACAGCGTTTGCCGGTAGCGGTAATGGATCTTGTACTCGGACCAATCCGCGGGGAAGAGCGGGGCAACGGTGAGGCGGTCCACGTCCAGCTTCAGGCCGAGCAGTTTTTCCACCAGGAGCTGGTACATCCATGCGGCTGAGCCCGTGTACCAGGTCCAGCCGCCGCGCCCCTCATGGCCAGGTGCGTTGTAGAGATCGGCGGCGACCACGTAGGGTTCGACTTTGTAGACGGCGACGCGCTCGGCCGTGTCGCCGTGCCGGACCGGGTTGAGCAGATTGAAACACTCCCAGGCTTCGTGGGGCTTGCCCAGGCGCGCCCAGGCCATGGCGACCCAGACGGCCGCATGGGTGTACTGGCCGCCGTTTTCGCGCACGCCGGGCACATAGCCCTTGATGTAGCCCGGATCCCAGGGTTCGACGTCGAATGGCGGGTCCAGGAGCTTGATCAGCCGATGGTCCCGGTCGACGAGGTGCTCGGAAACAGAGCGCATGGCTTGGGCGGCGCGTTCGGGCGTGGCGGCGCCGCTGAGGACGGCCCAGCTCTGTGCGATCGCGTCAATTCGGCACTCGGTGTTTTCGGCGGAGCCCAGGGGTGTTCCATCGTCGAAGAAGGCGCGTTTGTACCACTGGCCGTCCCACGCCGCGGCCTCGATCCGTTGCCGCAGTCCATCCGCCTCGTCGGCGCACCAGCGTGCCACGGTGTCGTCGCCGCGTCGCGTGGCCAGCGCCCCGAACGTCGTGAGAACATCGAAGAGGAAGAACGCCAACCAGACGCTTTCGCCCTTGCCTTCAATCCCGACCCGGTTCATGCCGTCGTTCCAGTCCCCGCCCTGCATGAGGGGCAGTCCGTGCGGGCCGTACTGCAGTCCGTGCCGGATGGCGCGGACGCAGTGCTCGTAGAGCGACGCCTGATGATCGCTGACATGAGGCCGGTCGAAGCAGGACTCTTCCCCTGCGCCCAGCGGCCTGGCGTCGAGGAACGGGATCCGCTCATCCAGGAAGCCCGTGTCGCCGGTGACGGTCACGTAGCGACACGTCACGTAGGGCAGCCACAGGTAATCATCCGAGATGCGGGTGCGGACCCCGCGGCCGTGGGGTGGATGCCACCAGTGCTGCACGTCGCCTTCCGTGAATTGGCGGCTGGCGGCGGTCAGCACGTGCTGCCGGGTCAGCCACGGGCACTCGCACAGGAACGCCAGCGAGTCCTGCAGCTGGTCCCGGAATCCGTAGGCGCCTCCGGACTGGTAGAAGCCGGTGCGGCCCCAGAACCGGGACGTGAGCACCTGGTACAGCAGCCAGTGGCTGACCAGGAAGTTTACCGAGGCATCCGGGGTCTCCACATAGACGCCTCCGAGTTGGCGCTTCCAGAACTCCCAGACGTTCTCGAGTTCCCGCTTCGCCCCGTTGACGCCGCTGAAGGAACGCAGGATCCGCCGGGCATCCTGCTCGCTGTCGGCAGCGCCCAGAACGAAGACGACCTCCCGCTGCTGTCCGGGCGGGACCTCGAGAAAGGCCTGGATTGCCGCACACGGGTCAAGCCCGGCCCCGACCCGGTTGGAGAGCCGCTTTTTCGTCATGGCGGTGGGTGTGGCAGGAGACCCGTTTCGGCCGAGGAATTCCGTGCGGTTTCCGGTCAGGCTGCGGTCGGCTTCACTGCAGTGCAGGAACGCGATGCGCCCGGGGAAGTCGAAGTTGAAGGCGTTCCAGGCGAAGATGGCGCCTGTCTGCGGGTCAAGCCGGGTGACGACATGCGGTGCGCATCGCTCCCGGTTCTCGCCCAGGACCCATTCGCAGAAACCGGTGACACTGAACCGGCGTTTCCGTTCCGAGAGATTGCGCAGCTTGATCGAAACGAATTTTGCCGGCGCGTCGACGCCGACGTAGATGAAGGTTTCCGTGAACAGGCGGTCCTGGGTGTGCTCGAACGCGGTGTAGCCCAGGCCGTGCCGGCACACGTAGGGGGTTGGGCCTCTGGCCGGGGCGGGCGTGGGCGACCAGAACTGGCCGGTTTCTTCGTCGCGGATGTAGAACGCTTCGCCGCTTGGGTCGCAGACCGGGTCGTTGTACCAGGGTGTGAGGCGGAACTCGTGCGCATTCGTGTACCAGGTATAGCTGCCACCCGACTCGCTGACCACCGTGCCGAACCGGGGGTTGGCCAGCACATTGACCCACGGCGCGGGTGTCGCCTTGCCCGGGTGAAGCAGCACGACATACTCCCGGCCGTCCTGGGTGAAGCCGCCCAGCCCGTTGAAGCAGGACAGATTGCGTTGCGGGATCTCGAGTTCCCCGGGCGGGCTTTCCTCCGGCACCAGGGTGGCGTCGAAATCCTCCGCGTCCGCCTCCAAGCGCACTTTGCGGTCGAGTTGAGCCGCCAGGTTGCCGAAACGGTCACTGAGGATGACTCGTGCCATGGCCTGGACGAGGATCTGGTCCTCATCTGGCACTTGGTCGATGTTGCGCACGAAGATCCCGCCGGGTTGGTCGAGAATCTTGCTTTCCGCGCCGCCGTGGACGAGGCCGACGATGGCGTCCAGAAGGCTCTGCCGATAGCCGGCAAAGGCTTCGGCCCAGACAACCAGATCGACGCGGAGGCCCTTGTACCGCCAGTAGGCGTGGGCCTGGATGACCTGCCGAGCCAGGTCCAGGTTCCCCAGATCGCTCATCCGCAACAGCACGATGGGCAGGTCGCCGGAGATCCCGTAGCTCCACAGGCCGGATTGGCCTTTGCGGTTCCGCGCGATCAGGCTGGGACTGGCACGGAGCCGGAGGTCTGCGTAGAGGACGGAACTGGCGAGTGCTGCAAACGTCTGGGCGTCCGTTTCGCCCAGCCGCAACTGGTGCTGGAGGACCTGACTGTGAGTCCATGCCACATCGAAGAGCCGGTCCGCCAGGCGATGGTCCGAGTACCGGTCCACCAGGGAGACGGCGCCCTGGCGGGTCTTGTCAATCCCCATGATGGCGTCGACGGTGACAAAGTCCCCGGGGCGCAGCCGGATCCGGTGCCGGACGGCGACCACCGGGTCGAGCACGTGGCCGGCGTGATTCGGTAAAGGGCCGGCCTCGGCCAGGGCCGCCGGCATGGCGGGTGTGCGGCCGCGACCGATGAAGGCGGCGCGGTCGGTCTCGAACGAGGGTGCCCGCTCTCCGGCATGGCCACGAACAAAGACCGCATGCAGAAGCCACGGCCACTCTTCGCCCTTTGACCGTGGACGTCGGGTGCACAGGATGGCGCTCTTGGGCGGCAGAAGTTCCGTGCTGACAAAGAGTCCCTGGTACACGGGATGCGCTGATTCGGCGCGCGGTTCCATGAGCACCACTTCGGCATAGCTCGTCACTTCCAGGGTGCGGTTGTGTTTGGAGAGGTTGGTGATCCGGAGCCGTCGCAGTTCCACGTCGTCTTCCGGCGAAACGGCAACCCGGGTATACGTGTCGATTTGGCTCTGGACGGCGCGGAATTCCGCAATGCCCTGGGAGTAGGTCACGAGGTAGCGGTCCAGTTCCCGACACACCGGTTGCCACGTGGTGGACCAGACCTCTCCCGAATTTACGTCTTTGATGTAGAAGAACGTCCCCCAGTGGTCACGCGTGACATCTTCCCGCCACCGGGTCAGCGCCAGGTCCTGCCAGCGGCTGTAGCCGCCACCGGCATTGGTCACCATGACGTTGTACCGGCCATTGGAGAGCAGGTGAACGCCCGGGATCGGTGTGCCGGCGGTGTTGAATGTGCGGGTGGTCGGTTCGCCGGTCCTGGCGCCGCCGCGACTTGGACTCTCGGCGACCTCTTTGACCGGTTTGCCGCGGGGACCGGTCACCGGGAGTCGTTCCTGCAGCAGGAGCGCCGCGGACTGGAACTGCGGATCGGACAGGAAACGCCGCTGCATCGGCTGCCCGTTCAACGCATAGTCCAGAGACAGAAGGCTCATCCCGCTGTGGTGTGCCATGTACGCTTTGACCACGGCGAAGCGCTCCCCGCTGGGCACGCGGCTGGGCGTGTAGTCGACGGCCTCGTACAGGCCGAACTTGCCCACCAGCCCACGCGTGGCCAGGGTCAGGAGATTCGCGCAAGCCGCCCTGGGCGCCACCATCAGCGCCATGGCGCTGGCGTACGGCGCCACGACCAGATCGTCGGCCAGGCCACGCTTCAGCCCCAGGCCGGGCACGCCAAACGCGCGGTACTGGTAGGTCATCTGCGCGTCGACCTGGTTGTAGCACGACTCCGAGAAGCCCCAGGGGACGCCGCGTTTCCGGCCGTAGCGGATTTGCCGCCGCACGGCGCCTTTGCAGGCTCGGTCCAGCAACGTGTTTTCGAAATTCGGCATCACCAGTAACGGCATGAGATACTCAAACAACGACCCACTCCAGGACACCAGGTTCTGACCGTCGCCGGGCGCGAATTGTCGGCCAAGGTGGAACCAGTGTTCGAGCGGCAGGATGCCGCGCGCCACGGCCACGAAACTGCCCAGGCGCGCCTCGGACGCGAGCAGGTCGTAGAAGCCATCGTCGCACAGTCCTGCTTCCAGGTTGTAGCCCAGGGCGAGCAACTTCTTCCGTGGGTCGTAGAGGAAGTTGAAATCCATCTCGCAGAACTCTTCGCAGCGGCCGGCGAGATCCTGGATGCTCACGATTCGTTCCGCGGCGCGCTCACTGGCCGCCAGCAGGTGCTGTCTCAAGACCTCCATCTCGGGTGGATGCATCGCGTCGGGGTGTTCGCCACTCGCGGTGTCGGGACTGGGCGTCAGGCGCCGGGCCAGGCTGGCGAGTTCGGCCAGGCTTGAGCCGCGATCCGCTTCCGCAAGCAAGTTCGGCGGCGCCGAACCGGTCTTGCCGGCGTCGTCGAGTGCGGCGGTCAATGTCTTGTCGGCAAGCCACGGTGCGAAATGGCGGAGTTCGCCGACCAGGTCGCTGCAGTCATCGATGATGGTGTTTATCCAGAACTTCAGCGCCTCCTCACCGTCCAGGGTCGGGGCCAGGCAGGTCAGGGCCGCCGTGACATCCTCCAGGCCCCGGAAGGCGGCCAGCAGAGACGGCGGTGTGGCGCGGATCTTCTCGATGTGATCCAAGACGACTCTTCGCGCCGCCGACAGGTTCATTGCGGCGGCCGAGTCCGGGCTCTTTTCGGTCAACCGGTCCATTTCCTCGAGCAGGACCCGGGCGGTGTCCTCAAATCCCCGTTGCCACTGTGTGGGAAGAATGGGGGCTTCTGTCAGTTCCTGCAGGCCTTGCTTCAGAATGATCAGGTGTCCAGCCAGGTTGCCGCTGTCCACCATGGACACGTACCGGGGCAGGAGTGGCTCCAGCGTGTGGGTCGAGTACCAGTTGTAGAAGTGTCCGCGGTACCGCTCCAGGCCGTCCATGGCGGAGAACGTCAGGGCGGTGCGCTTGATGAGGCGGCCGGCGGAAATGTGTCCGAAATCGTAGGCCGCCAGCGCCCCGACCAATCCCAGGCCGATATTGGTTGGCGAGGTGCGCGCCGCCACTCGCGGGTCCGGTTCCTCCTGGAAGTTGTCCGGGGGGAGTCCGTGGTGCTCGGGGCTCATGAAATGACTGAAATAGGCCCACGTGCGCCGTGCCAGTTTTCGCAGGAAGAGGGTTTGCCCGATCGTCAGGCGTGCTATGGAGGGCGCGAGGGTTCTGCCGGTGAACCACACCACGACGGGCGAGACGAACCACAGGGCCAGGACCGGCCCCGTCAGAGTCCAGTCCGTGGTGCCGGAGAGCCACAGGACGGCGCCGCCACCCACGGCGATAACCGGCGCCACGCGCATGACACGGATCGCGGCCAGCAACCCGCCGGAGTGCGCCCGGGCCGTTTCCGCCGCTGTCTGCCACTCCAGGAGTCGATATCTGCTGACCCGCAATCGCCAGAGTGCGCGGAGAATGGCACCGAGGGCCATGCAGGTCTGGAACGGCAGCAGCATCAGTTCCAGCGCCTCGATCGTCCACCCGCGCGCTTCGCCGGAGAGTGAATGAACGAGGTGCGACGACCAGGCGATGCGCTTGCCTTTCATCAGGATGGCGCGTGCGGCGCGCGCCAGGCTGGGCAGGAAGTAGATGACCAGCAGCATGGCCGTCCAGCGGGACGCCGCCTGCGGCAGGCCCAGCCATCCGAGAAGGAATGTGGCCAACAGCGCGGCCGGTAGCAGGCTGCGACGCAGGTTATCGAAGATCATCCACCGCGCCTGCGCCCCCAACGGGTTGGGCCCCAGCCGTCCGTCGGGTCCGGGGACGGAGCGGAGTACCCATTGGGCAATCTGCCAGTCGCCTCGGATCCAACGGTGGTGGCGGCGCGCGTCGGCGAGGTGGGACGATGGGTGCTCCTCGATGAGTTCCACATCATTGACGAACCCGCACCGCGCGTGCCCGCCCTCGATCAGGTCGTGGCTGAGGATGCGGTTCGCCGGGAAACGGTCGCCGACGGCGGTGTGGAATGCCGCGACGTCGTAGATGCCCTTGCCGACGAACTGGCCCTGCCCGAAGACGTCGTGGTAGACGTGCGAGACCTCGCGCGTGTACGGGTCGATGCCTACCTCGCCGGCGAAGAGTCGGGAGAACCACGACTGCCTCGAACTGACCAGGCTGACGCCCAGTCGGGGTTGCAGCACGCCGTAGCCGCGCCGGACGCAACCGGTGACCGGATCGGTGACGGGACGATTGAGGGGATGCGCCAGGGTGCCGGCCAGTCTGGCCGCCGCCTCCGGCGGCAACTGCGTATCGGCATCCAGCGTGATGACGTACTTTACGGAACGCAGCAGGTCGGGGCTTCCTTCGATGACCGTGAACGAACCCCGGCTCCCCCCCAGCACCAGGCGGTTGAACGCGTCCAGCTTGCCGCGTTTCCGTTCGCGACCCATCCACACCCGTTCGACGGGGTTCCACTCCCGGGGCCGATACAGCAGGAAGAAGATGGGGTTGCCCGCGTCGGCGTATTTCTCGTTTAAACGCCGCATGCCCTGCACCGCCGCGTCGAGCACGGGCTTGTCCGCGGGGAGTGACTCCTGCGTCGCATCGGGGAAGTCGACCAGCACCCCGAACAGCAGGTTCGAGTTCCGATTGCCCAGGTAGCAGATCTCAAGATGCTCCAGGAGTTTGGATGTGCTCTCCGCCGAGTAGATCAGGGTGGGAATGACGACCGCGGTCCGGTGCGACTCCGAAATACCCTTTGAGAAATCCAGCCTGGGCAGGTTGCGCGGACGGACCAGAAGTGTTGCCGCCCAGTTGACGAGCGACAGGGCGGAGCGCGATGCGACCAGGAGCAGCGCCAGCACGGCGACGGCAAATCCGGCCCCGTGTCGGGTCAGCAGGGGAAGCGCTTCGCAGATCAGAGGCCCTGCGAGCAGGACGGTCAGAACGGCCACGGACAGCAGGTATGCCGTGAGGGGCCAACGCGCGACGAAGCGGTTGGCTTTCTCGACGAGACTCAGTCGCCGTCCGACCGCTTGCTGAAGCTCAGGCAACCCGTTGTCCACCAGGAAGTAACCAATGTGTGACTCGCGCGCGTCCATCGTCGTGGCCGTGGCGCGTGCGGCAGCCAGGCGTAGGGCGGCTTCGGCCACGGCCTCTTCCGCGGTCTTGCTCTTCTTTGCCAGGCCCTCCACCACGTGCCGGTACCGGTCGCGGGTGCGGAAATCCATCCGGCCATAGACATTGGTGGGATCGCGGCGCAGAACGGCCTCGGTCACGCTCAACGACTCGACGAAGTCCCGCCAATCGATGGCGCTCAGCCGCCGCAGGCTGGTGATGGTGTTGCCGATCGAGACCTGGTCCGCCGCCTGGTCCTGGCTTTCCGCCTGCTGGATCATTTCGATGGTCTGGCCCTGCTGTGACAACTCCTGTTCGATCCAGTTGATCGCCAGCCCGATGGCGACGTGCACCCCCTCGATGTTGGCGCACAGTTCGGCGATGAACGGCTGCGACATGGGCGGATGCGCACGAACGAAGTCCGCCAGTTCGGTGACAAACAGGCTGGGGTCTTTCCGGACCACGCCGATGAAGCGCCGGGTCCATTCCAGTGCCATGTCGCGGTGGCGTCGCCGCCAGGCGATGCGGTGCGCGACGCGACGCAGGTTTTCCAGCAGCGTCAGGCGCAACATGATGGGAATGGCCCACAGTTCTCCCAGCGCCAGAGAGTGGCCGCGCTGATACGCTTTCACGAAGTGCGTCAGATTCCCGACGTCCACGCGGCCGTCCGTGTGCGAGACCAGTTCCATGGCCAGATCGTAGATGCGCGGGAAGCCCCTGAGCGGACCGGTCTTCAGCCTGGGCAATTCCCGGCTGTACCCTTTGGGCAGATGCACCCGAGCCAGGTCGATCTGCTCCGAGACCAGGTAGTAATTGTCCAGCAGCCATTCGGCCGCCGGCGAAACCTGCTGCCCCTGGCGGATCGCTTCGGCGACAATCTCATACGAGTTGCGGATGATCCGCTCGTTCTCGGTCAGACGCTGCAACAGGCGTTCCGGGCCGGGGGTCGGGTCAATTTCATGAGCCGTGGCCAGAGCTTCGCCGTGAGCCTTGAAGTGCTCCAGGCCGAAGAGCTCGGCGCGCAGCGGCGGCTCGCCCACCTCCAACGTTGCGCGCTTGTCGGGGCGGGCCGCGAGACGGGCCAGTAAACGATGTATATTGTTTGTGGTAAACAACTTAAAATCTACCATATGCCGCGTGATACCCGCCGCGCTTGACGCCAACCAAGGATGAGCCAGCCCGCAGGAGCGTTCCGAACGGGTGACGATATCCAACATCGTGGCCCAGGACACCTCGACCGGCAGTGGGTCGCCCGAGCTGAACAAGGTGGGCCACGGGGCAATCTGGCGAAGACGAGAAAACCGTATTTCCGATTCTCTCAACGCACCAAAGTAATGTAAGCCTCCTAGCGCCCTGTCGCAACCCGGATTGCGGGCGAAGCGTGCTGCGTCAGTGCCCCTCGGCGGATGCGCTCGATCATGTGTGGGCGTGACTCACTGTTTGTCCGGGTCGTTCTGGCAACGTGGCGGGAGCGGCT
>MHBL01000224.1 GCA_001803235.1 Lentisphaerae bacterium RIFOXYA12_64_32
ACCGAGCCGGTCCCGCCACTTTGCCAGAACGCTCAGACGGAAGCGAGTAACGTCCGCACATGATCGGGCGCATCCGCCCGGGAACCGCTGACGCCGCACGCGTCCGGCGATGCGAGGGGGACAACGGCGGTTGCCTGAGCATCGCCGGGCTATCGACAAGGTGGACGACGAAGCGGACGGCAAAGATACGGAGAGGGAGCGGGAGGGATCCGCTGCTCTTCCTGGACCGCCTGTGGCGGGGCGAGATCACGGGGTGAGCGGCCGCGCCGCCTCGTTGCGCGTGACGCAGTCGAGGATTTCCACCACGGCGGTGGTGATCTGGCCGGGGCTGAAGCCGGCCTGGGCCAGTTCTTTGTAGAATGACGCGGCCAGGAGGCGCACGACCTTGTTCGGGTTGTTGAGCGACGCGATCAGGAGTTGCTCGGCTGGGTCGCCCGTGGCGCCGTCGCGGTGATGCGCATCGAGCAGTTCGTGGTAGCGCTGGGCGAACTGCTGGCGCAGGTACTCGTAGGCTCTGGCGTTTTCGATGATGAGCGAGGCAAACGTGGTGATCAGGCGGAACAGCCGGCGCTGGTTCGCGTCGAAGCCGCTGGTGTCCTCCCGCGACTTGCCGGTGATGAGCACGCCGACCCGCGCGCCCTTGGCGCGGACCGGGTCGACAAGGATCGGGAACCCGATGTCCTCGATTCCCGCCTCAACCCAATTGATCTGGTGCTGACTGCGCAACTTCCACAGGATCGTTTTGAGCCGCTCCGGCAAGTCGATCGGAAACCCAACACGAAGCCGTTCGCCGACAAGGCCGACGCGGGTGCGCACGATCAGCTCCTGGCGTTCCTCGTCGCGCAGCAGCAGCACCGTCTGCTCGGTGTCCATGATCACACCGGTCATCTCGGTGATGCGCTGGACGCCCTCGTCGAGCGTGTGCGGCACGGTCAACGTGTCGGAGAGGACCGTGAGGACTTGGAGCCGTTTCTCGAAATCGATGCTCATGCTGCCGCCTGCCTTCCGCGTTTGCGTGGGGCCGTTGCGCCTGCGAACCGGGTCGGGCCATCGCGTGTTGCGTGTCGAGGGGGGGCTCACTGAACCCTGAACCCCCGTGCTCCGTGCTCCGCGCTCCGTCAGCGTGCCGCTGCCCTGCCCGTGCCGACCAGCCGTGCCACCGCTTCCTCGAGCAGGACTCGGGCCGGGATCGAGGAGGAGACGCCTTTCCAGTAGGCGTCGCGCAGGTGGATCAGGGCGGTCGAGAGTTCCGGACCGGTGTAGCGCATGGCGGCCTCGGCTAGCATCTTGGCGCGGTACGGGTTGAACCCGGCCACTTCCAGACCATCGGCGATGCAGCGGCCACGGTCCTCGTCGCTCAGGCCTTGGATGGCACTCATGACCTGGGCTGGGTTCTTGATGCGGCGCTGCTGCATGAAAATGCGGGTCTGGAGCATCTGGCGGCAGGAGTTCACGGTCTGGATAAGGAGGCCGCGCGCTGCGCCATCCGGGTCCTTGGAGCGCTCAAGGTTGACATTGATTACCCGCAGCACCTCGGCCAGGTTGCGCGCCCCAAGTGCGCCGCCCAAGGCGTACCCGGTGGTTTCGCCCTGGCCCTGGCAGACGGCTTCCGCCGCTTCGAGCGTAATGGGTTTCTCGGGCGCACCCGAGTAACAGATGATTTTTTCCAGTTCGCAGCCGATACGACCCGTATCCGTGCCGAGGATCTCGACCAGGAACGAGACGACCTCATCGGGCAGGGTTACGCCTTTGTCCACAGCGCAGCGGTTGATCACGCCGCGCATGGTTTGGATCCAGTCACGGTCGTGCACATCGGGCTGGTCGAAGACCATGAATTTGCCCTTGGCCTTGCAGGCGCGCACCAGGGCTTTGCGCTGGTCGGCGCCGGAACCGTTCATGATCAGTGCGATGTCCGCGGGGATACCCTTGGTGATCAATTCGGCGAGGGTTCGGAACGCCACGGCCTCCGGCGTCTTGCTGTCTTTCGTCCCCTCCTGATCGAAACTGGCGAAGTTCTGGAGCCACACGGTCTTGCGGCCAGGCAGGAAGGACGGCGACAGCACGGAACGGATGACCTGGTTGATGGTCTCGGTGACCGGGACGCCGTCCCGTTCGCGCACGATGTCGAGGAGGAACGGGTCGGGGTTCTCGCCGGCGGTCTGCCGCACGAGCTTGGCCGTTTCCGCCGTGACGGTTGACACGTCCGAGCCGGTGATCAAGAACACGTTGGTGGTGTCAGGCAGGGCCATGGTTTCGGGTGTCGGGTGTCGGGCACCCGGAGTTTCATCGTCAGGTTCCCACCCCTCGTTTGCGTGTCGGTTCACCACGGGATGAGGTTGTTCACCTTGAGGAACAGGACCAGCGAGCCGGCGCCTGAGGCCAGCGACGAGGCCCGGTCCAGCCGGATCAGCCAGGGCGGCAGGGCCAGCAACCGGCGGAAAAGCCGCTCCTCCGTTGCCGGCTGAGCGCCGGCCATGCTGGCGCTCAGCGCTATCAGGACCAGGTTCTTGGCCAGCAGCAGGAAACTCAGCCATGGCATGACCCGGGTCAGCCACAGGTAGGTGAACAGGGCGATCTCCAGGACGAAAACGGCCAGTTCCAGCACCACGGTGCGCGAGAAGCGCCGCAGGAACAGGATCTCGTCCGGTTGCGGTTCCAGGACTTGCCCCATCGCGACCTGTTCGACTCGGTCCAGGGCGTCGGGTTCTGTGCGCACGAGCTGCACGTACAGCGGATTCCCGAACACCGCGACGCGGAAGCTGTACACGACGACACACCACAGCGTGATGCTCAACAGGAGCACGAGCATATCCTTTCCAAGGGTCGTCTGCCGACGCATTGACGGCCGAGTGCCGGACCCCGACCTTGAAGTCATCGGTAAGATAGTCCGCGATGTCACTCGACCCAAACCCGCAGCCGCGTCCCGGCGCCTCAGGTCTGGTCCAGGGTCAGGGCGGCGGTTAGGGCGGCGGTCCAGTGGTAGTCGCTGATGGGGGCCATGCCGCGGCCGGAGATGAGGCGCTGTTTGCGGTCCAAGCCCCGCGGCGAGGTGACGCCCAGTGAGTCGTAGAACTCGAACAGGCAGCCTTCCAAGTCGTACCACTTGCCGATCTCTGCCAGTGTCTGGCGGCGCAGTTGGGCGGCGGCCTTGTCGAATCCGTAGCGGCGGAGTCCGCTCCAGACGAGGTAGTTTGGTTCGGTGTTCAGGCGTCAGGTACGCCTCGAAAGCCCTGAATCGAGGACACATCCGAGAACTGGTAGACCATGGGGCCGGGATTTCCGCCCGTCGGCAAACGCCGGTGGAATGGGCCCTGATTCTGCGGGACAAACCGCCGACGCATTACGTTGACACTGCGGCCCGCCTTGCGCAAACGGGAGCACACGCTAGTTTTCGTATGTGGCTTTGGCTTGAAGCGTGAGTGGCGTGTGACCCGGCTGACGGCGGACAGCGGCAGAGAAGGTAGGCACCATGTCGGAGCGGTTCAAGGTTCGTCCACGCAAAGTCTTCCTGGGCATGCGGGTGGGTTGGGTCGTCGTGCTGGCTGTCGTCACGGGCATAGCGGTGACTTACGCTTGCGGCGCCCTGGGGTACACGCCTAGGATCGGCTGGCTTGCGGCTGTGAGCCTTGCCGTGCCTCTGGCCATCCTGGCCGGGCTCCGCTACTACTCGGTGCGCTACTGGGTTGACGACCACTGCGTGACCCGCTACTCCGGCATCCTTTGGCGCACGCGGCGCGTGATCCCGTTACGCCAGATCACCAGCCTGACGGTCCGACAGGGGCCGCTGGGCCGCGTGCTGCACTGCGGGGACGTGTCGATCTTCACGGCATCCTCCGGCGGCGAGGGCGCCGTTGAGGAGAAACTCGCCGGCATTCCGAACCCGCATAAACTGCGGCGCGACATTCTGCACCGTTTGTACCGTATCGACCGTTCCGGCTCAAACATCGAACCACCCCCCGATGATGACGACGTGAAGACCGATAGCGCACCGCCGACGGAGCGGGAGAGCGTCGAAAGTTTGCTCCGGGGCATTCGTGACAGCTTGGAGCGAATCGAGAAGAAACTCGAACCCCCGCCGCCGCGGACATGATGCCTGCCCACGAGTTCGGCCTGGCCTGCCGAATTCCGGATCAGCAGCCCTGCCGATTCGCGGTAATGCGTCAGCGCCCCCCGGGCGGATGCGTCCGTTCATGTGTGGGCGTGACTCACGGTTTGTCCGGGTCGTTCTGGCAACGTGG
>MHBL01000225.1 GCA_001803235.1 Lentisphaerae bacterium RIFOXYA12_64_32
GGGGACACGCCGGGGGTACTCACCGCACGCGACAGTCACGAATCTTGAAACAGCCCTGCATCACATCGACAGAACCTTGTGGTTTGAAGCAAGAAGGGGTAATGTAGAGTGTCATGTACCGAGGCTGCGAGTTACTCAGCGAGATCACCGACGTCGAGATTATTGCAGTCGGGAACAGGATTCGTGATCTCCGGCGCCTGCGACGGACTACGGCGACGGCCGCTGGCGGAAGATGAAGGGCAAGGCGACAGTGCGTTTGCCCGA
This sequence comes from Lentisphaerae bacterium RIFOXYA12_64_32, assembly GCA_001803235.1. GTDB lineage: Bacteria > Verrucomicrobiota > Lentisphaeria > Oligosphaerales > YB12-FULL-65-16 > YB12-FULL-65-16. The sequence continues at coordinate 265 of MHBL01000225.1, forward strand.
TGGCACCGTTGCAAAGGCCGAATTGCGACGAGCGTCGGCGGCAAGGAACTTAAGATCAAACGGCTCTTATCCTGACCATGAAACGCGATACAGCACAATACGTTGTCTGTGTTCGGAATGAGGACTACACCGCGTCGCTCGAGTTGAGGAAGATCTACACGGTGATTCCGGATTCGGATGCAGAGGCGCACGGGATGATTCGTTTGGTCGATGAGTCGGGGGAAGACTACCTCTACCCTCGAGATCTGTTTCTCCCGATCGATGTTCCGCAGACCATCTCTCGCGCCTTCGCGATGGCGTGCTGAGCGGTAGTGGAACGCCACGGTATTCCCGACGACCTCGTGTCTCTTGGGCGGCAGAACTCGTGTGCCGCGGGGATGCACTCCAGAGCGCTCGGCGTCTGTAACCTTTCTTCGCCGGCACGAGTAACAGGCTACGGCGATGCTCTCCGTCAAGCTCAAAGGCCGAGGTGTCATGATGCCGGCATGGGTGTGGTTGCTGTTTGTTGTCCTCTGGGGTGCGGGCATCCCGGTGCGGGCAACCGACTGGGTGCGCGAGCAGAACGATGTCAGCATCCCCATGCGTGACGGCAAGGCGCTGGCGGCGCGGGTGTTGCTGCCGCCGCAGTCGGGCCGCTACCCGTGCGTGCTGGTGCAGACGCCGTACAACAAAGACCGTGCCGGGCGCGAGGTGGGCGACATCGCGCAGGTCGCCGATGCGGCGCGCGGCAGCGCCGACACCTGGCGGCGCTTCGACCGCGACCACTACGCCTACGTGTTCGTCGACTGGCGCGGGTTCTACGCCAGTAAGGACGCGATGGCGGGCGTGAAACGGCTCACCTGGCGCCGCGGCCAGGACGGCTACGACTGCGTCGAGTGGTGTGCGGCTCAGTCCTGGTGCGACGGCAAGGTCGGGACCTGGGGCGGGTCGGCTCTGGGCAAGCAGCAGTTCGACACGGCCGCCGAGCAGCCGCCGCACTTGGTCTGCTGCGTGCCGCTGATCGCCTACATGGGCCAGCGCTACGAAGCCTACTACGAAGGCGGCGTGATGCTCGAAGCGCACGTCAAGGCCTTGGACCGGCTCGGGTTCGGCGTCAGCCGCATGGTCGCCAGCACGCCGTTGCCGGGTGCGCTGATATGGACGATCGCGCGCAACCGCTCGTACACGCCGGAGAAGATCACCGTCCCGTGCCTGATGATCAGCGGCTGGTGGGACAACTACCCGGCGGACGTCATCGAGATGTTCAATGACGTTGTCGCTCGCGGCGGAGACGAGGCGCGCGCGCAGTCGAAACTGATTATGGGTCCGTGGGCGCACACGGCCGTGGACCTGCCGCGGCAGGGCGACCTGGTGTTCGACAACGCCAGCGCCTACTCGGCGAAGATCACGATGCAGTTCTTCGACTACTTCCTGCGCGGGAAGACGGACAGCGGCTGGGCGAAGGTGGCGCGTGTCAATGCGTACCAGTGTGGCGACGAGACGTGGGTCGGCGGCGAGGCGTGGGCCAAGCTTGAGGGAAAGCCGCAGACGCTGCAGTTGTTCGGCGACGGCAGCATTCGCGCAGCGGTTGCGGACTCCGCACCGGCCCGGACGCCGCCGACCCGCACCTACACGTACGACCCGCACGATGCGTCGCCGACTATTGGCGGCCAGAACCTGCCGCCGCTCACGCACGGCCCCAAGGACGTCGCGTCCATCGAGAAGCGCAAGGATGTGCTGGTCTACCGGACCGAGGCGCTCAAGGCGCCGCTGCGTCTGCGCGGGGATGCGGAACTCGCCCTGACCCTCTCCTGCGACCGCACGGATTGCGACCTGCACGTGCGGTTGTGCGACACGCTCGCGGACGGCCGGAGTTTCCTGGTCAGCGAAACCATTCAGCGCGCCCAACTCCGCGACGGCAAGACGGTCCAGCCGCTTGAGCCCGGCAAGCCGTACACGCTGACCTTGCGTTTCGCGCCGCACGCCTACACGTGGCTGCCTGGACACAGGCTGGAACTGATCGTCACTTCCGGCAACTCGCCCCGTTACGAGCGGAATCCGCACACCGGCGCCGACCATTGGGATGAAGCCGCGGCGCAACCGGTCACGGTCACCATTCAGCACACGGCCGACTCGCCCGCTGTTCTGCGCCTGCCTGTGGCGCCATGAGCGGCGAGGTTAGTCCCTTGGTCGCAGTCTCTCGGAACCCAACGGCCGAGCCCCGTCGTGGTGGGCTCAGGTGATGCGTCAGCGCCCCCGGGCAGCGTACCGCCCGGTCATACCGAGGTGAAACTGGCCACGACGCTTCCGGAGCCCGCGAGGACGCGGGCGCTCCAAAGTCAGCCCCCCGTGCCAGTCCCTGGAGCGCCCGCGTCCTCGCGGGCTCTGGACTCCTTCAGTTTCATGGGGAGTGAAGGTGGGCGCCGGGCCTCCTGATCCGGCGCGATGGGGTGACGCGACCGAACCAGGCCAGGCCGGGAGACCTGGCATCCACCTCGGACTGACGCAGCACGGGCTCAGCCTGAATACCGGTGTACTCCGGTGCAACGCAGTGCTATCGTATGTTTGAGTCCCAGGCAGATGGGGCGGCACGGAACAGCCCGCGAATCAGGAGGCCGAATCTGTGACGATGCGTGACCCTTCCGCAACGAGCTCGACCTTGCCGTTCGCGTTGGTTTGCCTGCTGGCGTTTGGCGGCCGTTCTGTGCGCGGCGAGGAGTTGCAGCGCCTCGATGGCGCCCGCCTCGTCGAGCATGCGGCCAACGACGGCGACAGTTTTCACGTCAAGGCGGGGGAGCGTGACCTGGTGGTGCGGTTGTACTTCGTCGACTGTTGCGAAACGGAAGCCAGCACGGACAGCGACGCGCGACGCGTGCGTGAGCAGATGCGCTACTTCGGTCTGCCCGATGCCCCGCGGACGCTGCACTTCGGGAGCGTGGCAAAGGCGTTCACGGCCAAGGTTCTGTCGCAGCCGTTCACGGTTCACACCGCGTTCGCTCGGGCCCTGGGCCGATCCGCCACGCCGCGCGTGTACGCCATGGTCACGACCGCGGCAGGTGAGGACCTTGCCTCGTTGCTGGTGAAGAGCGGCCTCGCCCGTGCCCGCGGCGTGGGCCGGGAGATGCCGGACGGGACCTCGCGCGATGAGCAGACCGAGCGCCTTTGCGACATGCAGGACGCGGCCATGCTCAAGCGTGTCGGTGTCTGGGCGGAGGCCAACCCCGAGCGCCTCGCCGAACTGCGGGCCGCTGAGCGCGCAGAGGAGCGCGAATTGGATGCGTTCATGGGCCGGCAGGCTGCTCCGGTTGCCGCCGGAACTGCACCGCAACCTCTGGATGTTAACCGTGCGACGCGGGAACAACTGGCCGCCATCCCGGGAATGAGAACGGAATGGATTGACGCGATCATTGCCGGGCGTCCCCACGCGCGGATCGAAGACCTGCTCCGCGTCAAGGGGATCGGGCCGAAAACGCTGGAGAAACTGCGCCCCTACGTCATGATCGCTGACCCGCGTTGAGGCAAGAGAAAGCCGGGAGTGCTGTGTGGCAAAGGGCGCCTTGAAGGTCGGCAAAGAAGCGTCTCACACAAATTGGCGACCCCACCGGCCTTGGACTACCTTACTCCTCGTGATCCCCGGAAAGCAATCTATCCGTTCTCATCGGGCGCGCCGCTGGCTCTTCACCCTGATCACCCTCGGTTTGACCGCCACGGTGCTGGAACTGGGCTCCAAGCTTTTCGCCCGCAAGTACCTGCTCTATAGCAGGCCGGCCTTTGGCAACGTCCTCATGGACCACGCCGTCCTGCACCATGTGTGGATTCCCAGCCGGCTCACGACGATCAACGACCGCGGTGTGCCCTACACCGTCATCACGAACTCGCAGGGCTGGAACGAGACGTACGACGTTTCTCGCGAGAAGCCAGCGGACATCTTCCGTGTCTTCTACGTCGGGGACTCGAACACCCAGGGCGTCGTGATGCCGGAACACAAGATGGTTGAATTGGTGGAGAATGGACTGAACGCCGAGTACCAAGGTAAACCGGCTCATTTCGAAGTGATCAACACGGGCACCTCAAGCTACTCGTTCGTGTTGTACCATCTGCTGATCAAGACGGTGCTGCTGGACTACTCCCCGGATCTGATCGTCCTGAACATCGACATGAGTGATGTCGCCAACGACGCCGGGTACCGGCCATACGCCGTCCGTGACAGCGCCCACGAGATTGTCGCGGTCCCGCCCGCCATGGCTCCGCGCTACATCATGACGGCCGAGGGCACCGCCCGGATCTGCAACACGTTTGCCCTGCCGCACTGGCTGACTGACCACTCCGACTTTCTGTTCCTCCTGGACACAACGTTCCGCAATGCCCGCATCAAGCTCAGTCTCCGCGACCTCGACCGCCGTGCCAACTGGCTGGCGCTCGAGTGGCCTCCGGAGACCGTCGCCAGCATCAACGAGTCTATGGCGACACGGGTGTCTACGCTGAGGCTCTTGAAGTCCCATGGAGTTCGCGCGATGGTTGCCAGCGTGCCGCACTACGAGCAGTTCACCGGCCGGCAGTCACCCCGCCCGCACCAGGTTCTGCGGGAAGTCGTGGAGCGCGAGGGTGTGCCATTCCTCGATTCCTATGCCGCGCTCAAACCCAAGATCGTCGGTTCCCAAGTGACAGGCTACTATTGGAAGACGGACTCGACGCACTTCAACATCGCCGGCAACCGGATTTGGGCCGACGCGCAACTGGCGTTCCTGCTCGACCCGCGGAATGGCCTCTTGCCGCCGCTCCCCGGGGGCGGTGACCAGCACTGACGCATCACCTCGAGATACTGTCCATTCCTTGCAGTTCCCAGGCCTCTGCGCTATCTTCTAAACCATGACGCCGGAACGCCATTTTCTGTCACTTTTCACGCATGATAGTGAGCTCGTGCTCAACGAGCCTGAAATCAAGTCGGGAGAATAGTTTCCAGCAGGTCACGCTAATGCCCATAAAAATCCTGACGGTTGACGACAGCAAGATATTCCAGAAGTTCATCGCCAAGACACTCAAGCCATTTGCATGCCAGATTACGGAGGCGTCCAATGGTTTGGAGGGCATAGCTGCGGCGACGCGCGACAAGCCCGACCTCATCATTCTCGATATCACCATGCCCGTGATGGATGGCGTGGAGGCGCTCGCGAGACTGAAGAGCGATCCGTCCCTAAAGGGCATTCCCGTCATCATGCTGACGGGCGAGTCTGATCGCGAGAGCGTGCTGAAGACTGTGAAGTTGGGCGTTCGCGACTACATCGTGAAGCCGTTCAAGGCGGATCAGTTCCTCGAAAAGGTGGCGAAGATCGTCACGCTGGTTCCGGTGGTAACCGAATCGCGGAAGAAGACGTTCTCCGACGCGCTGACCATTCTCGTGGTGGACGACAAGCCGGCGATCATCTCGATGATCACTGATGGTTTGAAGGGAAAGGCGCCCTGGAAGGTGGTCGGCAAGCCGACTGGCGCTGACGCGATGGCGGAGGTCGCGAGCGCCATCCCCGATGCAATTCTCATGAGCGTGTCGTTGCCGAACAACGAGGGTGAAACGCTCCTGCAGCAGTTGCGAAGCAATCCGCGGTTGCACGCCACACCCATTCTGGGGATGTGCGCACAGACCGATCAGGACGCGCTGGGCCGAGCGGAAAAGGCGGGTTGCTCGGGGATTGTGACCAAGCCGATTGACATCGACGTGCTGGTCGGACAGCTTCTGAAGGCGATGAACATCGACGCGTCGACCATGTACTTTGCGGTCGTGGATGATGCGCAGCTTCTGACGTTGCCGGCGAAGATGACGGCCAAGGTCATGAACGATATTTCCGGCCTTGCCGGGAAAGTCTTCAACGACATGGTCAATGCGGGGCTTGTGAAGATGATCATCGACGCCGCGCCGGTAAAAGAGGACGATGGATCCGTTTCGAAGCTGACCCTTTCGATCGTGCAAAGGGCGGAAGAGATCAGCATCAAGGTCGGCGTCGCGTGCTCCGCACCGATGATGCGGGATGTTCGCTCGTCCAAGGAAACGGCTGCAATCCCCGTCGGCGCCAGCGTGGCCGAAGTCCAAGCGGCGTTCAGAAAGGAAGCCGCTGCGAAAAATCCTGCTTTACGGGGAATGGGGAGATAGCTGGAGACGCGCGAATTGCGGCGTACCGGGTGGGCAGGGGATGATTGGCGGGGATGGGAGTGTCACGTTCGGCATCGGACCTGAATGACGAACAGCGACTCCGAATCCCGCTCTTTCTTCGGTTCCCGGTTCTCCCTCCGTCGAGGTTCGGCTCCTGAGACGTACCACGCGGAAGACTACTTCTTGGCGGCATTCGTGGCGAAGAACTTGATCCAGGACTTGAGGCCTTGCTCGCCGACACCGTCGTACTTCTGGGGCGCGAGGCAGGCATCCTTGGCGATGCTGACCAGAGGATTGTAGTGGGACTTGCCGCCGTGCACGGACTTGCGGAAGAAGAAGGAGCCTTTCTCCCCGGTAGACGATGACAGCACGATCACCGGTATGCCTTGGGCCAAGTTGCGCGACTCGTAGTCCTGGCGCAGATGGTCAATCAACTGCCATCCGTCCATGACCGGCATTTCCAGGTCGGTAACGATGAAGAGGGGATCACGGAGGTACTTCCGCCGGATCTCCTGGAGGCGCTCCAATCCTTGCTGGCCATCTTCGGCCTCGAAGATGACGACGCGACTGTCGTGGGCCGTGATACTCTTGACTACCGCTCTGCGGACCAGTCGCGAATCGTCGACGACCAGGACGGTATTGCTCTTGGGGTCAGCGTGGTGCTCGATGGATTCCAGCAGGGCGTGGTAGGCTGTCACGCCGTCCTGGTCCTGCTCTTTGATTTCCCGCGCCGGTTGTTCTTGGCTCATGTCGGAATCCTCCGTATTGTTCCTCGCCACCGCGGGGGCGAACCCCGTCACGGGGACCGCCCCGCGGACAATCGATCCCAGGCGACGGTCAGTGCCCCGGGCCTGGGACCCCCTCTCTCTGGGAACCCGACGGTCTTGCCGGTGTCGGAGCCGGTTGCCTCAGAGTTGGACGGTGGCGATGTGATAGCCGCCGTGGTCAACACAACTCATGAGCACCTTGCCCGAATCCTTGCACCATTTCTCGACGTCCTTGGGGAAGGACGGGCAGTCGGCATGCACTTCGACGGTCGATCCTTTCGGCGCCGTGTGGGCCTTGATTGCCAGTTTCAGAACCGGTTGCGGGCATTTCAGCCCCTTGCAGTTCAGTACCTCATTCGCCATTGGTTTCCCTCCTTGGTTTTCACTCGCTTCTCGCCATCCTCGTGGCCATCGCCTGTCGATGGCCAACACCGTGCAGGTGCAGAAAGGACCGACGATTGCGAGAACGATTACCGGTTCGTCAGTCGGGTCCCGTCCATGATTTGGCGGAACCCTTCCTGTCCTGTCAACGCCCAGCCAAACGTCCGGATGTTCATCGACCATCCGCCCGACCTGCAGGCCGCTATCTACGTCCGACGGCACTCACTCCGCGCGGCCGGCGGCCGCGCAACGGGCGCCGGCGTGCGCGTTTCGCGACCCTCGTCGTCGCGGGTGACGACGACCACGGTTTCGCCTGACGCGGCTCGCACCTGAACGGTCAGCGCCATGTGCCCGGGCAGGTGGTGAGTCGCACAGGAGAAACAGGGGTCATAGGCGCGGAACGCCATTTCGACGCGGTTCAGCATGCCGTCCTCAACCCGGCCGCCTTTGATCAGGCCTCGTGCCGCTTTTTCGATGGACATGCAGATGGCGGCCGAATTGAACAGGGTGGCCACCAGGAGATTGGCAGCCGTGACCACACCATTGGCGTCAGTCTCATAGTGGTGTACGAGCATGCCCCGCGGTGCCTCCACGATGCCGACCCCCGACGTCGGGGTTTTGAGATCGAGATTTCGAATATGCGGGTCGGTGAGTTCGGGCGCTTTTGCCAGCTGTTGGACCGTCTCGGCGGCCTGCATCACTTCGACTAAACGCGCCCAGTGCCAGGCCAGGGTGTGATGGGCGGGCTTCCCGCCCAGGGTCGCGTACAGCCGGTCGTGTTCCTCCTGGGCCCGCGGCGTCTGCATGCCCTCGGCCGCATTGAGGCGTCCAAGGGGCGCCACGCGCACCAGGCTGGAACCGGCACCGCCGCGGAAGCCGAGCCAGCCGCGCTTGCGCAGGTACGGGAATTTGATGTAGGTCCAGGGTTCGACGTGCTCGGCGATCACGCTCGCATAGTCCCGCGGCGCGAACCGTTCAATCTCGCGTCCTTCGTCATCGACCACACGGACGTCCTGCTCGTAAAAGTCAACGCGATTTTGGGCGTCCACAAGTCCCATGTAGTTGGTGCGTTCAAAGTAGTTCTCGGACCCGATCAAGGCGACGTGGGTCGGGTTGTCGAGAACGATCGAGTGGAAGGTGTCGAGGGTGAAGCCGGCGAATGCCACCGCATCGGAGGCGAACCCGCGCAGTTCCTGCCGTTTCTCCTCGGTGATTGCCTTGCTGACGCCGCCGGGTAGGCCCAGCACGGGATGCACGACCTTGCCGCCCATCCAGGCCATCAGATCGCGGCAACGGTTGCGGATCTCGATCACCTTGGTGGCCGTCGCCACTCCCACGGTCTGGATCACGCCGAGGATGTTGCGGTCCGCGGCCGGCGCGTCCGGGCCGACGATGAAGTCCGGGCCGCCCAGGTAATAGAAGTTCAGCAGGTGATCCTCGAACATGAACAGGTTATAGAACAGCTTTCGGATCGCGTGCGCCGCGGGGGGAGGGGTGACTTGGAAGAGGTCGTCCAAGGCGCGTGTGGCGGCCATGTGGTGGGCCGTCGGGCACACCCCGCAGATGCGGCTGGTGATCTGGGGCATGTCCTCGGCTTGCCGCCCCACACAGAACGCCTCGAACCCGCGCAGTTCGGGCACTTGGAAAAAGGCGCGGTCCACATCGCCGGCGTCATTCAGGCAGATGGTGATCTTGCCGTGCCCTTCCAGGCGGGTGACGGGATCGATGGTAATGGTCTTGGCCATGGGTCAGACGTCCTTTCGCTCGGCGCCGAGCAACGAGGCGGCCATCGTGTAGCGGTAGAACGTGCCCGCCGGGTCATCGAGGGCGGCTGTGCCCTGGTCGCCGGCGTCGTTTTGGAGGATAGTTCCCAAGGCGGACACCATACGCGCACCCTGGTCCTGGACGTCTGCCGCCGGGCCGTAGCAACCGGTGCAGGGCATGTTGCCTTCGATGCAGCGGGCGCCGCAGCCATCACGTGTTGCCGGTCCCATGCAGACCAGTCCTTGAGCCAGCAGGCAGGTGGCGGGGTCCACCACCACATCGATCAACCGCCGGATCTTGGGGATCGTCGGGTCATCGGGTCTGGAGTCGTTGCGCGGGCAGGAACTGCACAGGGACTTGACCGACCCCAGCACGGCGCCCCGTGGCGGCAGTTTCCCGGTCAGGATCAGGTTGACCGCCTGCCAGAGATTGTCGGGTGTCGGCGGGCAACCCGGCATGGAGTAGTCCACCGCGATCACGTCGCTGAGTTTGTGGACCGTGTCCGCGAACGCCGGCAGGTTCAGGCGGTGGCCGTCGATTGTGGTGGACTCGCGCGGTTCCGTGCCCGCGGGATTGTCCACCGTGGGCGACGCGTGGTATGAGCGCTGCAGAATCCGTTCGCGGCTGGTGAGGTTGGCCAGGGCCGGGATGCCGCCGTGACAGGCACACGCCCCAAAAGCGATCACGCAGGCGGCCTTGCGGCGCAGCAGTTCCGCCATGTGCGCCTGTTCGGAGGTGCGTACCGCGCCGTTGACAAAGGCCACGCTGATGGCCCCATCGGCCAGTGCGGCGAGGTCGGCGGTCTTGAAGTCCAGGGCGCACGGCCAGAAGACGATGTCGACGGCGGCCACGACGTCCAGAACGCGGGCTCCCAAGTCGACGACGGTCTCCTCGCAACCACCACAGGACGCGCACCAGTAGAATGCGACCTTTGGCTTGACTGTCATCAGGCCACCTCCTTTGCCACGTACCCCCTGATGCGCAAGGGGCCGAGGGCGCGGACCCGGTCGGTCATCTCGTTGGCGATCGTCTGGAATCGTTCCGCCTCACCCGCGGCGACCCAGTCGAGGCGGAAGCGGTCTGATTCGATGCCGAACTGGGGCAGCATCCGGGAGAGGATGCGGAACCGCTGTTGAGCCTTCTTGTTGCCCGCGCGGTAGTGGCAGTCGCCCGGGTGGCACCCCAAGACCATAACGCCGTCGGCGCCTTGGCGAAAGGCGTCCATGACAAAAAGGGGATCGACTCGGCCGCTGCACATGACTCGGACGAGTTTGACCTGGGCCGCGTAGGCCAGTTTCTGGCCGCCGGCCTTGTCGGCGCCCGCGTAGGAACACCAGTTGCAGACGAAGGCCACGATCTTGGGTTCAAACTCAGCCATGGAGCAGCCCTCCGATTTCGGCGTGGATCTGGGCATCGGTAAAGTGACGGGCCTTGGAGGCGCCGGTGGGGCAGGCAGCGCTGCAGGTACCGCAACCGCGGCAGATCGCCTCGTTGACCACACAGACTTTTCGCTCCCGGTCAAAGGAGACGGCTTTGTAGGGACAGGCCGCCTTGCACAGCCGGCAGCCGGCGCAGAGGTCAGCGTCAATGACGCTGGTCATCATCTCCAGGTTGATGCGCCGTCCCGGCATCAGCTTGCTGATGGCGTCGCCCACCGCGGCCTGGCCCTGGGTGACGGCTGTGGGCAGGTCGCACGGGCCGGCGGCGCAGCCGGCCACGTAGATGCCGTCCAGCGACGCGCCGGTGCAATGCAGCACCGCATGGTCGGGTTTGAGGAAGCCGTCCGCGTCGAGTTCGACATTCAGCAGGCCGGCCAGTTCACGCGTGCCGGCGGCGGGCTGCAACCCGGTGGCGAGGACGACCATGTCCACCTCCACTGGCTCGAACCCCGGACCTTCGACGCGAATGCCGTGGTCGCCAGTTCGGACTTGGACGGCGGCGAGGTCCGTGCAGGCGAGGAACCGGGTCCCCTCGTGGGCCTGACGCCGATAGAACGCTTGTTCGCGCGGGGTGGTCAGGACCAGGTCGTGGTGGATGTTGGTGACGGTGGCGCCCGGGATCTGCTTGCGCACCAGTTCCCCGACCTTGAGCGCACCCAGGCAGCAGACTCGCGAACAATAGGGGATTGCGTCCGGGCGCAGCGAACCGGCGCAGTGGACGACCGCGACGGAGCGCGGTGCACGGCCGTCGCGCAGCCGGATCTCGCTGTGCGTGGGGCCGTTGGAACTGGCGAGGCGCTCGAACTCGGGCAGCGTGTAGACGTCCGGGACCGTGCCATATCCGAGCGCGGAGATCGAGCGTGGGTCCCACGAGGAGAACCCCGTGGCTACCACGATCGCGCCAACGGCGAACTCCGACTCGTCGTCCGGTTGGTCGAAGTTGACCGCCCCGAACGGACACGCCTCGACGCAGGCGTTGCAGGTGCCGTCCGTGAAGTGACGGCAGGCGGACTTGTCAATGGCGGCCGCCGCCGGGACTGACCCCGGGAAGAGGGTGTAGACAGCCTTGTGCGTGCCCAGGCCCAGGTGGAACCGGCTTGGGACCGTCACCGGGCAGACCTCGAAGCACGCCTCGCAGCCGATGCAACTGGGCTCGATGGCCCGCGCCTGCCGGCGGACCCGGACGGTGAAGTTGCCATAGAACCCGCGCACTTCGGTGACTTCGGCGCGGGTGAGCACGGTGATGTTCGAGTTGTCTCTGACCGCGGCCAACCGCGGCGCCAACAGGCACGGTGCACACTCCAGGCTGGGGGCAACCTCTTCGGTCTTGATAACGGCGCCGCCCAGGGAGATCTCGCGGTCGACGATTGTGACTTTGCGGCCGGCCGCCGCGGCGGTCAGCGCCGCCTCGATGCCCGCCAAGCCACCGCCGATGACCAGCACGTCGGTGTTCACCTCCATCGACCGCTGCTCCAGGTTCTCCGAGATAAGCGACCGCCGGATGGCCGCGTTGATCAGGAGTTGAGCCTTGGCCGTCGCCGTGGCCTTGTCCGGGGTGACCCAGGCGCAGTGTTCGCGCACGTTGGCCATCTGGACATGGCCGATGTTGATTCCCGCTTCCCCTGCCAGGTCCTGGAAGGTCTTCTCGTGCATCTTTGGCGAACAGGCGACCACGACGACATTGTCGACCTGGCGATTCTGCAGCGTGTCGCGGAAGAACTGCTGGCCATCCGGCGAGCAGAGCAACGCATGCCGCTCGACAACGGCCACGTCCTGGCGGCTTGCGAGTTGGCCGGCGATGATGTCCAAGTCTATGGCGCCGGCGATGTTCGGCCCGCAGTTGCAGAGGAACACTGCTGTTCGTGGTCGACCCATGGTTCTGACCTCCCGAGTGACACCCGACGCGCCCGGTGCGGGCCGCGCCGCCGCCGTCGTTCATCCACTACCGGCCGGTTCTCCTGCCGTGGGGACGTAGTACATGGTCGGTCCGTCGTGGACCGCGGTGAATGCGTTTGACACCGCGTAGAGCGACTCGGATGCACCGAGCACCAAGGCGCCTCCCCGGTGCAGCAGGCCCAGGAAGCTGTTGACGATCTTCTGCCTCTGCTCCAGGTTGAAATAGATGATCACATTGCGACAGAAAATCACGTCGAACTTGCCGATGTACCCGAACGGTTCCGACAGGTTCATCTCGGAGAACCCGATGCAGCGGCGGATCTGCTCGCAGACTTCCCAGTGGTCGCCCTTGCGCACAAAGTACCGTTTGCGTTGCCGGTCATTAATGAATTTCCCCACCTCCTGATCAGTATAGCGGCCTTGAGCCGCTCTGGCCAGGATTCGCTGCGAAACGTCGATGGCGTGAATGACCACCTGATCGGCCCTCAGGCCAGGCTGGCCTTCGAGCCAGTCGCGCACGCACATGGCGATGGAATAGGGTTCCTGCCCCGATGCACAACCTGCCGACAGGATGCGGATCGGGAAGGGGACCTGGCTCTGTCCGTTGCGCCGGGCAGCGGCCTCCGGCAGCAGTCGCCGCACCAGGTTCTCGAACGGGTGCCCGTCGCGGAAGAAGCAGCTCTCATGGTTGGTCATGGCCTGGATAAGGCGACGCTGCAGCCCGCGCTCGCCTTTCGTCAGCAGGCAGTACAATTCGCTGAAACTGCGGCAGTTCTCCTCCTCCAGGAACTCGCTCAGCCGGGTCTGGAACAGATAGCGTTTCTCCTCGGGCACGTCAATACCGCTGATGTTGCGCAGGTACCCCTGCAGCAGGTTGAATTCCAGATTGGAGAGCTCAACCATCAGCGCGACCCCACGATGTCGACCACTCTCGGGCCTATCTTGTCCAGGGGCAGGATCTCATCGGCCAGTCCGGCGTGCACGGCACTGCCGGGCATGCCCCAGACGATCGAGGTGGCTTCGTCCTGAACCAACACCGGCGCGTGGTGTGCTTTCAATGCTGTCAGTCCGCACGTCCCGTCGGAGCCCATGCCGGTCAACACCACGGCCAGGCAGCGTCCACCCAGCGTCTCGGCAGCCGAACGGAACAGGAGGTCGACGGACGGTTTGCAGCCACTCACCGTGTTTCCGTCCAGCAGACGCAGGGCCAACGCTCCGTTCCGGTTGCGCTCTACCGTGAGGTGCTGGGCCCCCGGTGCCAGGTAGGCATGCCCCGGCGTCAGGACATCGCCGTCGGCGCCTTCGGACACGTTCAGCGCCGAGGCGCGGTCGAGGGCGGCTGCCATCCGTGCGGTGAACGGCCCGGGCATGTGCAGCACGATGACCACAGGGGCAGCCAGGTTGGCGGGCAACGCGGGGATCAGCCTCGACAGTGCCTCTGGTCCGCCCGTGGATGCGCCCACCAGAACCGCCTCGATACGGTTGCGGTTCCGCCCCCGTATGTCTCCAAGTTGGGTTTCCGGCGTCCCTGTGGCCTCCGGAGCGGCATTCAAGGATGCCCCATCCGTGTTGCTGCGGCCGGTGGGTGTCAGGCGTCGTGCCAGGCGCGAGTAGCGTCGGATCGAGAAGCAGCGGATCTTGGGCACCAGCAACCGCTGCGCGGCGGCAATGTTCTCTTTTCGGCACTGGCCGTCAGGCTTGACGACGAAATCGTAGGCCCCCGCCTCCAGGGCTGGGATGGTGGCGTCCGCGTCCTTCGGGCTGTCGCTCGCGGCGATCAGGATCCCGGTGTGTGCCAGGTCGACCAGCACCGCCCGGGTGAAATCGACCGGCGTCACATCCGTCAGCGAAGCCGCCACAAGCACCAGATCCGGGGCTTGTCTCCGTGCCTTGATCAGGCCCAGAGTCCCGTTCGGACTGACCCCGATCACTTCGATGTCGGCTAAACCCGTCAGGGCCTGGCGCAGTCCGTCCCGGCACATGGCGTCGTCGTCAACGATCAGGACTTTGATCACGCTTGCGGCAGTACCCATTCGTCCTCACTGCGCACTCATCAGACGGGGCATGGCGTCCTTCGCTTCGTTGGGAACGGCAGAACCGCGCGGCCCGGCCCTTGACACCGGTCGCGGGCCGGGCCAGGTTCTCACGCCGGCGCCGACGTTGCGGGGGCGCCAACCGTTTCAGACATCTTCTCCAGTTCGCGCACCACATCGCAGATTTGGTCCACGGCGACCATCATCTCCTGCATGCGTTCACGGGTGGAAGCGCTGGCTTCGCTGGCGCGTCGTGTGTAGCGACTCGACTCGGTTGCCATCACGGTGTTCTCGCAGAGCTTGGCATTCAGATCGTTGACGGCACTGGCGGCTTCGGCGACGTTCTTGGCCACGTCGTTGGCGCCCGTGGCGATCTCGCCGATGCTTCTGGAAACCTGGTTGGCGCCCTCCGCGGATTGCGAAATGTTCTTGGCGATTTCGTTAATGCCGGCGACCGCCTCTGTAACGTTGCGGCTGATCTCCTGCGTCGAGCGGGTCTGTTGGTCGACCATGCTGGAGATCAGGTTCTGGAGTTCGTTGATCTTGGTGATGATCACGGTGATGTCCCGGATGGCGTCCACGGCGCGCTGAGTGTTGTCCTGGATGCCTTGGATCTTGGTGGTGATGTCCCCCGTCGCCGCCGTGGTCTGTTTGGCGAGTTCCTTGACCTCGTTGGCCACTACCGCAAAACCCTTGCCTGCCTCGCCGGCGCTGGCTGCTTCGATGGCGGCGTTGAGGGCGAGCAGATTGGTCTGCTGGGCGATGGTCTGGATGACGTTGGTCACCTTGCCGATCTCCTCGGCGCTCTTGCCCAGGGCCGCCATGATGCCGCTGGTCTCGCCGGCTGCCCGGCTGGCGTTGCCGGCGACCGTAGCCCCTTCGCGGGCGTTGCCGGCGATCCCGGTTATGGCCCCGGAAATGCCCTTCAGGGCGGTGTCGATGGTGCGCAGATTGCTGGACAATTGCTCGGTTGTCGTCGCCACCGCCGACATGTTGCCGCTGATCTCCTCGGAGGTACTGGCAATGCTGTTGATGTTGGTGGAGATCTCCTCCGCCGCCGTGGCCACGGTGGCGACGTTGGCCGACAACTGCTCGGACGTGGAGGCGATTCCCCGGGTATTGCCTTCCAGCACAATCAGAACTTCGGCAGCGCTCCTGGCTTCCTTCGAACTATCCTCGGTCTGAGACATCATCTTGACACACAACTCCAACTGGTTGGTGTCGGCAGCGGTCAGGTGCTGTGCATACGTCTCAATGGTCTTCGCCGTCTGGGCGGAGCGTGCTTGGAAACGGCCCATTTCTCCGCGCAGATTCTCGATCTGGAGGCTGAGTTCGGCCTCGCGCGCCGTTGCCCGGCCTGCCAACGTGCGGCTTGTCCAGACCAGGCACACTGCCAGTGCGACGACGGCAGCCGCTGCCACGACAACGGCCGTGCGATGTTCAGCGTCGGCTCCGGCGGCCGCCAGAACCGCTATCAGCACGGCGATCCCGGCTGTGACGTCGGAGGCCTGAACGGCTCCACGGAGTGCTTCCTCCAACGGACGCGTACCTGCTTGTTCTGTACTCATCGTTCGAGTCCTTTCAACCTGGGATCACGTGTCGCGAACGGTTCCGGTCTGGTGACGGCCGGTTCCGTTTCCCCTAGGGACAACTTGCCCACAACAACTCCGGAGCGTTAAGGACAACGAGCAGGCCATCGCCCAAACGGACGACACCTTCCACGTAACGGACAATCGACTCGGGCAGGTGCGGCGGCGGCGGCTCCAGGGCAGCCGCGTCGACCGTCACCACGTCGCCGATCCGGTCGGCGAGAAACCCCACGGGTTTGTCGCTGAAGCGTTCGGCGCGCATTCCGCCGTCCAGGTTGCGGATCCGCTGGACCTCCTGGGCGGTCTTGAGGATCAGGATGTGCGAGCTCTCGGTGATGGGCCGCCGTGGCCAGCCGAAGATCACCGCGGTGTCGATGACCAGGACCACCTGGCCGCGGATGTTGACCAGGCCGCGGATGTGCTGCGGACTGCGCGGCACCGGCGTCACCTGGGTGTTGGGATTCACCTCCTTGACGGCGCAGATGGGCAGGCCATAGAGGCGCCTGTCCAACTCGAATGAAACAAATTGCCGCATGCCCTCAGCCACCGTGGGAGTCTCCTTGGGGCAGCCTGCCATCATTCGTGCAGCGTCTGAGAACCGTCTCGACCAGACCTTGACGGTCCAGCTTGCTCTTGAACTCGTCGAATCCGGCATCCAGAGCCAGGGCGCGGGTCTGGCTTTCGTCCGATGACACCGCCACCAGCGGCAGATGCGCAAACTGCTGCCGGCCGCGAACCGCTCGTGCAAACGCATAGCCATCCATGAGAGGCATGTGAATGTCGCTGATGACGGCGTCGAAGGATCCGGCCTCGAGCTTGCTCAGCCCAACCTGACCGTTCTCGGCGGGCGTCATTTTCACTGCACTGTCACGGAAGTAGGAACTGATCAGCATCTGAACGAAGGGCGAATCGTCGACCAACAGGACCTGCTTGGGCCGCGTAGAGGCTTCGTTCGCGAACCAATCCGGTTCCACGTGTTCGATGGTGCTGAATACGTCGACAAGCAATGTCAGGCGCCCGTTGACGAGTTGCGACCCGACGATGCCGGGGTGACGGATGGTCGTGGCGTCGATCTGGCTCTCCACGTCCACAGTATCGAGCACGTTGACGACCAGAACGCCAAACGTTCTCCGGCACTTGGGGATGAGCACGTACAGCGGGCCTTCGCGATAGTTGCCGTGGATCCGCGGTACCGTCTGCTCAAGCCGGACGAGGGGGATGACCATGCCGCGAAAGTCCAGGTACTCCCGCTCGTGGGCAACCTGTATCTGGTGGGGTTGCACTTGCTCCACGCGGGTGATCAGGCAGAGCGGCACGGCAAAGCGTTCGGGGCCGCCGAGGTCGAACAACAGCACGGTGCGCTGTTCCTCTTCGGACCTGCGCAGGGCCCGCACCGTGGTCTCAGCAGTGATGAAGCGCAACTTTCCGAGTTCGGCGACCGCGGCAATGTCCAGGATCATGGCGATGCGGCCGTCGCCCAGGACCGTGGTCCCCGAGAATGCGCGGCAGTCCTTGAGCTGATCGTGGAGGGCCTTGACGACGATCTCCTCGGTGTCGACCAGCGTGTCGACCAGCAAGCCGAACCGTTCGCTGCCGAGCTTCAGCACGATAATGTAGGCGCTTTCCCGACGGGGCGCATTCGCCTCGGGAACGATGTCCAAGACGTTGCCCAGTCGCAACATGGGCAGCATCTTGCTACGCAGCCAGTAGACCTCCCGCTCGTCCACGTTCCGGATGCCACCCGGCCCTTCGATCGTGCGCAGCCAGACCACTTCGTCAATGTTGATTTGGGGAATGGCGAAGCGGTAGTCGCTCACGGCCACAATCAGGGTTGGCACGATCGCCAGGGTCAGGGGCAGCCTGATCGTCATGGTGGTGCCCTTGCCCACCACCGAGGCGATGTCGACCGTGCCACCCAGTTTCTGGAAACTGGCGCGAACCACGTCCATGCCGACGCCCCGTCCGGACACGTCGGTCACCGCGGCGGCGGTGGAGAAGCCCGGCTCAAACACCAGGCTGAACGCTTCGCGGTCGGTCATGGTCTCAGCCTGGTCAGCTCGAATAATGCCCTTGCGCACGCCGGCGGCCTTGAGCACGGCCGGGTCCATGCCTTTGCCATCGTCGCGGATCTGGATGTTGATTTGGCCCGCCTGGTGGAACGCGCTCAGGCAGACGCTGCCGACGGGGGATTTGCCAGCGCGTTTGCGGTCGGCCGGCAGTTCGATGCCGTGGTCCACGGCGTTGCGGATCAGGTGGGTCAGTGGGTCGCCGATGGCTTCGATGATGGTCTTGTCCAGTTCCACGTCGGCGCCGACGATCTGCAGGTCGACTTCCTTGCCGAGTTTGTGTGCCAGGTCGCGGACGATGCGCGTGAACTTGGTCAGAATCATGCCCACCGGGCGCATGCGGGTCTGCATGACCCCAGCCTGCAGTTCGCTGGTGACGATGTTGAGCTTCTGGTTCGTGGTCGACAGTTGCTCGAAGTCCCGGGCCGCAAGTGCCTGAACATTCTGGTTGCGCACCAGGACCAGTTCGCTGGCCAGGTTCATGAGTTTGTCGAGCAACGGCAGGGAGATCCGGACCGTGTGGTCGCCGCCGGCTTTGTCCGAGGTGTCCCGGGCGGGCGCTACGTTGGCAGCGGGCGCCGCCGTGCCGCCGCTGGTCGGCGGCACGGCGGCCAGGGGCGGCGACCAACGGACCGCTGGCGGCTGTGGCAACGCAGGTGCCGTGTCCTGGGGCGGCGGAACGTCTCTGGTCGGCGGCTCGGGGGGTGCGGATGGTTGGCGGGCAGCAGGTGGGGGCGGCGTCGACGGTGCGGTGTCTCGCGGCGGCGGAACGTCGCCGGCCAACACCGCCTGCACCGCCGCCACTTCCTCGTCCGTGTTCAGCGAGAGGTTGCCCAGATCGGCGACCAGTAGCTTCAGCTTGTCGATGCCGCGCAGCAGGACTTCCGATGTCACTCGGCTTGGGACCAGAGTCCCGCCGCGGATCAAGCCGACAATGCTCTCCAACGCGTGCGCCAGCTTGTTGACGCGGTTGTACTCCAGCAACCCGGCCCCGCCCTTGACCGTGTGCAGCGCCCGGAATAGATGGTTGACGGTGTCGACGTTGACCTTGGCGCCGTCCCGCTCGAGCGCCAGCACGTCGTCTTCGACGGTGGCCAGATGTTCGGCGGCCTCGGAGATGAACTCTGCCACCAGTTCGGGATCCCGCTCCACCTCGGCTTCGGCCGCCGCCTCTGGGCCGGCGGGGGCCGGCGGCGTGGCGGCGTTATTGCCGGTTGCCGGCTGGAGGCATTCCTTCAGGGCCGCGACTTCGTTCTCAATGGGCAGGCTCTCGTTCTCGATGTTCCCCAAGAGCACAGCCAATCTGTCAATGCCCCGCAGCAGGGCCTCGGTGACGGCACTGTCCGGCACCAGTGTCCGGTCGCGCATGCGGCCGATCACGCTCTCCAGGGCGTGCGCCAGTTCAGTCAGGCGCGCAAACTCCATCAGGCCCGCGCCACCCTTGATCGTGTGCAGGGACCGGAACAGATGATTGACGGTCTCCGGGCCGGCGGCGGTGGCATCTCGCTCCAAGGCAATGATGTCTTCCTGAACAAGAGCAAGATGCTCAGCCGACTCGGCAATGAACTCTTGCAGTAGTTCCGGATCTCTGGTCATATCCGTCGCCCATCCAGTTGGTCTGGACGTGTTCTAGCCCCAACGACAACGGTGCAAGCGTTTCCGTCGAAGGCGACCCGTCTGCCGTCCGTCATTCGGGCCGCGCCAGGCCGCAAGCCCGACCCGGGGCAAACCATCGGAGGTCATGGACTGTCTTAGGCTCAGCGGTACGGGGCATCCCCAGTGGGGCGCGCCGTGCTGCCTGCCCTCCAACCCAACCGTCGCGAGACACAAGACAAGATATCCCAAGCAATTCCTCCCCATTGGGTACCCTAGTTTGGCATCAACACCGCGTCAAGTCCCTCCGGCGGTTGTCCAGGGCTGTTTCAAGATTCGTGACTGTCGCGTGCGGTGAGTACCCCCGGCGTGTTCCCGCGCCGGGAGGGGGGGCGGCCTGAGGACAGGCCGCCCCTACTTGGTGCGCGCGGAGGCGTGGCCTTCCGAGACGTGGCGCCAGATCTTGAAACAGCCCTGGCGGGTGTCAGGAGGCGAACGTCCCGTTGCCGTGGGCCCCGTCGGTGTTGTCCCAGGGGACCTCCATGGTGAAAGGCGTGGCGGTGAGTGTCCAGGAAGAGCCGGTTGCCTCGGGAAACCAGGCGGCGTCGGTTCACGGCACGCCGCCGGGGTGGGTAGCGTCGGGGCCCATCGCTTCCGCAAGGCGGCGAAAATCGATCAGCAACGTCGCGTAGTCAGGATAGCGATCAGCGGGCTCCTTTGCCAACATCCGTGCCAGGATGCGATTGCCTTCCGCGTTCAGAGTCGGGACTGTGGGGACGGGATCGAACGCGTGCTGCAGCGCCACCTCAACGATATCTGAGCCGGGATAGGGTACCTGCCCCGTCAACATGTGATGCAGGGTGCAGCCAAGCGCGTAGATATCGGCGCGCAGGTCGACGTCCCCGCCGGAATGCTGTTCCGGGGCCATGTAGGCCGGGCTGCCGCAGAAACTGATGGCCTGGTCCTGCGCACCCCCCGCCACCGCACGGGCGAGGCCGAAATCGGTGAGGCACGCGCTCCCGTCTGCCTTGAGAAGGAGGTTGGCAGGTTTCACGTCGCCGTGGATCAACCCCGCTTCCGCCGCCGCCTGCAAACCCTCCGCCGCCTGGATGGCGTAGCCTAGGCCGATCCCCGGCGGTGTCGGCCCCGACTGTTTCAGGATGCTTTCCAGGTCCGGGCCCGGGAGTAGTTCCATGGCGAAGAAGTGCCAGCCTTCTGCCGTCCCGGCGTAATAGACCTGAACGACATGCGGGTGCTTGACCTTGGCAAGCGCGCGCGCTTCCGCGAGGAACTGGACGACCATTTCCGGGGTCGACGCAAGAGTCTGCGACAGGACCTTCACCCCCACCTGGCGGTTGAGGCTGAGATCGATTCCCTTGTAGACAGTGCCCACTCCGCCTTGGCCAAGGGCCTCCCCAATGCGGAAGTGCCCGAGGACCACGCCCGTCAGGCAGTCCATGTCCGAAGGTTCTGACACCGGCACCGCCGGGGCTGGCTCAACCGCACTCAGCAACTCATTCACTGCGGCAAGCAGGTCTTCGTTCTTGAACGGCTTGCCAAGGCAGCGGCAGGTCCGACTCGTTTGGGTGTGGCGGCGACTGCTGCAGGCCGCTACTGCCGAGCAGACGACGACCTTTGCCTCCGGGCATTCTGCCCGGATGATTTTGAGTGCATCCCAGCCACTCATTCCGGGCATCGTGACGTCCAGAGTCACGAAATCGGGATGGTGACGCCGGTACTGCTCGACCGCTTCCGTGCCGTTGCCGGCTTCGGCAACCACCTCGTGGCCGGCGCTCTGCAGCGCCTTGCGAATCGCCATCCGCATCAACCTGCTGTCGTCCGCAATCAAGCCCCTATGCCGTGCCGACGCTGAGACGTGCGCCTTCGCGGCGGTGAGAAACGACACGGACGCCGATGGAGACGCGAACACGTGGCACGCCCCGAACCCGGCTTGCACCTGCCAGTGCCAGAAGTCAACCGGCACGAGCGAGAAGCGAGTCCCTTTAGCCGGAAAAACGTGGGGGGGGGAAATGGGGACAGAGTCCCGACGCGAACTCAGGACTTCGCCCATCACGCGGTTGGCGAGCTCGCCCAGCGCGTCATGCAGCAGCTCCACTCGTTCGGCCGGGTCTGGGACCGCAATATCGGCGCCCGTCGCCAGCACGATGCGTCGGGCGCACTCCCAGGCAGCATCGTCCCCGAATGCGAGAAGCAGGCACAGCCCCGGCGCCCGCTCCTCCTGGATGGCTAC
The DNA here is from genome assembly GCA_001803235.1 of Lentisphaerae bacterium RIFOXYA12_64_32. Lineage (GTDB taxonomy): Bacteria > Verrucomicrobiota > Lentisphaeria > Oligosphaerales > YB12-FULL-65-16 > YB12-FULL-65-16. The sequence goes on from MHBL01000225.1 coordinate 22,168, forward strand.
CGTCCGTTCATGCGCGGTCTCGCAGATCTCGACGCTATCCGCGGCGCCGAACGTCACGGGGCCGAGGCCAAAATCGCCGAAGGCCGAGTCCAGCGCTGGCCTCAGCATCTCCAACAGCAGCACTGGGTCCGTTCCATCGACCTCCCCGGCGTCCGGCATGGCGGAGGGCCGTCGAAGGTGCAGGACGGTCGGGTGCGGAGCACCGGTCACGGCCCCTTTCGGCGCGTTCCGGTTCCCCGATACCGTCGTCTCCTCCGTCTGAGCCTTGGCAACGTGGGGTTGGCCTTTCGAGGGGTTCATTCACGAGTCCTCGTTGACGTCCTGTCACGGATGGAACCTGACCTGATACACCGCCAGCGGCAATCCCGAGAAGATGGGTTGGTGCCAAAGAGAAGCGCGCGCCGGAGAAGTCGATGCGCCAACAAGAATCTGTCTTCCTGCTGACAATACCCCTGACATTCTATCAGACCTCAAAACAAGATACATGGGGGCTCCGGGGGATCAAGAGCGATGCCGTCAAGATTCTCAACGGCCCGGGCACTTGGTGTTTGGGCGGCAACCGTCCTTTCCGGGGAAGAGGAGCGCGACCTGCGCCGCTTTTTGCACTTGCCCAGTCCTTGCGCCATATTCTCGCCTGCGACAAAGAAGAACATCAAGGCCGCGGCGGAGATTGCGCTCGCCAGCGGTGACAACCCCGGTCCGGGGCAACGGCGAGCATCCGGGGTCCGATTCCGATCCGTGGACGCCCAATACTCGTTTCTGACTCGCGAATGCCATCGCGACGACGGACGGAATCCGCATGACATGATCGCTGGGTAGTCAGAGTCAATCGTGTCCATCACCCTCACCGTGGTGACCCATGCGTAATGACGGGGCCATCTTGATGCTGGCGGTCCTGTGCGGGGCACTCATGCTTGCCTCCGGACATGCGGAGGACAAACTGAGTGCCTACATGTATGAGGACACCAAGCGGTTGGTCACGCTGGTGGAGGACGCGGCGGGTTTGGTGGAACAGCAGGGGACGGCGGTGTTTCCCCCTGGATGGCGGCATGTGGCAATTCTCGTTCCGCGGGTCATTGCTGCCGACCTCCATCATCTTCTCCATCTGCGGGGCGCTGAAGTCCTTCGGTAACCTGATCATGTGCGAGAAGGTTAACGACGACGAGTGGAGCCAACCTGACATCAAGCGAGTCGGGGACGGGTTGACGGCAGACGCCATCTGCGTCGCGGCCTCGGGCTTGCTCGGCGGAGTCGCGTCGGACACGTCGGCCAGCAATGTCTCCCGTAGTCCCACATCAGTTTCCCGCAGTTCGTGAAGTTGCAGGATTCGACCGAGACACTGCTGGCATACGTATCGACGTCCCGCTCCGAACGGTTGTTGCGGCAACCGGACACGTTCACCACCGCGCCAGCGCCGGAGTGTCGTCCGTCACGCCGTCGGCAACCGCACCGAACTGAGCCAGATCGAATCGCCGTGATGTCATGTGCATCCTTCCCTCTCCTCCTGCCCTTGCCCGTTCCCGTTCCCGACGGGCCGAGGAACGCGGATGCCCCTCGTGCGCTGAACAGATAACCGCGTCATTCAGCCCTTTCCAGAACTCAAGCCTTCCAGCCCGTGACGGTCTCGACCATGGCTGCGTACTGGGGATAGCAGTCCATGCCGCGCCCGGTCATGAACGGCGAGGCGGTCGGGCTGACGGCCAGACCGCGCCGGTCGTCGAAGCAGTCGCGGATAAGGGCTTCGGTCTGTGCGCGTATGTCGTCGGGCGTCTTTTCGTACATGTTGGCGAACGTTTCCGAACCGAACAGCCCGGCCACGTGCCCGCCCGGGTTGTTGCCCAGCGACGCCAGCACGATGCCGCGGTCGCCCACCTGTTCGCGCAGGCGGAAGAACCCGGACACATCACCGCCGATCTCCGGCTGTGGCAGCGCCAGGTAACGCTCGGCGTCAGACGCGTCTCCCAGCAGGCAACCCTGGCCGCCGATGGCGTCACTTTTCCGTTCCCACTTCATGGCCGGTGTGCGCACCAGGAAGCTGGCGTCCCAGGGCTCGACCCAGTCAGCCCGGGTAGTCATCAACCGGATGAGCGCGGCGTTGGACGGATCGTCGCGGAATCCCCAGAAGCGGACGATCACCGCTGGCCGGTCCATTTCCTGGTGGAAGAAGAGTCGGTGCAGGCGCTCGCGGGAGGTCATGGTGTGCCTTTCGATGGCGTCGGTATGTCTTCCAAGTGCACTCCGGTCTTGCGGAGCACGGACTGCAGTTTGCGGGTGTCTACACCAGCCATGTCCACGCCGGCGTCCAGGGCCAGTGCGCGCACGTCCCGACGCCCTGGCCCATGGCCATGCAGTGGGTCTGGATCCGCACGGATGCCAGCCCCTCGTGCGTGGATGACGCGCACCGGCCGGCGACCGCGAGGTTGGGAATGTGCGCGTTCAGGCACATGCCCAGCGGGATGTGGTAGCTCTCGCCAACCGGCGGCATGGTATCCGGTTTCTGGTCGGCCCAAGTCGTGTGCCCGCTGCCCTTGGGGTCGTGGATGTCGACCATCCAGAACCCGTGCCCGATCGCGTCGGGCTGTTTGACGGCCTTCACCACCATTTGTGCATCCAGGGTTTTCAGTCCGGAAATGCGTCGTGACTCGCGGATGCCGAGCCAGAAACCCATCTGCTCGACTTCGGCCGTCTCGAACCCCGGCATTTCGCGTCGCCACAGGTCGACGTACTGCACGACCTGGCGCCGCGCCTGGACCGAGAGCCGGGTGAGTTCTTCCTCGTCCAGGGGATTGCCCGACACGGGGCACATGTTGTAGGAGACGTCGTGCGGTCGCTGGTGTGCCAGATGTTGACGAGCGCGTTCGTGGCCTGGCCGCCGATACTCGGCCAGCGCTCGAGCAGAATCACCTTGGCGCCGTGCCGTGCCGCGCTGACCGCGGCTGCAATACCGGCTGGTCCGCCGCCGCAGACCAGAATGTCGGCCTCGGCGAGGACCGGGACTGTGTGCTGTGGGACAATGATGCCGGGGGCGCCTGCTTGACCATCTGCTGACGTGCTTGCATCGGCGCGCCTTGACATGCAGGAACTCCTGAGTTCTAGCACTATACTCGTGGTCTTTGGTTCAGGCGTGTAGTCCCGCGTTTACGCGGTCCGGGTTACGCGTGGCCACGGGAAAGGGGACCGCCTGAAGGCGGAACTACGAGCCCCAATTGCCCGGAGTTGGTCCTGGATTGGGGGCCCTCGGTTTGCCTCCACCTGCGTTTCTCACGGGGCTGCACTCAGTCCGCCGCGCGGGTCCAGGCGGATTTCAGGCCTGTCGGCGACACAAGCGGCGCCCACGGGTGCCACATCTGGTGTCCGTCGGCATACGCGACATTGCATCCGCGGCCGTGCAGTTGGGGCACGAAACTCGGCTCAGAGGCATAGCCAATGAACCCTATGGGTTGATCGACGGCGCGGTTGGCCGCCGTCATGCGGTCCCGCGCGTCGCCGAGCATGATGAGGTTGTGCGCGTCCTTGACTTGCGACATCCGCAGGAACCCGCCGCGCTCGTTGGGCGGCAGCCACGGAATGTAGCCGAGGCCGAAGCTGCCCAGCGTTCCGTCGTTCCAGCCGCCGTAGTTCCAGCCGTAGTCCGTCTTCCAGCCCGCAACCTTCCAGTCGAGCGGGAAGGTCGGGCAGGTGCGCACGCCGGCATCGTCGCCGTAGTAGGTGCCGATCACGTCAAGCCACGTCTTGCCAGTCCCCGGCACCGGGTAGCCGGCGGGCAGGTACTCGTCGAAGTCGGTCACGTACATCAGTGCGGCGGCGCCGAGTTGGCGTGCATTGCCGCCGCAGACGATCTTCGCGGCGCGGTCCTTGGCCTGGCGCAGCGCTGGCAACAGCATCGATGCGAGAATCGCAATGATGGCGATGACGACCAACAGCTCGATGAGGGTGAAACCCGAAGTTCCTCGTTCCGTGTGTGTCCCGCGTGCCACCCCACCCAAGCCTCGCTCCACGGGCAGCAACAGCCGTGGCGCGGGGTCCCGACGGACCACGCTCGTGGTCCCGCCTTCAGGCGGTCCCCCTGCGCCTGGCCACGCGTAACCCGGACCGCGTAAACGCGGTACTACAAGCCTGGCCTGCGTCGCCGTCTGCACGAAGTGGGGTGTCATTCTGCGTATTCTCCTCTGCCTGCTTCGGAACGCGCGAAGACCTGCGCGACCGTCGCCACTTCAGTCCGCCGCGTTGGGCCCGTAGGCGCGGATCTCGTAGACCCGCGCCCGGTGCCTCGGGTCGTGCACGCGGAGCACCGTCAGCCGCAGGGCCTCGGCCCTGCGGGCGGCAAAGCGGTGCACGCGCCAGCGTTGGCGGTTGTCCGACTCGGCGACGACTTCCTCCCAGCCCGCACCGGTCCTGACCTCGACGCGGTAGTCGGCCACGCACCGTCGTGCGGCGCGCTCGTTGCAGTTGATCGGGGCTTCGTGGTAGCAGCGCTCGATGGTGTCGAACGTCAAGTGGACTCGCGCCACGTCGCACGGTTCGGGGAACTCGAGCGTGATGCTCTGGGGCAACGGCGCGTCGAAGTCCGACAGCCAGGCGTTGACCGGGTTTGTCGAATAGCGCCGGTTGTGGCCGTTGATGACATTGACCGCTTCGCCGTACCGCGGGGCAGGGGAGAGCCGGAACGCGTGGCAATCCCCCGCGACGCTGTACGTCGCCTCGCCGGCCGAGCGCCAGAGCCGCAGCGCGAAATCGTACGCGTGTGCGTCAACGCCGAGTTCGACGCCGGGCGCGGGCTCGATAAGCAGGTTGTAGCGGTTCTCGTCGGAGGTAGGATCGGCAGGGATCATGGGCACAGGCCTCGTGAACCGGAACGTCACCCAGCCGTCGAAACCCGGCGGCACAACCGCCTCGCACTCGGCGACCGGTGCGAACTTCGCAGCCGTGCTGTCGCTGCCCCATTCCATGCGGTTGGCAGGGCCGGTGATGTGCTTGAACCCGATCCGCTCGTTCTCATCTTTCCAGAGCTGCTTGCGTTCGAACAGCTCGAGCCGGAGCCGGAGCTTCTGTGGTTCAGTTGTGGTGTTACGCACAGCGAACTCCGCGCCGCGCAATTCCGGCGCCCAGTCCCAGAGCTGTACGCCGCGCGGCACGTCGAGCGGCAGGTAACCACCGGAGACGCGCGTCACACCGTGGCGCATCTCGCTGGTGGCGGTGACGGTCGCGGTGCGTGCGATGTCCGCAGGGTCGTGGTTTGCGGTGGTCAGAATGGTGGCGTCCTGACGGAGCAGCGTCTGCTGCAGCGTCTCGATGTGTTTCTCGTAAACCTCGCGAGCCGTGCACCCGAGTTGTTTCGCCAGCCCCACGGCCGTGCCCACGCCCTGGCCGATGCAGCCGAGCGTGCGCATCAGCCGCACCGTGCCCAGCGCCAGGTGCGACACGCTCATCAACCGCCCGGCCAGCCACAGGTTGTCGAAGTCTTTCGAGTAGCAACTGCGGTATGGGAAGTTCCAGAGCGGCGGGTTGCTGTAGCAGACAACCTTGGACCGCAGCCCCACCGGTTCGTGGACGTCGACGAAGTAGCCACCATACCCGATGCTGTCCGGGAAGGCCCGCGCCGCCTCGACATCGGTCTGCGTCAGCACGTAGTCGCCGATGAAACGATGGCTCTCGCGCTTGCCCGACTTCGGGCTGACCCAGGCCAGTTCCCAGTTCCGGGCTTCCTCGACGCAACTGTGGTTCTTGACGTTGTCCCAGCAGCGGTAGAACTGGTACAGAATCTCTTGGCGGATCTCGGCATCGTCCAGGATCGTGTCGCGCTGGCCGCCGCTCTCGGTCGCCCAGATAAAACAGAACTCGGCGTCCGGACGCCAGGCGGCGGGGCGGTAGCCCGGCGTCTTCGTCGGCGGCCCTTCGGCGGTGGCGCGCGCCGCGAACTCGGGCGGCATGACGAAGTCCACCGGGTGGCTCGCCTTGCGCACCAGCGCCGTAATGCTCGTGCCCATGGTGATCGCGGAGTCCTTTTCCGGCCCGGACCGTTCGCCGAACCGGGCCTTGCTCTCCGTGCCGCGCATGAACGACGCGCCGGCATCGACGGCAACGACCCCGTCGCCGCTCGCGTCGATGATGCCGTGCCGGACGCGGAACAGCTTGGTCCGGAAATGCTGAATGTCCTCGACGATCACGCCGACGACGCGCCGCCCCTCGGTCAGGGCGCGTCGCGCCTGGTGCTGGCGATAGACGCGCACGCCGGCGTCGCGAAGACCTTGCTCCAGGACCAGGTCCCACTGGTGGGAGATGTTGTAGTGGTGGCCGAGCGTGATGGTCTTGGCCGCCTGGCGGGCCGCCTCGAGTTCGAGTTCCTCGATAATGCCCGTCTCGGACGCGTACGGGTGGAACGAGTGCGCGCCGGACACGTGCACGCCCAGCAGCGGTCCGCTGTTCCCGCCCAGACACATGTCCATCTCGACCAGCGCGGTCTCGCAGCCGTTGCGCCCCGCCGCAATCGCGGCGCAGACCGCGGCCACGCCGCCGCCGATGACCAGCACGTCGACCGTCTCTTCGATGTCGATCTTCACCGTCATCTTCTGCGCATTCACGGGAGGATTGCGAGTACTAGGCATGGGTTGGAGATTCCGTTTTGCCTGACACACGGCAGATGTTCAAAGCTTTACCATGACACTACTCCATGTTCCGGCCGGAATCTGTGATGAGAAGGCTGTTTATTGTAGATATATGGTCATATTACAGCCATAATACTGCAGCATGAGTTCACCGCTGTGGTGGCCGCGTTGCACGCGGCTCTTGGCCTCCTGCATGCCCTTTCGAGAAACAGCGACCTGCAAGGCGGCTGCAGCCGACGGAGTACCGCGGTTGGGCCCGGCGTCAGGTGTCGTGCCCCTGTTCCGCTTGTCGCCCTGGCCGGGAAAGACAGTTTGGCGGACGCTCGCTCGCGCCTGCCGCTGTCGCAGGTTGCGCCCGAAGCCAGGGCAACCCGCTACCGCCGGTATTTGTGTGCGTAGGATCGTTCCAACCACCAATCCCCGGCGGGTGTCTTGCGGGCGGCGGTCATGGACTCGCCGGCCCGGTTGCCGGCCGTGTCAACGGCCAGGATGGAATAGTAGTACCAGGTGTCACGGCGCAGGGACCGGTCGCGATAGAATTGGATGTAGAACGGTTCCGCGTCGACTCGGTCAACCAGCACCCGGTCCGATCCATCGGTGGCTGCCGCCCGGTAGACCTCGTAGAACGCCACGTCTTTCTCGCGGCTGGTTTTCCACGTCAGCGCCAGCGTTTCCTGGTCGATGACAGTCACTCGGATCTCGCTGAGCGCCGCCGGGGGAGAGACATTTGTCGTGCTGGTGGTCACGGCGAGAACCTCGTTGGTGTCACCGCCGTTGTTCCACCGGTCGACCGCCATCACGCGGTAGTAATACAGTGTTCCCAAGTCCAGGCCGTGATCCTGGATGGCATTCGTGCCGGTGTAGCCGACCAGGTTGTATTGCAGCGGCGCGAAGTCCCGTTCCACACCCCGAAATACGTACCAGCCGTCGGCGTTGCCTTCCCGGTCCCAGGTCAGCGTGAGGTTGTTGTCCTTGATCTGCGTCGCGCGGAGATTGGCGGCCCGGCCAAGGGGGGCGCCTTTGGCACGGAGGATGACCGTCACCATATCGAATGGCAACAGTTCGACATCAAAGTTATGAGCAGACGCCACTGCCAGTTCCTGCTGCGGATCTTCCGCCACGGACGCCAACCATGCCCGGTCAGTATCCAGGAAGGGAATCCGGACCTGAGTCGTGCAGGGGCGCCCGCTGGTTTCGATCAGGCGCAGGACATACCCTCCGCCGGGTTTCTCGGTGTGCTTGAACGCACTCAATTGCACGCCGGGGTTACCGATGTCAACCCAGCCGGAATTCGCCGCCGCGAGAACCGTCCCCGCCGGCGGTTCCGTGGACTCGCGGTTCTCGACGACCGCCACCAGGGGACACATCTGTTGCCAACTCCACTGCGGGACACCGGCGGTCCGCCAGTCCCTGGCGTGGGGATGGATGCTGTAATGGAACGTCAGGTCGCAATCCTCAAGGCTGCGGGTGTGCAGCCCCGCCATCCGGTTGGAGACGGCGAAGCTGTACAGGTGTGGGCGTTCCGGCACGTAGTTCCGGTCGAAGCGGTTGTAGCGGATCTCGCCCAGGTGCAGGATGGGCGCTTCCCGGGTGTAGAGCGCCACCCCGAAGTCGTCGTTCCCTACGTCGACCCAGTTCTGGCACGTGAAGAAGTCGCGTACTCCGACAGGCAGGTAATCATCCGGCACAGCCGCCACGCCGCCGGCAAGTTCCACGCTGAATCTGAAGTCTTCCACCTTGAAGGGGAACGCGTAGAAGAAATTGTCCAGGTAACGGTTGCCGATATCGCCGTAGTACTTTCCGAGGCAACCTTCGTAGAGCAGTTTTCGAACCTCGTACTGGCGGTTGGTCACGTCGATGCGTTTGCTGTGCCGGTAGAAGACCAGAGTCTGTTCCAAGCGGGCACCGCTTTCGGTCTCTGTCCCGTAGATCCTGAGGATGGTCGCGACTGGCCCCGACTCCACGGTCAGCCGGTCGATGACCGGGACCCGCACGGTCGTATCCGGCGACGTGTAGTGTTCCGTGTGCACGTAGAGAAACTGGTTGAACGTGTACGGCGCATCCGGATCGATCAGTTGCCGCTGCAGGTGTTTGTCGTAGATCCCGGTGATCGCGCCGTCTCTCAACGTGACGTCGTAATGCTCCGAGGCGAAGTGAGTCACGCCGTCCTGTAGGGGCCGTTGCTCCCGTGGCGCATCGTCCGGTTCGACGCGGATCACCCGGCAACCGCAGGCGGGAACGTTCCGTACTTCGAACATGATCTCCTTGCCGGTGATGAACTGGCAGGCAAGACTCTCGCCGCTTGCCGAGTCCACCAGCCGGAAATTCGGGAAGGGGAATCCCTCCGTGGATGCCTGGACAACGTCGTCCCGTGCATGGGCCAGCGGGTTCCAGACCAGGATGCGACACGGGCCGCCGCCGGGGACATGCCGGTTGACCGCGGCGAGCAGGCGTGCCCGTAAGGCGTCGGCGCGTTGCCGGGCCCAGGCGATGTTGCCTTTCTTGGTGATGTCGTTGTTGAACACGTTGTCCTGGCTGGGTGGAAGCATGGTTGCCCAGCAGTGCTCGTCGAATTCCATGAGCCGCCACAGGATGTCGTACACTTCCGCGTAGGGATAGGCGGTGCCTGGGTCGAAAGAACGTACCAGGCAGGCGAGGAATTCCAGGAACGGCAACTCGTTCGCCAGGGCGCGTTTGCGGCCGAACGACTCGGGGTCGATGGTGGCGTAGTCTGCCCAGTTGCTGGGCAGTTCGCCGCGCCGGACCGGCAGTCGGTCGGCGTAGTGCTGTTCCATGTGCTGGAAATACTCGGTGAGGTTGCACAGGCGCAGTTGGGGATATGCGAACTTCGCATTCCACCGGCTGACCAGGTCGACGATGGAGATGTTGGGTATCTCGTGGTCGGTGTAGCAGGGCTCCAGCATGTCATCCCAGGGGTAGTCCTGTTTGAACGCCAGATACTTCACGATGTACTTCACGAAATCGTGGTAGCCCTTGTGCATGGTGAAGTGGAAGATCCGGTCGCCGCCATAGCTCCAGATGCTCTGCGTCAGGAGCCGATCCTTTCCGTTCGGTCCCTCCCAGAAGAACGGGCCGACCACGCCGGATGGATCGCATTCGTAATAGGGGAAGGTGTTCTCCGGGTCGGCGTAGAACTGATCCGGGGCGCCTGACTTTCTCTCATAGCGCCAGGGACCGCGGGCGTTGAGCAGGTATCTTGCGCCGGCCTTGGCGAAAACCTGGGCTGCCGGCCAGGTGATTCCAGGCGTATCTCCGTAGATCGCCGTGACCGGGTTGATGCCGAAACGGTCGCGGGCTTCCCGTCGGCCGTAGTAGGTGGACCGTGCCAGTTGTTCGTACTGGTTCCAATGAGTGTGGGTCCCGGAGTGGATGAACATGGGTTCCAGGCGCCCGGTCCGGACGTATTTCTCCACGAGTTCCCGCATCTGCGCCGGGCTGCGCAGGTCCGCGTATCCCAGGAGCCACCACATGTGCTCGATGAGGTACTGATAGCGGTGGCCCGGCGCCAGGTCGGCTGTCGCGTCGCACAGTTTCCGGGCGACGTCCAGATACTGCGCCATTTCCTCCTTCAGTTTGTTGATGTACCCGCAGTAGCCCAGGTCTTCGTGGCTTGACGTGAACAACCACATCGTCCGCTTGCGCTGCGGCTGCCAGTCTTGCTCGATGGCGACCGCGGGATGGTCAGAACCCTCCGCAAACAATTCCAGTCGCAACCGGGTCGGTTCCAGAACGTCGGGGACCAAGACGTCCACTTCCTGCCGGCCCGGATTGATGGGCCCGATGGTCTCGACCGCTTCCCGGCCCGCCAGGATCGTCTTGGCGAAACAGGGCACCGCCGTCCCGGACCGGTTGTCGACCTGCACCTTCGCCAATTGCCGCAGGGGTTCGCCTTTGACGAACAACCGCGTGGGGGTCACGTCGACGATCTCCATCTGCACCCGGGACGCGGGTTGGATCTCGGCCTCAAGGAGTTCCAGATCGCAACCGGAAGCGCTGAAGTTGATGTAGCCTTTGGGATAGTAACAGTCGTCGGTGACGTCGATGATTGGCCGACCGTTGACGGTGACGCGGAACTGTCCGCCCCGGGCGCACACTTCGACGTTCAGCCGGTCCCCGGAAAACGCATCCTTGACTTCGGCCAGGATATACGGAGCCGCATGGGGCACGTCCAGTTTTTTGCCGTCATCGTTGACCACTTCCCGCCAGAAGGGCTCCGTGTCCCGGCGTTCGGTTTTCTGCAGGCGCGTGCCACCGTCGGAGGAGAAGGCCAGAAAGTACTGCTTGCCACCCATATTCGTCTGAGGGTTGATATAGTTCTCTTCCGGGGCCGCTACCAGCGGCGTCTTCACGCGCATGCTGATGAGGAAGAACTGGCCCGGCGGCATGCACCCACCCGCCGGCACCCGCAGCGAACAGCGCAGGTCAAAATCCTCATACGCCACATCGCGGCTGTTCTCAGGTACAAACTGGCTGTTTCTCACTATGACTGGCATGGCATCTTCCTTTGTCCGTGTATGGCGATGGCAATCGATGGTCGGGGCGTCGTCTGCTGTTTCCGAGCCCCGCGCAGCGCCCCGGTTGAACCCTGACTCCCCGTCCCTCAATAGACCCGTACCTCATAGACTCGTGCCGGTTGGTTCTCGTCCCAGACGCGGTCGACGGTGAGTCGTACTTTGTTTCCGGAGGTGCCGGCGGGCAACGCGTGCCGCCGGAAGCGCCGATAGTTGTCCTTCTCGTCAACCAGTTTCGCCCAGCACCCCTGGTGGAACACGTCGATATGGTAGTCGCGCACCAACCGCTTCGCCACGCGGTCGCCTTTGATCAGATACATGTCCGCCCACAGGCGTTCGGTGACGTCGAACCGCAGCAGGAGTTCGTGAAGTTCCTTTTCCGACCCCAGGTCGAGTTCGATCCACTGGGGCAAACGCTGGTAGGGATCGCTCATCCACTGGTTGAGGGCGGCACGGCCTTCACGGTGCGGTTTGCCGTTGACGAGATTCTCCGCCTTGCCCGGCACCGGATCCGGACTGATCCCGAACACCGGCACTGCCGCCAGGTCCATTTTCCAGCCAGTTTCGCCGCCAACCAAACCTTCCACCACGTCCACCAGGTGCGCGGCGGTCAGGATTTCCACCTCGCCGCTGAGGCCGACCACCACCGCCTGTCCTGATTTGGCGCGATCGAAGGGCGGAAACGGTTGAGGATTTTCCAGATGGAACTCGACCCAGCCTTCGAACCCGGCGGGTACGTCCCTGTTCTCGGAGGCGACGACGTCGAACCTTGTGACGTTGTCCACGCGGCGGTAGTACTCATCCCAGCCCTTTGTGCCGGTCGGGTTCAAGGCGCCCTCCAGAACGGCGTCGGGGCTCGCAGCGACTGGTTTCTCGCGTGCGACTTTCTCGTACCGTCCGGTCCCGGCATTGTGGACGAATTCCGGTACCGGCAACAACTCGATGGGCGGTGTCTCGCCATAGCCGAGGAACCCGGTGACCGTCGTGGCAGCGTGCGGATTCCGCAGATAGAACCGCACGGTTTCCACCCGTTGACCGTAGGCAAAGATGGCGGCGGCCACACCCGTTCTGGCGTCTGCGAACCGGCCCGGAACCTGTGCCCGAGAGAGTGCGGCCACGGAATTGGCGGTCACCCGGGCGGTTCTGGCCAGGTCGCTCGGATCGGCGTTGGCGATTCCGATGATGAACGCGTCGTTCTTCAGAAGGGTTTGCTGCAGAGCCTGGATATGGTCCCGAGCCAATTCACGCGGGGTGACACCCTTGTCCTGGCACAGTTTCGCGGCCACGGCCACGGCCTGGCCCATGGCGCCGCCGGTGCGCATCAGGCGCGTCGAGGTGAACGCCAGATGCGATACGCCCACAGCGCGACCGCCCGAAAACAGGTTGTGGATGTTGCGCGAATACAGGCACCGGAAAGGGATGTCGTAAGGCAGGGGGCGCGAGTAGAACTGCACTTCGTAGCCACCGTCGTAGGATGGCAGGTGCTCATCCAGGTACGACCCACCGAACGCGACCGCGTCGTCGAACCCACGACAAGCCTCGATGTCGTTCTGCGTCAGGAGGTAATCGCCTTCGATCCGGCGGGATTCGCGGCGGCCCAGGATGGGGCTGATCCAGACCAGTTGGAAGTTCTCGGCCTCCTTGGGGAACTTGATGTTCTTGAGGTAGTTCCAGACGCTGTAGATGCGCCGCACCAGGCGCAGGTACAGTTCCTGGGGCGTGTAGAGTGAATGATTGGTCTCGCTCTCGCCGCCTTCGTCCACCTGCCAGAGGAAATGAATGGCCTGCCGGGGGTTGAAATGGTTGTCGGGTTTCTCCGGGTTCCATGGCGGGGTCCCGGGCGGCGGCTCGAAACGGCAGGGCCGGCCGGAATCCACGACCAACGCTGTGACGCTGGCGGTGGAAATGACGTCGTCGGCCTGGCGTGGCGCAGACCGTTCCCCGGTTTCATCTCGCGATTCCCGGCCCATGCGCCACGCCGCCCCCGCGAGCTGGGCCACGAACGCGTCGCCCGTGGCGTCCAGGACATGCCCGTCGATCTCTACATCCACGTGGTCGAGGTTCTCGATGTTCAAGAGCTTGACTTGGCGGATGATGCCGTTCTCGACCGAGCAGTCGTGCACCAGGTGGCGCCTGAGGATCCGTACTCCGGCGTCTTCCAGGAGTGAACTCACGACTTCGTCCCACAACGGGTGGATGTTGTACCCGAAGTTGGTCGGGAAGATCCGCGCTTGCCGCCAGTTGATGTGTTCCTCGATCTCCTCCATGATGCCCATTTCGTTCCAGTACGGGTTGCAGCTCATGGCGGCATGCGCGCCCACGCCCAGATTCGGACCGCCATTGCCGCCCAGGATCATCTCTTTCTCGACCAGGATGGTGCGGAGCCCCAGCCGCGCTGCCTGCAGCGCGGCGCAGATCCCCGCGACACCGGCCCCGGCAACCAGGAAGTCACACGCCCGTGTCTGGTGTTGAGAAGATGTCATGACGTTCTCCACGGGAAACCACGCCTTTTCACCATAGTTGGATGGCTCCGCCCCCAAACCCCCGCTGGAGGATCATTGACCCTCCAGACCTCCCAGTGGCGATTTGGTATTCCACGCGGCGGATGGCCGCCGCGTGGAATACCAAATCGCAATGTGGGGTCCGGGGAGTCGACGATTCCCCGGCGGGTTTGGGCAGAGCCCAATTCCGGATCACTCGCATTTCTCCAGACGCACGTCGTCGATCCACACGGTGCCGGTGGCCTTGCGCATTCCGAAGGTGATCCAGAGTTCGGGGAATCCGGGCGAGACGGTGAGGAGGATCTCCCGGCGTTCCCACGGCAGGTTCTTGCTTTCGATCCAGCCGTCCTCCCGCGAGAGGTATTCCCCGTTCACGCCGTCCGCGGCACGCAGGTAGCCGTAGGCCCCGACGCCTGCGTCAAGCGCTGCGGCGCTGAGTTTCTCGGTCTTCACCCAGTAGGACAGCCGGTAGGTTCCCGGTACCGGGTTCAGGATCTTCTGCCGCCACAGCGCCAGGATGCTGTCCATGGCCACGGCGTCGCGACCGACGATCTTCAGACATGAGGCCCCGTGACGGCCTTCGTCGGCGAACGACACTAGCGCCTTCTTCTCCGGCGGCGCATTCCCCGTATCCCAGCCGTCCTCGTACCACGGTTCCTTGCCGGCCTGCTTGTCACATGCGGGGTTGAGGATCAGATTTGGGGCCGCGCCGGGTACTACCGGTTGCAGCACCAGCGTTCCAGCATTATCCACCTGCCAGTTGGGACCCCGCGCCCCGACCCACGCGAGCCACTCATGCCGTGCCCGGTCAAAGAGCCCCACGTTGAACCGCGCCTGCGCCGCCCGGGCCGGATCCAGGCCCGCGGCCTGCAGCGGGATCTTCCAGGTCCCGACCCAGCGCTTGCCATCGACACGGGCGGCGTATTCGTACTGCCCGGTGAGGGCGTGAATCCGCTCCGGGGACGCTCCGGCGTCCGCGGACAGTTCGTGCCGGCCGGAGGCGAATCCGTGCAGCACATGCACGGTCTTGGGGTCGGCACGGAAACAGACCTCAGCACCGTACGTTTGGCCCCAGACGGACTTGGCTGGATCGGTCTCCAGTACAGACAGATCCAAGAGGTCAGCTTCCACCGCGACGTAGAGGTTCCCGGCATCGCGTGCCACGAACGCCAACGCTTGACTCTCACCAATCGCGCCGGACGGATTCTGCTGCAGCACCAGGGGTGTCGCTCGTGCGGTCTCGGGCCAGTCTGCCAGCGTTCCGTTGCTGTCGAGCGCCTTGTCCGTTCGGGTAATTACGGCGCAACGGGATGGGCGCCCTGTTTCACCTTCAGCCAGCGCCCGGGCTTTGAGAATGGCGCGGGAGAAGAACGGCGGTTGCTTGGGGCCGTCCACGCGTGCGGCGCGACCCTCGGCCGTTTCCGGACGGCGACCCCAGTCGTTCAGCAAGCCGACGTCGGAAACGTCGATCGCCTGCCAGCCAAGGCGGTACGCAGGGGAGTTCTTGGCCAACGCGAAGTTCCCGTCCGCCGCGTCGGCGAACCGCGGGTCGGCCATGATGCTGTGTGTGTCTTTCCCGGACGCCTGCCACTGTTCGAGGGTCATGGCCCCCGTGCAGCGGAAGCGCGGCGGGTTCGTTCCGGAAAAGCAGAGATTGCGGTCACTGCGAATGTGGGCGGGGAGGTCGGGAACGATGTGAATCAGGTCCGTCGGCCAATCGGGGCAGGACGCAATGTTGCCTTCGACCAGGTTGTCACCCGGGCGTTTCGTCTCGTTGACAAAGGTGATCAAGGCGTTGCCGCAGTCGGCCACCGCGTTGTTGCGCACGGTGTTGCCGATGGCGTTGTGGATGAGAATGCCGTAGTTGCTTACCCGGTAGACGACGTTCCCCTCCACCACGCTTTCGTCGCTCTCGTCGTCAAGGTAGATGCCCATGGCCAGGAAGTGAGGTTTGTCCGGACCGGTCGCGGAAAAGCCGACCACGTCATGGACGAGGTTGTTGCGGACGGTGTTATTCACGCCGGGCGCCCACGAGTTGATTGCACCGCCATCGGACACTTCCAGGCAGCAGTTGTACACGTGGTTCTTCTGCACCAGATTGTCTCGGCCTTGGATGAAACTCTTGATGTTCTCACGCGTGACCTCGATGCCGTTGATCTTGTTACTCGGGAAAGCCCAGGGTTGCTTGCCCGACTCCGTGTAGTACTTCAGCATCGCCCCGCCACCCCACGCAATGCCGGAGAAGGACATGTCATGAATGAGGTTGTTCTCAACAATGGTGTGGCTGGCGTTGTTGAACCGGATGCCTGTGACCGCCTTCAGAACCCGGCCACAGTGGTGGATGTGGTTATTGCGGACGACGTTGCGCGTGCAGGCGTCCTTGCCGCCCGGCGGGTACCCGTTGAACGATATGGCGTCCAATCCAATGTAACCCAACTCGTTTCCGGCCAGGAGGTTGTCTTCCGCATCGAGCGTGATGTCGATACCCGTCCCGCCGATGTTGGTGAACAGGCTGTCCGTGATGCTGCACCGGGCGATGCCGGACAGCACGCAGGCTGAGCCAAGAGTCTCCATGAACGTGATGCCGCGGAAATGCAGGTTCCGGATCCATCGTCCGGCGGCCCCATCGCCTTTGACCTCAAGCAGCGCCGACGCCACTGGCACCGTGACCTTGTCCAAGTCGCCCGGGTTCCTTGGCCACAGGTAGAGTTCGCTGGTCTTGGGACTGGAGTAGTACTCGCCGGGTTGATCGAGTTCTTCGAGGAGGTTCTGGAAGAAGTAACGGTTGCGTGGCTTGAAGGCGAGTGATCCCTGCCGGGTGAGATTGACCTGTTGTTTGTCCCGGTCAATACTCGCAAGGGGCGAGACGTCGTGGGTGTAGTCGGTCCAACTGTAGGCGCTGACCTCCGCGCCTGTCAGGTCTTTCCACTCCGGGATGTCGCCCGGCTGGTAGATGAATCCCTGTCGTGCCAGGGGTGCGCGCGACCCGCGATCCGTGCCGGGCACGTCGCGCATGTAGAGCCAGCCCTTGGTGATCGGATCGGCAGGATCCAGGTTCGGATACCGGGCACGGATCATGGCCTGCCCGTCGCAGAACAGTTGATTCACGCCCTTGCCAGACGGTGAGACACTCCGGACAATGTCGCCCTTCCACGGCGTCCAGCCCGTCACCGGAGCGCCACCGGAGAGGATTGGGCGCTCGCCCGGGAGGGCTGCGAACGTGATGGCGTGCTCAGCCGTTCCGGAGTCGTCGACGCCAAACTCGACCGGTGCGATCAGGCGGTAGATCCCGCCCCGCACAAGAACCGTGAGGTCGCGGTTCAGTCCACCGTCCGCCTTCACGACCTGTCGCACGGCATCACGGGCCTTGCCGAGTGTCGCAAACGGCCCATCCGTCCTGTCGGCGTTAGGCGTGGCAAGTCTGCCCGACCATTGGTCGTTGCCATTGGTGGCCACGTAGAAATCCGCTTGAATGACCTGGTGGCGTGCGGAGTCCGCATCGATACTGGCCTTCTGATCCATAGAACAACCTCCAGACAGAGCCACCGCCAGCGACGAGATCAACAGGGCATGTCCTCTCATCGAACGTCCTCCTGATGTGCATCGTTTCTTCTGTGCGGTAGCGTTCGTGGCTCAGGGCCATTTTCCGGGGCGCCATGTGTGTGGCGCCAACTCTGACCGACTGCCGGCCCCATAGCCTTCTCCTGTTCTCTACCACAATACCCTGGCCCGACTCGGGTTATCTGTGACAAACAGGCCCATTATTATAAGAATATGGTCATTTTGTCGCCCAGATGATATAGTCAAAGCGTAACTACTCGGGCAGGCTGTAGGTGGATAGGCTGTAGGTAGACCCCGCTGCAAAAGCTCAGAGCCGCGTACAACGCGGCCGCTACAGCGACAAACGCAAGCTCACGATCGGCTGTCGCGTCGGCCTTGCAGGCCGGTCCCCAAACCTTTTGCAACGGCCTCCAGGTAGGCTGTAGGTAAGAATCGCGCCTGAGGCCACGCGAGGCTCGAAGCGTCTGATGGGGCCGCATTTCCATCTGGCATGGAGACCGCAGATTCAGGCTCGACGTTCGGGAGCCTACAGCCTAACAGCCTACAACCTAAGCAACCTGATGTGGTCGACGTCAAGCCATGGATACCCAGACGGGCAGGCGAATCGGCGAGTTCCTCAAGGCGCTGCAGCAACTGGTCGGCGTGCCGGTGCTGTGTCGTGGGGCGGAGCTTATCCGCCCCACGACAGACTTCGCCGAAGCCCTGTTCCTGCACTGCAATCCGTTCTGCATGGCCGTCAAGGCGAAAGAGAGTCGGTATGCCAAGTGCCGACCGCGTGAGAGTTTGGAACTCGCGGTCGAGGCCCAGAAACACGGGCGCCCGTACTTGAAGGACTGCCACGCCGGGGCCGTCGAGTGGGTGGTGCCGCTTCTTCGTGACCAGCGGTACGTCGGCGTTCTGATTTTCGGGCCGTTCCGCCGGGCGGACGACGGTTGTCCGTACTCCAGCCTGAAGCGGGAGTACGCGCGACTACCCTTGTACAGGGATGAGTGCGTGAACCGGGTGCAGCCCATTCTCGACGTGCTGGGGGCGTATCTGGTGGAGTGCCGCGCCTGTGCCACAGAGGATGGGACGGTGCGGATTTCCGACGACCGCATCCTGCGTGCCGTGACCTATATCGAAGAGCACTACAGCCAGTCCTTGCGGGTTGAGGACGTGGCGAACCACTGCGGGATGAGCCGATCACGACTCGTGCACGTGTTCACCCGGGAGTGCGGCATTTCGCTCATGCAGCATCTGACCGAAACGCGGGTGCGGGAAGCCAAGAGGCTCCTGACCTATTCGGACACGTCCCTGAGCGACATCGCGACGGCGGTCGGGCTGGCCGATCAGAGTTACTTCGGCGCCGTTTTCAAGCGCCACACCGGCCTGACGCCGCGCCGGTATCGCACCGAGGAGCGGCGCCGGGCGGCGCCGTGAGGCAAACCGGCAACGCCACCGCCAGTCGTCAGCGGCCCCGGGCGACGGACCGCCCGGTCATCTCGGGGTGAAACTGCGGTGTCGCGCCGGAGTCCCGGCTTCAGCCGGAAGTGGAGGCGAGCTTCAGCGAGCCAATCCCCGGCCGCTTGCTGAAGCGTCGCCGCGGCTTCCGCCTGAAAGGGCGCGTCGGTTTATTCGGCTCGCGTTACTCCAGGGCAAGACGCCGTTGTGCTCAGAACTTGGAGCGCGAGCGTATCGCGAGCCCTCAACTGCCGTTTCTTGGCAATAGATCGACACGCCCTATAGATCGACACGCCCTGAAAGGCGGTACTCAGGCGAAGACACGCATCTATGGTTGCCTCGAGTTTCATGGGAGACGCTGAATTCCGGTGCGCTTGACATGCGCAGATAGAGGACTATACTCCTGAATAGTTTAACTATTCGGGAGAATAGTCCTGTGAACAGCCTACCCAGAAGACTGCGTATCGAGCTTCCCGACAGGCAGTCGGCGTTCCTGTGGGGGCCGCGTCAGACGGGCAAGTCAACGCTTCTGCGCGAACGTTTTCCGGACAGCCTCGTGTATGACTTCCTCGACACGGACTTGGCCCTGGAGTTCGCCAAACGGCCGGGGTTGCTGCGCCAGCGGTTGCTTGCCAAGGAACCGGCCGTACTGCGGCAACCGATCATCCTGGATGAGGTCCAGAAGGTGCCGTCGCTGCTGGACGAAGTGCATTGGTTGATCGAGAATCGCGGTCTGCGGTTCATCCTGTGCGGCTCGAGCGCGCGCAAACTGAAGCGCGGCCAAGCCAACCTGCTGGGCGGTCGCGCCTGGCGCCACGAGTTGTTCCCGTTGGTGTCGCCGGAGATCGGAACGGTTGACCTGCTTCGGGTGTTGAACCGCGGGGCCATTCCCAGTCACTATCTCGCCGAAGGTTTTCGCAAGTCGCTGCAGGCGTACGTGCGGGACTACCTGAAAGAGGAGGTGTTCGCGGAAGGACTCACCCGAAACGTTCCGGCGTTCGCCCGGTTCTTCGACGCTATGGGCTACACACACGGGGAGCTGACCAATTACGCCAACATCGCCCGCGAATGCGGCGTGGACGCGAAGACCGTGAAGGAGTACTACCAGATTCTCATCGATACGCTTCTGGGCCGGCGCGTCGAACCCTTCAGCCGGCGCATGGGGCGCGATGTCATCACCAAGGCGGCGAAGTTCTACCTTTTTGACGTGGGGGTGGCGGGCACCCTCGTCAAGCGTCACGTCGCCGAGGCACGTGGCGAAGCCTTCGGCCGAGCCTTTGAGCACTTCATCTTCACAGAGTTGACGGCGCACGCCTCGTACAGCGAGTTGAACTACGACATCCAGTTCTGGCGTACGCGGCAGGGCGTGGAGGTCGATTTCATCCTCGGCGGCGGTCAGGTGGCAATCGAAGTGAAGGGCTCCAGTCGGGTAGAGGGTCGCGACTGCCGGGCTCTGCATGCCTTCGCCTCCGAACACAAGCCGCGGCAGGCGATCGTCGTCTGCTGCGAGAGCGAGGAGCGGCGAGTCGGCGACGTGCGAATTGTCCCGTGGGCAGCGTTCCTGCAACAACTCTGGGCTGGCGAGGTCATCGGGTGACGGCTACTCGGATGGCCGGCTACTGGATCTGGTCTCGGTGCGCGTCCCCAGTATGAAGGATGGATTCACATGGGAAAGAGCACATCCCTTGCCTGCCCGGCAGTGTTGCTCGCAGGCCTGATCTGTATCGCGGGTTGCTGGGCTCTGGCCCTGGAAGAACGCAAAGACGGCCCCATCGAGTTCCATGGCCGGGTGATGGACCAGTTTGGGGAAGGTATCGCCACTGCAAAGATCACCTTCACGGTTCGCAGAGAGGATGGTTCCGTTAGGGAGGTAACCGCGACTGCCGACGCGGCAGGCTGGTTTGGGCTGGCCGTGCGTGGAACGGAATGTTCGGTTGGCGGGATAGACGATGTGATTCAGATCCCGGCGGACGGTTACGAAGCCGGCGGCAGGGCTTTCCGCGATCAGACCGACCAGGATGGAATGCGCTACTACTACGTGTGGAAGTACTACCCGGCGGATGTCTTGGCTAAGGAAGAACCGAATACCATGATGGGCGGTCGCGCGGACGGCACAGTCTACACTTACTACAACGGTTGGCGGCCGTACGCGGGGCGGTACCCAGAAGAGCAGTTTTCGCAGCAACCTTACCGCCAGTTGGACGAATGGGTCTGCCGCGAAGGTGCGCACGCTGATGGGGACTTGTGGGTTTCGGCAACCCTCAGCGGGGAC
The DNA here is from genome assembly GCA_001803235.1 of Lentisphaerae bacterium RIFOXYA12_64_32. Lineage (GTDB taxonomy): Bacteria > Verrucomicrobiota > Lentisphaeria > Oligosphaerales > YB12-FULL-65-16 > YB12-FULL-65-16. Next base: position 43,079 of record MHBL01000225.1, read on the forward strand.
GGAACCACATCCTACACTCGTTTCGAGGCACCCAACGGTGGAGTCCTCCTCAATCCCGACATCTCTGGCGGCGTGATTGCGCCACAGGATGGCTACCAGAAAGAACTGGCAGTGGAAAGGCCAGCCCGTGGTGACGCGGCAGGCATCGAGGTATTCTCCCAGAAGTCTGCTGGCGATGGTCGGACGTTCTACGGGCGGTATCTATTCCGAGGCAGTGTGGACGCCAGCGATCAACCGAAGGGGAAAAACACATTCACTTACCGGATACTGCAATACGTAAACCCCTTCGGCTCGCCGAATCTGGAGGACGGGGTGGAGGGCGGTGAATTCGAAAAAAAGGAATTGGGCGAGCAGGTCGCCATGATGAAGATGGTCGACAAGTTGAGCGACACGGAGGGGAACGCGGCAGCCATAAAGTGCGAGTTGAAGAAACGAGCCGAGATTGACGCGCGCCGGGCGCGCGACCAGGTCGCGCGTCAGAAACGCAGCATGGAGATTCTCCCGCAGGTATTGGAAATGGAGAAGAAGCGTCTCGCCTACAAACCGATCATGGAGGCGGTCCTGGCCGGCAAACCGCACCCGCCTTGGCCGGGTTTCAATCCCCCTGGAAAGAGAACGCCTCGCTCCGCGCCCCCCCAGACTTCAGGTCCGGGAGTCACCCCGAGGGCAATGCCCAGTCAGGCTGGGCCATCAGCGGCGGGATCGCAAGACCAGGCCCCATCGCCGGAAGATGCGGCAACCGGCAAGATGAAATGGTTGCTATCGGTCCTCGGAGTTGCCTTAGCGCTTGGCGGCGCCATCGCCGTCGTACGTCGCCGCAAGGCAAGAGGAGCGTCCAACTCGGATTCGGGGAACGGCGATGTCGGTGGTAACGGAAGCAGGCAAGGGCCAGGATCAGGTGTCGGCACCGCGGATTCCGGCGCCCCGAGCAACGGATCCCGAGATCCGGAGAAGAAGTAACGCTTTGTGGTGTTCGCTCAGGACAACGCGGACGGCGCGGGAATGGAGGGAAAGGGGCGGGGGAACGATGTCGCGCTTGGACAATACGCGCCAATGGTGCCACAAGAAGCGCCCTGCCTATTCCACGGGTCGGCCGAAGATCATGGGCGCGGGCACGCCGGTGGCGGCGCTCCGCAGGGTGATTCTGCCCTGACCATCAGGCCCGCTGCCATAGTCCACGCGCAGATCGGCGGGAAGACCGCGACTGATCTCGACGATCACTTCCTTGTCACGAATGTCCGTGGTCACCACCTGCGCGTCGGTCAGGACTTGGTCGCCTACCCGGAAACGGAACCCCTCGGCCTTGGTTCCCGTGCGACCGTCCCAGGACTTCAGAGCCATGGGCTGACTGTAGGTCAAGACAAGTTGCTTTTCCCCTCGTCGCTGGAGGCTCAGCAGTTCCGGAGGGGCCATTTCCTTGCGACCATAGACACCGCTTAGAATCGCGGCGGTCCAGCGGTCGGAGAACGCCTTCATCTCGGCGGCCGTCGTGTAGTGCCCCGTCCAACCGGCTTCTCCGGAAATGTCATAGGTGATGGCGCCGGGCAAGGCGTGGGGGTGCTCTTTGCAGACTTCCTGTTGCGCCCGCCGGACATTGTCGCATTTCTGGCGATCGGTTTCATAGGTGATTTGCCCGATGAGCATTGGCACGTGGTAGTCATACCAGAAATCGCTGATGGCTGCCACGAGATTGGTCTTGTACTCGTTGTAGTCGCCCATGACCGTCAGTTTGTTCCAGTGCGTCATGTCATTCTCGCCCTGGTAGTAGAACACGGCCCGAATCTTCATGCTTCCATCCGTGGCCGTCCTGACCATCTCCAGCGCACGGGCATACATGCCGCCCGGCGCCCACGCATTTGCGGCCGTGGCGCCTTCGGTGCGGTGCCACTGCTTGACCACGGTGCTACCGACCGCGGCGGCAATGAATCCCATGGGCACCTTCTGATCCGGGATCAGGCGGTTGAGCGCGATCGGCCAGGGCGACCCGTATTCCCCGGTGCTGGACGAAGGATCGCTTCCTTCCGACCACACGTCACGACTGTATTTCACACCGACAAATGGGTTCTTGGGATCGAGCTTCACCATCTCCTTGCCATGACCGTCGGCGTTGGACTGGCCGGTGATCAGGAAAAGATCACCCACGCCCACGCACTCCACACTCGCCGCCAGGCCGGACCCGTCTGCGCCCCGCACTTCCAGGAGTCCTTGCCCCACCGGGGCCGGAAGTGTTCCGGCAAACGCATCAGTGCCGGGGTGGGCATCAACGACCTGCCACGCGCCCCCGGCGAAGCGCGCCTCCAGTTTTTCAGGACGCTTATCAGCCGGGAATGTCCCCCGGATGCCAATGACGCCGTTCTCTGCCGTGTCCCGCTGGAACAGCGTATAGGGTTGAGGATAAATGACCTTCAACTCATTCGCCGATGCGGATGTCATCATCACGCCTACTCCGACAGCAAACACCGTGATTCTGATCATTCTTTCCTCCCGAGCACAGCAGGGTTGCGGCGGCGGGTCGCAACCGGGCGTGGCGCTCAAAAGTCATAGTCAATGTGCCAAGCGCGTTCCTGGCCTGCGCCGATGGACCCGTCCAGGAATGGTTCCCAACTGAACGTGTGCGGGTTCCCCCAGATCGGAAGGTACGTGGGGATGTAGCTGCAGGTGCCGGAGACCAGACCCAGTTTGGGGTGTCTCTGGAGTACGACGAGGTTGCAGTTGCCGCCGTGGTCCAGGGCCTGGTAGTGACCGGAGTTCCAAGGCCAGCCCAGGCGGCGGATGAAGCCGCTTGCCGCGATGTCGTATCCTGCGTTGGCAGGGAAGCTCACGGGCACATTGAACCGGCACAGTTCGTCGGTCGCGGGTTGTGGGTAGAAGGGGTGCGGGAACCAGCGGAAGGGCAGGGGCCGCGTCCCGCTGTTCTTCAGGCGCGTGGCCGACCGGACCGCGCGCCCGTGCAGGCTCACGCACCGCTCCAGATCGAGCGCGTAGGTCTCGAATGCCTGTGAGGTCAGCAGGCAGATGCTGGAGTCGGTCGCGGTGATGTCCCAGCGGCAGAACTCGAGGACCTGGTTCGCCTGCAGGTCGCAAAGGCCGGTCCCGATGATCAGCGCTTTCGCATCGGTTGTCGCAGGGTTGCGTACCGGGCCAAGATTGAAAGCGTCCGGAATGCCTTGCCCGTCAAACGTGTTGAAGCTGTCGGGGAACGTCGGCCCGGTCAGCAGATCGCCGTGGTCGGCATCGGTGATCTGGAAGATGTAGCCGCCCGTGCAGTAGCGCGTCCCGAATCGCGCCTGGTCCGCGACGGGGTCGAGGATGCTGACGGTCAGAGCCGCGTTTTTGAGCGAAAACATTGGTGTGTCCACCCTTGTGCCTGACCAACGTCGGGTTGCCGTCGGATGGGATTTGTCGGGGAAGGAAGCGTTCCGCCAACTCGTTCATCCGAGGCTGTCATTTCTGCCAAATATACCGCTCGGAGCGACTGCCGCACTCCGTGGCGGCGGCACTCCGGCCTAGCGCTCCGTGACGAGGGGCCAGGTGGCGCGTCGCGGGTCGGCGTAGCAGCCGATCCTGTCGACCGGGATGGGCTCGAACCCGAGCTTGAGCGCGGGCGATTCGGGCTTGAGGCGGTAATCGTTCTTTGCTGCGTCGACGAACCGCGGATCGGCGACCACCGAGTTGCGGTCCAGGCCCATCTCCTGCCAGGCGGTCCACTCGTCGACCGTCTCGGCTTCGCGCAGGGACAGGTCGTCGATCCAGACGGTCCCGGAATTGTCGCGGCAGTCGATGCGGATGTAGAGGTCGCGCATGCCGGCGATGCCTTCGGGCTGGTCGGCCGTCGGGGTTGTGAACCCGAACTCCAGATGTTGCCACTCGGGCAGGGCCTGGCGTTCTTCCCAGTTCTTCTGGCGCGCGTCGACCTGGCCGGCCCAGTACGGGTGCGCGTCGGTCCAGCCGTTGAACTCGATCTGCTGCAGCGTGCCGTCCACCAGGATGTTGTTCGCGATCCGGTTGTGGCGGCCGCTGTGGATGTGCACCCCGCCGCGCAGGCAGCCGACCACGATGTTGCCGAACACGGTTGCGCCGCTGGCCAGGTCGTCGAGGTAGATGCCCCAGGAGAACGTGGGGCTGCCCCACGTGCCGTGCTCGCGGCCGAACCCGATCACCTCATGGATGTAGTTGTACCGGACCATGCAGCCCCACGGCGTCACGGCGTCGCGGCCGCCCGTGTAGATCGCGCCGGTGTCGCACGTCTCCAGATTGAGCCGGTACAGGTGGTTCAGTTCGATGATGTGGTCGTGGCCGCCGAAGATCACGCCCATGCGCGGGATGTCGTGCACCGTGTTGCGCGAGAAGCGGTTGCCGATACCCTCGACGCGGACTCCACAGCCCTGCTTCCAGTCCAGCCCGGTGTGGTGGATGTGGTTGTTCTCCGCATAGTTGCCAACCGGCCGGACCAGGCGTCGTTGCCGTTGCCGGCGACGTACACGTCAGCCGGTGGCGGGACAATATCCGCGGGCTCTGCAGCCGACGCCGGCGCGTGAAACCTGGAACTGCCCGCCAGCATGGCCAACCCGACGGCTGCGCTCACTGCACTTATCGGAATTCTACCCATGTGTCAACTCCTTCCACCCCGCCGACTTGTCTCGAACCTCGTCGTCCCTGGACCGCGACGTCCGTTCGGGGCTAACTCTATCCCGAACAGCCGCACAACCGGCAACGTATTCCGGTGTATACCCGTTGCCAATTGGATCATGGCATTAATTAAATGACCGATGTAAACATAGTGGCACCAATGACAGGTGATTGGGCCGCAACTCACGAGCCAGTGCCGCAGACGCATGACCGAGCGGCGACCTGATGGGTTGACGCGGCGCCGTGCGTTCCGTACATTGTCTTGCGACGTGCCGTGCGTTACGTGTCGGGTGTTGCGTGTTGCGTGTCGAGGAGCGGCCTGAACCCCGTCCTTCATCACTCTGAACCAGGAGGTGGGCATGGGTGCGCGTGAATCGGAACTGACCAAGTTGCGGAAACGTGCCGAGGCGGGCGACGCGAGCACCCAGTATCAGCTCGGATGCATGTACTATGAGGGGCAGGGCGTGGAGCGCGACTACGCTGAGGCCCTGAAGTGGTACCGGTTGGCGGCGGCGCAGGGGCACAACAGCGGCCTCTGCGACGTGGGCTACTGCTACCGCAACGGCCACGGTGTCGAGCAGGACTACGCCAAGGCCATTCCGTACTACCAGCAGGCGGCGGACCAGGGCTGCCCGACGGGCGCGTTCTGGCTGGCCTACGCCTACGAGTACGGTCAGGGCGTGAAGAAGGACATCAAGAAGGCGAAGCACTGGTATCAGATCGCGCGCAGTCGCGGTGATGACGACGCGGCGGCGGCCCTGCAGCGGCTCGGTGACGAGTGAGGGGGGCGTCGCCAGCCGCGAGGACCCCGGACCGCCTGAAGGGTCTGTCGATTTAACCGATGCGGCACCAAGACAGCCCGCGAGGACGCGGGCG